>NZ_JBJGZB010000040.1:0-29446 GCF_054050295.1 Geodermatophilus sp. SYSU D01045
CCCCCCCCCCCCCCCCCCCCCCCCCCCCCCCCCCCCCCCCCCCCCCCCCCCCCCCCCCCCCCCCCCCCCCCCCCCCCCCCCCCCCCCCCCCCCCCCCCCCCCCCCCCCCCCCCCCCCCCCCGGAGGCGCGCCGGCTCACCACGCCTCCGGCAGGTCGACCAGCAGCCGGCGGCGGGCGGCGTCGGCCGGCAGCGGGTCGGGCCACAGCGGCGGCAGGTAGCCCGAGCGCGGCCCGTACTCGACGGCGTAGCGCTCGTTCGGCCAGGTCAGGAAGCCGTCGCGGTACAGCGGGTTGGGCGCCAGCGGCGGCAGCGGTTCGCCCAGGTCGGCCGGCGCGGGGGTCCGCGGGTCCCCGGCGACCAGGGCCACCGCCTCGCTGGCGCGCAGCTCCGCGGGCGGCGCCGGGCGCGGCGGGCGGCCCTCGAGCAGCGAGCGGGTCAGCTCGTCGTCGTCGTAGAGCAGGCCGGTGCCCAGCACCCGCGCGTAGTCCTCCGGCGGCAGCGGCTCCCCGTGCGGGTCGGCGACGTGCGCGTGCCCGACGACGACGGTGCCGCCGTCCCCGGCCAGCGCGCGCATCGCCGCGGCCGCGGCCGGCTTGTCGCGGAGGAAGTAGAAGGCGTCGTGGCACATGACGTACGCGGGGGTGCCGACGGCGAGCGACGGCGCGGCGGTGAGGTCGGCGCACACGTAGCGCGCCGACGGGCAGACGAACCGCCGCGCCAGCCACAGCTTGGCCCAGACGACGTCGACGCCGAGCAGGTCGCGCACCCCGCGGCGGGACAGCTCGCGCAGGTGCGCGCCGATCCCGCAGGCGACGTCGACCACCGGCCGGTCCCCGGGCCAGTGCGCCTGCAGCAGCGCGAGGCCGGCCAGGTGGGTCGGGTCCGACCAGCGGTGCGCGAAGTAGTCGGCGACCCGTCCCATGCCGAGCAGGGCCATCGCCTCGCGCAGCGTGCGCGCGAAGGGGACCAGCGCCAGCTGCTCCGGCGGGGGCGGCGGCGCGGTCCACCAGTCGTCGGCGTCGGCGAGCAGCAGCACCCGCGCCCGGTCGGCCTCCCCGGCGGCCACCAGCCCGGCGACCTCCGCGCGCAGGTCGTCGCGGCCGGCGCGGGCGAACGGGATCCCGTCGACGACGGGGACCTCGACGGCGAGGCTCACAACCCGGCCGCTCCCAGGACCTCGAGGTGGTAGCCCTGTACCGGCCCGGCGTGCACGAGGTCGAGGTCGTCGAGCGCCTGCGCGGCGGTGAAGGCCGCGGCCCGCGCGTGGTGGTGCACCTGCAGCACCCGGTCGAGGACGTCGGCGGCGTGGAAGGCCCGGGCCTCGGGCACGTCGGCGCCCGGCCGCAGCGCCAGCACCCCGCGCACCCGGTCCGCCAGCGCGTCCGGCAGCGCGGCCAGCTCCCGCTCCTCGAGCGTGGACATCACCCGCTCCAGCGCGTCACCGAGCAGCACCTCGCCGGCGAACCCGGCGTCGGGCAGGACGACGTTGTGCAGGTGGTGGGCGAGGCCCAGCAGGAACGGCGCGACCGGGTCGGCGCCGACCACCGGCGCGACCAGCACCCCGTAGACGGCGACGGTCAGGCAGTGGTCGCCGTGGCTCTCCGGCGGCTCGACCACGATCCGCGGCTTCCCGGGCGCGGTCGCGCCCGCACGCGGCTGGGCGTTGAGCGCACCGGCCAGGGCGGGCGGCGCCGCCGGCGCCGGCAGCGGGCCGAGCGCGGCGCGCAGCCGGTCCCGCAGCCCCGCGTCCAGAGGGCCGGCCACCTCGTCGAAGCCGCGGCGCAGCACCGCCAGGGCCTCGTCGCCGGAGAGCCCGGCGGCGGTCAGCACGCCGGCGTCGACGCCGGCCAGCCGGGCGCGGGCGACCGCGGCCGCCGTCTCCGACCACACGACGCCGGCGACGTCCTCGCCCGCCACCAGCCGCGCCCAGGCACGGGCGAAGGCCTGCTCGGCGAGCGAGCCGGGCGTGCCGGCGACGCGCACCCGCTTGGCGTCGCCGATCTCGGCCAGCAGCGGGCGCAGCGCGGCGATCGGGGCGAGCGTCCCGGCGGGGGAGGGGGCGAGTCCGGTCACCGCGCGGGGGCGCCGGCGGCCAGCCACTCGAGCAGCGTCGCCTCCTGCGTGTGGAACGCGTGCTCGGGGACGCTGCCGTCGGCGGTCATCGGGGCCTTGAAGAACCAGCCCAGCTGCCTCTGGATCCCGCCCTCGCCGCGCTGCTGCGCGAGGTCGGTGAGCCGGGCGAGCTCCAGCGCCAGGGGGGCGGCGAGGATCGAGTCGCGGCACTGGAAGTCGACCTTGACCTGCATCCGCTGCCCGAGGAAGCCGACCAGGTCGATGGCGTCCCAGGCCTCCTTCTGGTCCCCGCGGGGCCGGTAGTAGTCGATCCGGACCACGTGGTCCTCGACCGGGTAGCCGAGGATCGAGTCCAGCACGCTGCCCTTGGTCTGCAGCTTGCTGTTGAGCGAGTCGGGGTCGTCGAGGGCCAGGCCGTCGCGGTTGCCGAGGATGTTGGTGGAGTACCAGCCCTCGACGGTGAGCGAGCGGGCGCGGAACGCCGGCGCGAGGACGGTCTTCATCATCGTCTGGCCGGTCTTGCCGTCCTTGCCGGCGACCGGGACGCCGCGCTGCTCGGCCAGGGCGACCAGCGCCGGGACGTCGGCGGCCAGCGACGGCGTGAAGTTGACGTAGCCGACGCCCTCGGTGATCGCGGCGTAGGCGTAGACCATCGCCGGGGTGATCGCGCGGTCGTCGGCGTCCAGCCCGGCCTCGAACGCCTCGACCGTCTGCAGCGCGGGCGCCGTCGGGTCGGGCCAGCGCTCGGTCGAGGCGAGGTTGACCAGCACCAGGCCGTCGAGGGCCTCCTCCTCGCGGAACCGCCGCAGGTCGGCGCGGACGGCGTCGACCTGGTCGCGGCGGGTCTCGGCGAGCACCACGTTGCCGCCGGTGACGTTGCGGCAGAAGTCGGCATCGCCGGCGGCGGGCCACGGGGTCAGCGCCGACAGCGCGGGCCCGGCCTGCTCGAGCTGGCGGGAGTCGAGGACCGCGTGCTGCTCGGCGGCCTTGCGCAGGTCGGACCCGTCGAGGTCCCAGCCGCGGACGACGAGCGCGTCGTAGCCGACCAGGCCGGTGGTCTCCTCGACCGGCCCGCCGGCCACCTCCAGCCCCGCGAGCGGCAGCCCGTCGGTGCCCGCGGCCCCGATCCGGAGGAGCTCCAGCCCGGCGACGGCGGTCGTGGCGACCGCGCCCCCGAGTCCGACCACAGCGACGCCGACGCGACGGGGACCTTGCGACACCACGACCTCCGCACTCCTGCCGGTGGACCGGCTCCACCTGGGCCGACCCTGGCACAGCGGTTGTGCACTCGCTGGGTGAGTTCAAGATTCTTGCGTTCGACCCGGTCGCGCACGGCGTGTCCTGGACGCGGGGGCCACGATGGGGGCAGGACCCGAGCCGGGAGGTGCCGCCGTGACCGTGCCCCACGCCGACGAGACCCGCGCCGCGATGGTCGTCCCGCGCTTCGCCGTCCGGCAGCGGATCACCGTCATGGTCAACCGCTACGAGGTGCGCGCCGTCGGGCCGGACGGCACCGAGGGCGAGCTGCTGGCGATGGCGCAGCAGAAGCGGCTCAAGCTCAAGGAGGAGGTGCTGTTCACCGCCGACGAGGAGCGCACCCGGCCGGTCTTCTCCTTCCGCGCCCGCCAGCGCCTCGACGTGCACGCCGAGCACGACGTCCTCGACGAGCAGGGCCGCCCGCTCGGCACGTTCAGCAAGCGGTTCGGCGCCAGCCTGCTGCGCTCGACCTGGGACCTCACGGTGCCCGGGCTGACCGCCGTCGGCCGCGAGCGGCGGCCGGTGATCGCCGTGCTGCGGCGGGTGTGGGAGGTCATCCCGTACGTCGGCGACGTCTGGGTGCCGTTCGTCTTCCACTTCGACTTCGTCGACACCGCCACCGGCCGCCCGGTGCTTGTCGTCGAGCGGCGCAAGTCGGTCCGCGACCGCTACGACGTCACCGTCCCCGACCCCCGGCTGGACTTCCGCGTCGCCGCCGCCATGGCCGTGGCCCTCGACGCGCTGCAGTCGCGATGACGGAGTTCCTCGACGACTTCGACGGTGACGACCTGGACCGCGACGTCTGGGTCCCGCACTACCTGCCGCAGTGGAGCTCCCGTGCGGCGACGGCGGCCTGCCACGAGGTCCGCGACTCCTGCCTGCGGCTGTACCTGCCCGACGACACGCCGCTGTGGTGCCCCGGCGACCACCCGCCGCTGCGCGTCTCGGGCATCCAGTCCGGCGTCTTCTCCGGGCCGGTCGGCAGCACGGTCGGGCAGCAGCCGGTGCGTCCCGGGGCGGTCGTCCGCGAGGAGCAGCCGGCGCACTGGGGCTGGACGCCGCGGTACGGGCGGCTGGAGATGCGCGCCCGCGCCACCGTGACCCGGCGGTCGATGGTCGCCTGGTGGCTGGTCGGGCTGGAGGACGCGCCCGAGCGCTCGGGCGAGCTGTGCGTGATGGAGGTGTTCGGCGACGCCGTCGACCCGGTCGAGGGCGCCGCCGTCGGGATGGGCACCCACCCGTTCCGCGACCCGCGGCTCGCCGAGGACTTCGCGGCGCCCCGGCCCGGCATCGACGTGTCGGGATGGCACACCTACGCCGTCGACTGGCGGCCCGACGGCGCGGCCTTCTCCGTCGACGGGCAGGTGGTGCGCGAGGTCGCGGTGACGCCGGACTACCCGCTGCAGTCGATGGTCGCCGTCTTCGACTTCCCGGAGAAGGCGGTGCCGGGGGAGCCCTACGTCGTCCCCGAGCTCGTCGTCGACCGGTTCCGCGGCCGCTGACTCAGACGGGCAGCGGGAAGACCAGCAGCGAGCTCGACGCCGTCGCGACCACCTTGCCGGCGGCGTCGGTGACCTGCCCCTCGGCGAAGGCGACCCGGCGGCCGGGCTTGACGACCGTGCCGACGGCGGTCAGCGGCCCGCTGGCCTGCGTGACCGCCCGCAGGTAGGTCACCTTCAGCTCGATCGACGTGTAGCCGACGCCGTGCGGCAGCGTGGTGTGCACCGCGCAGCCGGCGACGGAGTCCAGCAGGGTGCAGACCAGCCCGCCGTGGACGACGCCGATCGGGTTGTAGACCGACTCGTCGACGGCGCAGGCGAACTCGACCCGGCCCTCCTCGACGGCGACCAGGTCCATCTGCAGCAGCTGCGCGATCGGGGGCGGCGGCAGCACGCCGTCGCGCACCGCCTCGAGCGTCTCCAGCCCGGAGCGCTCCCGGCCGCCGGCCGCGGTGACCATCGGGTCGAACCAGGTGACCGTCCGGGAGCGCGGCTCGCCCCACGCGGCCGGCACGCCGGTCGCCGGGTCGGCCTCAGTGCTCATGCGTCTCGTCCGCCGGCAGCCCGGACAGGGCGCGGCCGGCCGGGGTCAGCACCCGCTCGACCCGCGAGGAGTTGACCGGCTCGCCGCAGGTTCGGCACACCCACTCGGCGTCGACGGTGTGCTCCTCGTGCCCGGCCGGCGCGTGGCTCAGCCGCACCGGTGGCTCCTCGGCAGCCCAGCGGTCGCCCCACTGCAGCAGCGCCTGCAGCACCGGCAGCAGGTCGCGGCCGGACGCGGTGAGGTGGTAGCCCGAGCGGGGCGGGGAGTCGCTGTACCGGCGGCGCTCGAGCACGCCGGCGGCGACCAGCGCGTTGAGCCGCGCGGTCAGCCGGTCCCGGGGTGCCCCGGTGCCGCGGGCGATGTCGCTGAAGCGGTGGTTGCCCAGCGAGACCTCCCGGACCACCAGCAGCGACCACCGCTCGCCGACCAGTTCCAGGGCGGCGGCGATCGTGCACGGGCGGCCGGGCAGGTCCGCGAGGTCGTAGAGCGCGGTCACGTCGTCAGTTTGCACCTCGAACCGACCCGGCGCCACCATCGGGCCCCGTAGAACACCGACGGGCGGGGACCCGTGGGGGTCCCCGCCCGTCGCGGTGGTGCCGGGGTCAGCTCTTCGGCCGTGCGCCGGCGCGCAGGGCGCCGAGCAGGTCGTGGTTGAGCCGGGAGATGTTCTCCATCGAGATGCCCTTGGGGCAGCTCGCCGAGCACTCGCCGATGTTGGTGCAGCCGCCGAAGCCCTCGAGGTCCTGCTGGTGGATCATGTTGACCACGCGGTCGTTGCGCTCGGGCTGGCCCTGCGGCATGAGCCCCAGGTGCGTGACCTTCGCGGCGGTGAACAGCATCGACGAGGCGTTCGGGCAGGCCGCCACGCAGGCGCCGCAGCCGATGCAGGTGGCGGCGTCGAAGGCGGCGTCGGAGTCCTTCTTGGCGACCAGGATCGAGTGCGCCTCGGGGGCGGTGCCGGTCGGGGCGCTGATGTAGCCGCCCGACTGGATGATCCGGTCCAACGCCGACCGGTCGACGGCGAGGTCCTTGATGACCGGGAACGCCGTCGCCCGCCACGGCTCGACGTCGATCGTGTCGCCGTCCTTGAACGACCGCATGTGCAGCTGGCAGGTGGTGGTCTGCGGGTGGTTCTCGAACAGGCCGTTGCCGTGCGCGCGGCCGTTGATCATGACGCCGCACGACCCGCAGATGCCCTCGCGGCAGTCGTGGTCGAAGGAGACCGGGTCCTCACCGTCGAGGATGAGCTGCTCGTTGAGCACGTCGAGCATCTCGAGGAACGACATGTCCGGGGAGACGTCGGTGACCTCGTAGGTCACCATCTGCCCCTTCTCCGCCGCACTCCGCTGACGCCAGACACGCAGCTTGAGGTTCATTACTTGTAGCTCCGCTGGGCGAGGTGGACGTACTCGAACTCGAGGTCCTCCTTGTGGAGGACCGGCGGGACGCCCTCGGGCGTCCACTCCCAGGCCGCGACGTAGGCGAAGTTCTCGTCGTCGCGCAGGGCCTCCCCGTCGGGGGTCTGGCTCTCGGCCCGGAAGTGACCACCGCAGCTCTCGTTGCGGTGCAGTGCGTCGACGCACATGAGCTCGGCGAGCTCGATGAAGTCGGCGACGCGGCCGGCGTGCTCCAGGCTCTGGTTGAAGCGCCCGGCCTCGCCGGGGACCTTCACGTTGGTCCAGAACTCCTGCCGGATCTCGGGGATCCGGTCGAGCGCCTTGCGCAGGCTCTCCTCCGACCGCTCCATGCCGCACAGGTCGAACATCAGCCGGCCGAGCTCGCGGTGGAAGGAGGCGGTGGTCCGGGTGCCGTTGATCGACAGCAGCTTCTCGGTCTGCGCGCGGACGCCCTCGAGCGCCTCGACCGCGGCCGGGTGCTGCGGGTCGACCGCACCGAACGGGCCGGAGGCCAGGTAGTCGTTGATCGTGTTCGGCAGCACGAAGTAGCCGTCGGCCAGGCCCTGCATGAGGGCGCTGGCGCCGAGCCGGTTCGCGCCGTGGTCGGAGAAGTTGGCCTCGCCGATCACGAACAGGCCGGGGATGTTCGACTGCAGGTCGTAGTCGACCCACAGGCCGCCCATCGTGTAGTGCACGGCGGGGTAGATCCGCATGGGGACCTCGTAGGGGTCCTCACCCGTGATCTGGGCGTACATGTCGAAGAGGTTGCCGTACTTGGCCTCGATGGCCGGCCGGCCCAGCCGCTGCATGGCCTCGGCGAAGTCGAGGTACACGCCCAGGCCGTTGGGGCCGACGCCGCGGCCCTCGTCGCAGACGTTCTTGGCCTGCCGCGACGCGATGTCGCGGGGGACCAGGTTGCCGAACGAGGGGTAGATCCGCTCGAGGTAGTAGTCGCGCTCGTCCTCGGGGATCTGCCGCGGGTCACGGGTGTCGCCGCGCTCCTTGGGCACCCACACGCGGCCGTCGTTGCGCAGCGACTCGCTCATCAGCGTGAGCTTCGACTGGTACTCGCCGTGCACCGGGATGCAGGTCGGGTGGATCTGCGTGTAGCAGGGGTTGGCGAACAGCGCGCCCCGCTTGTGCGCCCGCCAGATCGCCGTGGCGTTGGAGCCCTTGGCGTTCGTGGACAGGTAGAAGACGTTGCTGTAGCCGCCGGTGGCGAGCACGACGGCGTCGGCGAAGTGCGTGCTGATCTCGCCGGTGATCAGGTCCCGCGCCACGATGCCGCGGGCCCGGCCGTCGACGACGATCAGGTCGAGCATCTCGGTGCGCGGGAACTGCTCGACGGTGCCGGCCGCCATCTGCCGCTCGAGGGCCTGGTAGGCGCCGTAGAGCAGCTGCTGGCCCGTCTGGCCGCGGGCGTAGAACGTCCGCGACACCTGGGTGCCACCGAAGGAGCGGTTGTCGAGCAGGCCGCCGTACTCGCGGGCGAAGGGCACGCCCTGCGCGACGCACTGGTCGATGATGTTGACGCTGACCTCGGCCAGCCGGTGCACGTTGTCCTCGCGGGCGCGGAAGTCCCCGCCCTTGACCGTGTCGTAGAACAGCCGGTGCACCGAGTCGCCGTCGTTGCGGTAGTTCTTGGCGGCGTTGATGCCACCCTGCGCGGCGACGCTGTGCGCCCGGCGCGGGCTGTCCTGGTACCAGAACGACTTGACCTTGTAGCCGGCCTCGCCGAGCGTGGCGGCGGCCGAGCCGCCGGCCAGGCCGGTGCCGACGACGATGACGGTCAGCTTGCGGCGGTTGGCCGGGTTGACCAGCTTCGCCCGGAAGCGGCGCTCGCTCCAGCGCTCGCCGATCGGGACGTCGCGGGGGGCCTTGGTGTCGGTGATCGGGGCACCGACGGTGAACAGGTCGAGGGCCATGAGAGGTGCTCCTACTCGATGATGCCGACGAGGACGCTGAGCGGCGGGATCAGGAACCCGGCGGTCAGGACGACGGCGAAGACGGTGGCGAACGCGTTGACCGTGCGCTCGCGCGTCTTGTTGCTCTGCCCCAGCGTCTGGGTGGCGCTCCAGATGCCGTGGCGCAGGTGGAAGCCCAGGGCCAGCAGCGCGACGACGTAGACCAGGGTGACGAACGGGTTGGAGAACCCGGCGATCGCGCGGTCGTAGGGCGTGGAGTCGGGGCCCTCGGGGTTCGCGACCCCCAGCGTGAGGTCGAGGATGTGGTAGACGATGAACAGCGCCAGGATCACGCCGCCCCAGCGCATGGTGCGCGAGGCGTAGCTCTGGGCCACCGCCTTGCGGGCCACGTACTGGGTGGGCCGGGCGCGCTTGGCCTGCCGCCACAGCGAGATCGCGGCCCACGCGTGGGCGACCACCGCCACCAGCAGGACGACGCGGATGATCCACAGCAGGGTCTGGCCGGGGACGGCCGGCTCGCCGATCCGGCGGATCCACTCCGAGTAGCCGTTGAAGGTCTCCGCGCCGGCGAAGAGCTTCAGGTTCCCGACCATGTGCGCGACCAGGTACAGGACCAGGATGATCCCGCTGACCGCCATCACGGCCTTCTTCGCGACCGAGCTGGTCTTCGCGACCTTCGGGGTCCGCCGCTGGCCCGAGTTCGTCACCGTCACCACGGCACCAAAGTTAGGCTCCATGCCCCCGTGTCGGCCATGTGAACACGACGTGACTCACCTCTCGTAAGGGAACCCTCAGCCCTGGTCAGGACGTTGGTGTCCGCCTGCCGGGGCGTGGGAGCGTGTCGGCACACCCACCCCATCGGAGGAGGACGCGTGGCAGGACCGACCCGGGGCTTCCTCGGCCGACGGCGCGAGCGCGACCCGCGGCTGCCCCCCGGCCAGTACGACGTCGGCCGCGACTGGCCCGTGCTGACCGCCGAGCCCACCCCGCGCATCGCGCCGGAGACCTGGAGCATCACCGTCGACGGCCGGGTGGAGAACCCGACCACCTGGACCTGGGACGACGTCCACCGTCTCCCGCCCTCGGACTACCGCGGCGACATCCACTGCGTCACGACGTGGTCGAAGTTCGACACGCACTTCGCCGGCGTCAGCGTGGACACCCTGCTGGAGGCCGCGCGGCCCACCGCCGACGCGCACTTCGTCATCGCGACGTCGAAGACCGGCTACACCACCAACCTGCCGCTCGAGGACGTCACCGGCGGCCGGGCGTGGATCGTCTGGGAGTTCGACGGCCGGCCGCTGCCGGTCGAGCACGGCGGCCCGGTGCGGCTGCTCGTGCCACACCTCTACTTCTGGAAGAGCGCCAAGTGGGTCACCCGGCTGACCCTCCTGCAGCGCGACCAGCAGGGATTCTGGGAGCAGAACGGCTACCACGACCGCGGCGACCCGTGGCGCGAGCAGCGGTACCAGGGTGATTGAGCCGGGCACGCACCCCGGCCTCCGCCGGCGGGCGCCCGCCGGCGGCTGGCGCACGGCGACCGTGCGCAAGGTCGACCGCCCCACCCCGCACACCGTCCGGCTGCGGCTGGAGGTGCCCGACCGCGTCGACCACCTGGCCGGCCAGCACTACGTCGTCCGGCTCACCGCGGAGGACGGCTACCGCGCCCAGCGGTCCTACTCGCTGGCGTCGGCGCCGGGGGACCCGCTGGTGGAGCTGCTGGTCGAGCGGCTCGACGACGGCGAGGTGTCCACCTACCTCGCCGACGTCGTCGAGCCCGGTGACCGGCTCGAGGTCCGCGGGCCGATCGGCGGCTGGTTCGTCTGGGAGGGCGACGGGCCGGCGCTGCTCGTGGGCGGGGGCACCGGCGTCGTGCCGTTCGTGTCCATGCTGCGCACCGCCCGCGAGCTGGGCCGCGAGGACCTGCTGCGGATCGCCGTCTCCACCCGCACGCTGGCCGAGCTGCCCTACGGCGACGAGCTGCGGGCGGCCGGGGCGCTGGTGGTCACCACCCGCGAGCCCTCGGGGATCCGCCCCGCCGGGCGGCTGACCGCCGCGGACCTCGTGCCGCTGTGGGAGCCGGGCCAGACCGCCTACGTCTGCGGGTCGACGCCGTTCGCGGAGGCGGCCAGCCAGCTGCTGGTCGGCCTCGGCGTGCCGGAGCCGGACGTGCGGGTGGAGCGCTTCGGCCCCAGCGGCTCGTCGGGTTGACCCGCCTCGCGGCTCAGCGGCGGGCGCGCAGCCAGGAGCCGAGGGCCACGCCGGCCAGCGCCCAGAACGCGCCGGCGCCCACGCCGGCGAGCACGATCCAGAACGGGACGCGCATCTCGTCCTCGTCGGTGCGTCGGGTCGGGACGGGGCCGGGAGCGTCGGTCATGCCGGCGAGCCTGGCCCCCTGCTCCCACCGGGTCCAGGGGCCGCGCGGTCCGTGACCTGCGTCGCGGACGAGAATCGGTGCCATGCCGAGCGCCGTGCCGTCTGCCGTGGCCACCGCCGTCGAGGACGTCGACCCGGGGCTGCGCGAGGCCCTGCTGGCCTGCTGGACCGACGTCTCCAACGCCGGCGGCGCGGTCGGCTTCGTCCCCCCGGTCGGCCGGGACGACGTCGCGCCGGTGCTCGACGCCCTGCTCGAGCGGGTGTCGCAGGGCCGCGAGCGGGTGGTGGTGCTGCGGGCCGACGGCGAGCTGGCCGGCTGGGCGGTGCTGTCGCTGTCGGTCAGCCCGCTGCGCCGGCACTGGGCCACCGTGCTGCGGGTGCAGGTCCACCCGGACCGGCAGGGGCAGGGGCTGGGCCGGGCGCTGATGACCGGGGTGCACGACGCCGCCCGCGACCTCGGGCTGGAGATGCTGCACCTCACCGTGCGCGGCGGCTACGGCCTCGAGGGCTTCTACCAGGGGCTGGGCTACCGCGAGTTCGGCCGGATGCCCGGCGCGATCCGGGTCGCCGCCGGCGACGACCGCGAGGAGGTCCACCTCTACGTGGAGCTGTAGCCCGCCGCCGGGTCGGTGCCGGCGACGGTGCCGCGGGTGGACAGCACCGCCAGGCGGGCGAACAGCTCCTCGGCGTACCAGCCCTCCTGCGCCGTCCGGCGGACCACGGCGGCGTGCTCGGGGCGGTCGTAGGCGAAGGCGTTGAGCGCCGACGCGGAGTCCCAGACGCTGAAGGTGCCCTGCAGGCCCAGCGGCGCCTCGCCGATGCCGACGGCCATGCGCAGGCCCGGCGCCCGGTGCAGGTCGGCCGACACCGGCGGCACCGCCGACCAGAACCGCGCCGCCCGGCGCAGCACCAGCCGCGCCCGGGTCACCGCGGCCACCGGCCCGTCCCAGCGCTGCGGCCGCGGCCGGCCGAACGGCTCGCGGCCCGACCACAGCCCGCGCGCCGCCAGCGGGCGCAGCCGCGCCGCCCACTCCTCGTCGGCGATCCGCCGCCAGCTCGCGGCGACGGGGGAGTCGTCGAGGGCGTCCGCGGCGGCGTCGTCGTCCCAGACCGCCAGCAGGCCCCAGCGGCGCGGGTCGGCGTCGCGGACGGTGAAGGTCCGCCCGTCGCCGGTGCCCAGCAGCTTGGCGAACCGCAGCCCCGGCAGGCGGGCGAGCGCCGGGCGGACCGAGGCCATCCGCAGCACCGCCCGCGGCACGGCACGGCCCGGGACGCCCCACAGGTGCAGGGTCACCGCTTCCGGCCCGGGTGGACGCACGCGGCCGAGGGTAGGTGCGCGCGGTGACCGACCAGCGGCGGATCCAACTCGGCGACACCGACGCCCCCGCGGAGGACGAGGTCGTCCAGGCCTTCGACCGGGTGGTCAGCCAGGGCGCGCAGCGGCTGCACCGCACCTGGCGGGAGGTGCTCACCACCGGTCTCGCCGGCGGCCTGGAGGTGGCGATCGGCGTCCTCGTGCTGCTCGCCGTCTACGCCGAGACCCGCAGCCACCTGCTGGCCGGGCTGGCATTCGGCGTCGGCTTCGTGGCCCTGCTGCTGGCCCGCAGCGAGCTGTTCACCGAGGGCTTCCTGCTGCCGGTGACCGCCGTCGTCGCCGGCCGGGCGAGCTGGTCGCAGCTGGGCCGGCTGTGGGCCGGGACGCTGGCGGGCAACCTCGTCGGCGGCTGGCTGGCGATGTGGGTGGTGGTGCACGGCTTCCCGCAGCTCGGGCCGACCGTCGTCGAGTCGGCGCGGCACTTCGTCGAGTCGCCGCTGGACCTGCGCGCGGTGTGCCTGGCCTTCCTCGGGGGCGTCGTCATCACGCTGATGACCCGCATGCAGAACGGCACCTCCGCCGATGGCGCCAAGATCGTCGCCGCGTTCGCGGGCGCGTTCGTCCTGGCCGGGCTGCAGCTGTTCCACTCGGTGCTGGACTCGCTGCTGGTCTTCGGGGCCCTCCACACCGGCACCGCGCCGTTCGGCTACGCCGACTGGCTGGCCTGGTTCTGGTACGTCACGTTGCTCAACATGGCCGGCGGGCTGATCGTGGTCACCCTGCTCCGGCTGGTGCGCAGCAAGGAGCTGCTCCAGCGGGAACGCGCCGCGGCCGCCGGCGAGTGACCTGCCGGGCTCCCCGGCGCGCGGTCGGCACACTGGCGGCGTGATCGAGGTCGACGGGCTGACCAAGCACTACCGGGCGCGGGTCGCCGTCGACGACGTGAGCTTCACCGTGCACCCGGGCCGGGTGACCGGCTTCCTCGGCCCGAACGGCTCGGGCAAGACGACGACGATGCGCTGCGTCCTCGGCCTGACCCGGCCCACCACCGGGACGGCGACGGTGCTCGGCGTGCCCTACCGCGACCTCGACGTGCCGATGCGGCGGGTCGGCGCGCTGGTCGACCCGCGGGCGCGCCACCCCGGGCGCACCGCGTACGCGCACCTGCTCGCGCTGGCGCAGGGCAGCGGCCTGCCCGCCTCGCGGGTGGACGACGTCGTCGAGCTGGTCGGCCTCGGCGCGGTGGCACACGAGCGGGTGCGCGGCTTCTCCCTCGGCATGGGGCAGCGGCTCGGCATCGCCGCGGCGCTGCTCGGCGACCCCGAAGTGCTGCTGCTCGACGAGCCGGTCAACGGCCTGGACCCGGAGGGCATCCGCTGGGTGCGCGGGCTGCTGCGCGACCTCGCCGACGAGGGCCGCACGGTGCTGGTGTCCAGCCACCTGATGAGCGAGATGGAGGACACCGCCGACCACCTGGTCGTGCTCGGCCGCGGCCGGCTGCTCGCCGACGTCCCGATGGCCGACCTGCTCGGCCGGCACGCCGCGGTGCGGGTGCGCAGCCCGCAGGCGCCGCTGCTGGCCGCCGCGCTGCGCCGGGCCGGGGCCGGGGTGGCGCCGGAGACCGACGGCGCGCTGCGGGTGGAGGGCCTGGCCCCGGCCGCGGTGGGCGACGTCGCCTTCGCCGCGCGGGTGCCGGTGCACGAGCTGACCCCGGTGGTCGCCTCGCTGGAGGCGGCCTACCTGGAGCTGACCGGCGAGGACGTCGAGTACCGGGCGGGCGCGGCGTGAGGGTCGGCCCGGCGGCGGTGCTGCGCGCCGAGTGGACCAAGCTGCGGACGCTGCGCTCGACCTGGTGGTGCAGCGCCGTCTACCTGCTCGTCGTCGGCGCGTTCGGGTGGCTGGCCGCGGCCACCACGCCGACGGCACCGGACGCGGACGCCGCGGTCGGCGTCGCGCTGATCGGCTTCGCCTTCGGCCAGGTGGCGCTCGTCGTCCTCGGGGTGCTCGCGGTCACCGCCGACCTGGGCGGCGGGATGGCGCTGTCCTCGCTGGTCGCCGTGCCGCGCCGCACCCGGCTGCTGGTGGCCAAGACGGCCGTCGTCGCGGCGTGGGCGGCGCTGCTCACCGCGCTGCTGGTGGCCGCGTGCGCCCTGGCCGCGCGGACGCTGGTCGCGGTGCCCGGCGGCGTCCCCCTGGACGACCCGGACGTGCTGCGGTCGGCCGGCCTGCAGGTGGCCGGCGCGGTGCTGGTCACCGTGCTCGCCGCCGGGCTCGGGGCGGTGCTGCGCTCGACCGCGGGCGCCGTGGGGCTGGGCGCCGCGCTGGTGTTCGTGGCCCCGCCCGCGCTGGCGCTGGCCGGCGGCCGGACCGCCGAGCTGCTGTCGCAGGCGCTGCCGGCGCTGCGGGTGGGCGAGGAGTCCTTCCTCGCCGTCCCGACGAGCTGGCCGGTGGGCCTGGCGGTGTCGGCGGCGTGGGCGGTCGCGGCCTGGGCGCTGGGCGCGGGCCTGCTCGAGCGCCGCGACGTCTAGCCGAAGGCGACGGCGCGGAAGGCGTCGAACACCGCCGGCGGCGCAGGCGAGGACCACATCTGGTTGGTCAGCAGGACCGCGGTGGTGCCGGTGACCGGGTCGGTCCACCACGTGCTGCCCAGCCCGCCGTCCCAGCCGAAGGAGCCGGCGTGCCGGCCGCCGGGCTCGTCGGTGCGCCGGACGCCGAGGCCCAGGCCCCAGCCGCCGCCCTCGTCGTCGACCGGGCCGGCCTGCTCGGTGAGCAGCGCCCGCACCGTCGGCCCGCGCAGCACCGGCTCCCCGCCGGCGAGCAGCACCCGCGCGAGGACGGCGAGGTCGTCGACGGTGGAGACCAGGCCGTCCCCGCCGTCGGGGAAGGGCGGCGGGGAGGCCCACTGGCCGTCGGCGGGGTCGTACAGCTCCCGGTGGCCGCGCTCGTCCGGCGGCGTCCAGTGCGGACCGAACCGGCCGCGGGCCGGCGCCGGGACGCCGAAGCCGGTGTCGGCCATCCCGAGCGGGACCAGCACCCGCTCGGTGAGCACCTCGGGCAGCGGCCGGCCGGCGGCACGGGCGACGAGGACGCCGAGCACGCTCGCGCCGGCGTGGTAGAGCCAGCGCTCGCCGGGCTGGTACGCCAGCGGGACGCCGGCCACCCGGCGCAGCCACTCGTCCGGCGGGGGAGCGGCCTGCGGCGCCGGCGGCCCGACCGGCAGGCCCGCCTCGCCGAGCGCGGCGACGGTCGGGGTGGGCCACGGCGCGGTGAAGTCGATGCCCAGGCCTAGCCGGGACGTGAGGACGTCGCGGACCGTGACCGCCCGCCGCGCCGGCACCGTGCCCGCGGCCGCGTCGGCGGGGTCGGCGAGCACCCGCCGGCCGGCCAGCTCGGGCAGCAGCGCGTCCACCGGCTCGTCGAGGGCCAGCGTGCCGTCGTCGACGAGGGTGAGCGCGGCCGTGGCCACCACCGGCTTGGTCACCGAGGAGATGCGGAAGACGGTGTCCGGCGCCACCGGGTCGTCCCCACCCGGGGTGTGGGTGCCCGCCGCGCCCCGGGCCACCTCGTCCCCGCGCCGCACCAGCCACGCGGCGCCGGGCACCACCCCGGCCGCCACGGCGCCGACCACCACCTGCTCGATCTCCTCGGCCAGACCCATGCACGGGTGACCGCCCGGTGGGCCCGGGCTCATCGGTCGCGGGCGGCCCGGCGCAGCGTCGCGCGGTAGCGGGCGGTGGCCAGCCGCTGCAGGGCCCAGCTCACCGGCGGCACGAGGCGGGCGGCGGGGGAGGCCAGCCGGGAGAACACCCGGATCGAGGCGACGACGTCGCCGCCGGGGTCGAGCCGGACGGTGAAGCACTCCTCGCCGCTCTCGGGGTGGCCGGGCAGCGAGCCGTAGGCGAAGCCGCGCTCGTCGCCGGTCGTCGACGCCCAGACGACCCGGCAGGGGATGTCATAGCCCAGCCGCGGCAGCCCCGCGGTGAGGACGACGACCGTGCCCACCTCGCCAGGCGACCCGGTCGCGCGCACCCGGAGGCCGGTGCTGCGCTGCGGCGCCCAGGCGAACACCGCCGCGGCGACCCGCTCGAACGCCGCGCGGCCGGAGCCGACGACCTCGGTCCACGTGCCGGTGCGGTAGCCGGCGGGGAGCTCGGCGGCGCGCGTGGCGCCGACCTCGGCATAGGTGAGCGGCGCGTCGCGCAGGCCCTCGGGCGACACGGCCCGGAACAGGCCCATGGGCCCAGTCTGGACCGGCGTAGGTTGACCGGCACTGTGCTGCCCGCCGTCACCGCCACCCGCTACGTCACCCCGCTGCGCGAGGGTGGCTCGCTGCCCGGGCTCATGGAGGCCGACGACCTCGGCACCTACGTGGTCAAGTGGCGGGCCGCCGGCCAGGGCGTGCGGGTGCTGGTGGCCGAGGTGGTCTGCGGCGAGCTGGCCCGGGCGCTGGCGCTGCCGGTGCCGGCCCTGGTCACCGTCGACGTCGTCCCGGAGCTGGCCGTCGGCGAGCCCGACCCCGAGGTGCAGGAACTGCTGCAGCGCTCGGCCGGGCGCAACCTCGGGCTGGACTACCTGCCCGGGGCCCTGGACTTCGAGGCCGGGGTGGGCGAGGTGGAGCCCGAGCTGGCCGGCCGGGTGCTGTGGTTCGACGCGCTGGTGGGCAACGTCGACCGGTCCTGGCGCAACCCCAACATGCTGTTCTGGCACGGCCGGCTGCAGCTGATCGACCACGGCGCCGCGCTCACCTTCCACCACAACTGGCCGGGGGCGCCGGCCGCCGTCGCCCGCTCCTACGACGCCGCCCAGCACGCGCTGGTCGAGTGCTCGCCGGACCTGCGCGCCGCCGACGCCGACCTCGGGCCGCGGGTCACCCGGCCGCTGCTGGAGCGGGTGCTGGCGCAGGTGCCCGACGACTGGCTGGAGGGACCGGAGCCCGGCGAGCCACCGGCCGCCGTCCGGGAGCGGTACGTGGGGCAGCTGCTGGCCCGGCTGGCCGCCCGGGACGCGTGGCTGCCCGGGGTGGTGGCCGCGGCCGCCGCGGGCGCGGGCGGACGCCGCCGGTCGCCGCGCGGGGAGAACCGGCCGGCGTGGCTGGGCCCGCCCCCGCCGCCGGGGGTGACCCAGCGGTGAGCCGGGAGACCTTCGAGTACGCCGTCCTGCGGGTGGTGCCGCGGGTGGAGCGGGGCGAGGCGCTCAACGCCGGCGTCCTCGTCTACTGCCGGCAGCGCGACTACCTGGGCAGCCGGGTGCACCTCGACGTCGACCGGCTGCGCGCGCTGGACCCGACCGCCGACCCCGCTGCCATCGGCCGCGCGCTGCAGGCCGCCGCCGACGTCTGCGCCGCCGACCCCGCCGCCGGCGCCGCGGGCCGGGAGGCGCTGGGCTCGCGGTTCCGCTGGCTGACCGCGCCGCGCAGCACCGTCGTCCAGCCCGGCCCGGTGCACACCGGGCTCACCGAGGACCCCGACGCCGAGGCCGACCGCCTGCTGCGCCTGCTGGTGCTGCCGGTCAGCGACGAGGGCTGACGGGTCGGTCCTCCGCGACCGGGGCGGGGCCCTCGGCCCGCTGCTTGAGCGCCGCGCCCATGGCGTGGAACGCCGCGAGCCGGTGGCGGTTCAGGGACCGGACGAGCAGCGGGGCCAGCAGCCCCCCGAACCGGTCCTGCTGCCACAGGCGCACGCCCCCGTCGTGGTCGGTGAGGGTCACGGTGTGCTCGACGTCGAAGAGGCCGGGGACGCCCAGCCGGTCCAGCCGGCTCCACACCCGCAGCCGCCGGAGGGGGACCACCTGCCGGACCGTGGGCCGCAGGTGCGACCGGAGGAGGGCGTTCCCTGGCGGCACGCGGACCGACAGCCGGCCTCCCGCGACGACGTCCCCGTCCGCCGCGGTGACGAACGGGTTCCACTCCGCGTAGGCGGGCAGGTCGGTGAGCACCCGCCACACCCGCTCGGGGGTGGCGTCGATGTCGACGGACGTCCTCAGCTCGGCGGCCATCGGGACCATCTCCTGATCGGGGTGCCCGCGCCACGGCGGCGCCCGTGTCCGCGGGGCCGGCGTCAGCCCGGGAGCAGCTCGTCGATCCGGCGGGCGAGCTCCAGGTCGAGCGCGGTCACCCCGTCCGCGGAGTGGCTGACGAGGGTGAGGTGCAGCGTCCGCCACCGCAGGTCGACGTCGGGGTGGTGGTCCATCTCCTCGGCGACGTCCGCGATGGCGACGATCGCGGCCACCGCGGCGCGGAACGAGGCCAGCTGCACCGTGCGGTGCAGGCCGGTGACGTCACCGGACCACAGCGGCAGCGCGCGCAGGCCGGCCGCGACCTCGTCGGGGGACAGGCGGGGCGGCCGGGGCACGTCGGGATGGTCCTACAGGTGCAGCCCGCACTCGGTCTTGCCGCGGCCGGCCCACCGCCCGGCACGCGGGTCCTCGCCCGGCGCGACCGGGCGGGTGCACGGCGCGCAGCCGATCGAGGCGTACCCGATCTCCTGCAGCGGGTTGACCGGCACCCGGTGTTCGGCGATGTAGGCGTCGACGTCGTCCTGCGTCCAGGCGGCCAGCGGGTTGACCTTCACCATGCCCCGCTTGGCGTCCCAGTCGACGACCCTCGTGCCGGCGCGGGTGGCGGCCTCGTCGCGGCGGACGCCGGAGCCCCACGCGGCGTAGCCGGCCAGCGCGCCGGCCAGCGGCTGCACCTTGCGCAGCGAGCAGCACAGGTCCGGGTCGCGGTCGTGCAGCGCCGGGCCGTGCTCGGCGTCCTGCTCGGCGACCGTCCGCGGCGGCGTCACGTTCACGAGCGTGATCGGCAGGACGCTGCTGATCCAGTCGCGCGTGCCGATCGTCTCGGCGAAGTGGTAGCCGGTGTCGAGGAAGACCACGTTGACCCCGGGCACCGCCCGGGAGGCCAGGTGCGCAAGGAGCCCGTCGGCCATCGACGAGGTGACGGCGAAGTCGTCGCCGAAGGTCTCCCCGGCCCAGCGCAGCACGGCGAGGGCCTGCTCGACGGGGTCGGCGATGCCCTCGAAGCGGGCGTCGGCCTCGGCGGCGAGCTCCGGCGTCGGCCGGACGGCGGTCGTCATGCCTGCACTCCTGTCCCGGTGAGCCGGACGGTGAAGGTCCGCAGGCACGCGGCGCAGTGCCACTCACCCTCGTCCCCGTGCGGGGTCAGCTCCTCGTCCCCGCAGTACGGGCAGTGGAACACGGGCAGCTGGCGCTGGCTTCCCGCGCGGCCGCCCGTGTCCTCCGCCTCCTCGCTCACAGCAGCCCCGTCACAGCAGCCAGGCCTCCTCGGCGCGGGCCACGTAGGCGGCGAACCGCTCGCCGGGCTCGCGCCGCTCCAGGTAGCCGCGCAGCACGCGCTCGCAGTAGTCCGCCGTCTCGGCCTTGGTCACCTTGTGGCCGCGGAACTTCCGGCCGAAGGCGGCGTCGACGCCGAGGTGGCCGCCCAGGTGCACCTGGAAGCCCTCGACCATCTCGCCGTTCTCGTCGCGGACCATCGAGCCCTTGAACCCGATGTCGGCGGTCTGGAAGCGGGCACAGCTGTTCGGGCAGCCGTTGACGTTGATGCCGATCGGCTCGTCGAAGCCGGGCAGCCGCTTCTCCAGCTCGGCGTAGAGGTCCTGGGCGTGCTGCTTGGTCTCGACGATCGCGAGCTTGCAGAACTCCAGGCCGGTGCAGGCCATGGTGCCGCGGCGGAAGGCGCTCGGGCGCACGAGCAGGTCGTGCTCGGCGAGCGCGGTGACCAGGTCCTCGACGTGCTCGTCCGGCACGTCCAGGATCACCATCTTCTGCTGGGTCGTCGTCCGGATGCGGCCCGCGCCGTACTCGTCCGCGAGGTCGGCGATCCGGGTGAGCACCGTCCCGGTGATGCGGCCGGTGCGCAGCGCGAAGCCGACGGCGTTGCGGCCGTCCTTCTGCCTCGCGACGCCGACGTGGTCGCGGGACTCGTTCTTCGGCGGCGCGGCCGCGGGGCCGTCGGGCAGCGCGCGGTGCAGGTACTCGTCCTGCAGCACCTGCCGGAACCTCTCCGGGCCCCAGTCGGCCATGAGGAACTTGATCCGGGCCCGGTTGCGCTGCCGGCGGTAGCCGTAGTCGCGGAAGACCGAGGTGCAGGCCGCCCACACCTCGGTGACCTCCTCGGGCCGCACGAACACGCCGACGCGCTGGGCGAACATCGGGTTGGTCGACAGGCCGCCGCCGACCCACAGGTCGTAGCCGGGCTCGCCGTCGGGGCCCACGACGCCGACGAAGGAGACGTCGTCGATCTCGGGCTCGGTGCAGTGGTCGACGCAGCCGGACATCGACGTCTTCCACTTGCGCGGCAGGTTGCTGAACTCCGGGTCGCCCACGTAGCGGGCCACTGTCTGCGCCATGACCTCGGTGGCGTCGACGACCTCGTCCTCGAGGACACCGGCCAGCGGGCAGTTGAGCATGCCGCGCGGGGTGTCGCCGCAGGCCTCGGTGGTCGTCATGCCGACGGCCTCGAGCCGCTCCCAGATCTCGGGGACGTCCTCGATGCGGATCCAGTGGTACTGGACGTTCTGCCGGTCGGTGACGTCGGCGACGTCGCGGCCGAACTCGGTGCTGATGGCGCCGAGCGTGCGCAGCTGCTCGCTGGTCAGCGCCCCGCCGTCGGTGCGCACCCGCATCATGAAGTACGAGTCCTCGAGCTCCTCGGGCTCCAGCACGGCGGTCTTGCCGCCGGGGATGCCCGGGGCCCGCTGGGTGTAGAGGCCCATCCACCGCATCCGGCCGCGCAGGTCGCCGGGATCGATGCCGTCGAAGCCGGTCCGCGAGTAGATGTCGAGGATCCTCTGACGGACCTCGAGCCCGTCGGAGTCCTTCTTCATCCGCTCGTTCGGGTTCAGCGGCTCCCGGTAGCCCAGCGCCCACTGGCCCTGGCCGCGCTGGGGCGCGTCACGGCGCGTCGGCCGGTTGCTCGGACGGGGAGGTGCGGACACGGTGCACTTCTTCCTGCGCCGTCCGCGCCGGTCTGCACCCGCGCGGGAGGGCGCTGCCAGGTCGGGGTCGCGGCTCCGGGCCGCGGGGGAGGACTGGTGGTCAGCGCGAGGCGCGACAGGCGGCGCTGCTGACGAGAGCGAGGTCGACGTGCAGACGCGCGACGAGGAGGCTGCCGCGGTCCGTCACGCCCCCATGGTCGCACACGTCCGGCCCCGGCCGGTGTGAGCTCGGGGGCGCCGCTCTCAGGGGCGCCGCTCAGGGGGCGTCGTCGCCGAACGAGCGCCAGGCGCTCTCCACGGCGGCGAGCTCCGCCACGTACCCCGGCAGCTTCCCCGCGACGACGTCGGCGAGCGTGACCTCCTCCAGCACCCGCCGGTAGGCGGCGCGCGCGGCGACCCACACGCTGGCCAGCTCCTCGGCGGCGCCGGGGTAGCTGACGTCCTCGGGCCGCTGCCCGTGCACCTCGGCGAGGAAGCCCTGCTCCACCCGCATGACCCGGGCGATGGAGATCTCCGACGGCGGCAGCGCCAGCCGGTACCCGCCCTCGCGGCCCCGCTGGCTGGTGACCAGCCGGGCGTGCTGGAGGTCGCCGAGGATCCCCTGCAGGAAGCGGGAGGGGAGGCCCTGGTTGGTCGCGATCCGGTCGCAGGTCAGCGCGCCCGGCGCCGCGGCGGCCAGCTCGAGGGCCGCGCGGACGGCGTAGTCGACCCGGGCGGTGATGCGCACGGTGCTCCCTCCTGCGGACCGGCTGCCGGGTCCCGCGGGCCCATCCTGCCCGGTCTGCCAGGGTGACGGCGTGTACCGGCTGCGCTTCACCACGGTCGTGGCGGCGCCGCTGACCGTCGCCTTCGACGTCGCCCGGGCCCTCGGCCGCCCCTGGCCGTTCCCGCTGGAGGAGGTCGAGTCGGTCCGCCCGGTGCGCGACCTCTACGCCGCCGGGCCGGGACGGGGGTGGCGCCGCCTCACCCACGAGCGGCGGTTCACCGCGACCGGGGCCGGCACCGTCGTCGACGAGCAGGTCGACTGGGACACCGGCCTGCCCGGGGCGCTCGGCGGCCTGGTCGACCAGACCGTGCTGCGCCGGCGGGTGCTGCGGGCGATGCGCCGGCACCTCGACGGCTACGCCGCCGCGGCCGCGCTGCGCGCCCTCGACGTCGTCCAGGTGGTCGGCGCGGCGGTCGTCCGCGGGGACCGGGTGCTGGTCGCCCAGCGCGGGTCGGGGCCGCTGGCGGGACTGTGGGAGTTCCCCGGCGGCAAGGTGGAGCCGGGGGAGGACGACGTCGCGGCGCTGGTCCGCGAGTGCGTCGAGGAGATGGGGGTCGTGGTCGCGCCGCAGGCATTCCTCGGCGAGGTGCCGCTGGACGGCTCGGTGGCCGGCGGGGCGCCCGGCGCCTCGACGCTGCGGGTCTGGTGGGCCCGGCTGGCCTCGGGCGAGCCGGTGGCGCACGAGCACCGCGAGCTGCGCTGGGTGGGCGCCGCCGACCTCGACGGCCTGGACTGGATCGCCGCCGACCGCCCCCTGCTGCCCGCGGTCCGCGACCTGCTCGCCCGCCTCTAGACGCACGAGGGGCGCCGTCCCGTGCGGGACGGCGCCCCTCGCGAGGTGCGCGGACGACCTCGGGACGAGGTCCTCCGCCCTACTTCTTGAAGACGTCCTTGACCTTCTCGCCGGCCTGCTTGAGGTTGCCGGCGGCCTTGTCGTTGGCGCCCTCGGCCTGCAGGTCGCGGTCGCCCGTGGCCTCGCCGACGCGCTCCTTGCCCTCGCCCGCCAGCTCCTGGGCCTTGTTCTGCAGCTTGTCGATGCCGCTCACGGTGGACTCCTCCCTCTCGGATGGCCGAGGAGTACCCGGGAGTAGGGTGACCACACCCGGTTCGCCCGAACGGCGGAGATCCTCCGGGGTGAACGACTGCGGACCGCAAGCCCTGCTGTCCGCGCCCTCGTCGACCGCTGCTGTTGCAGCGGTGTGACAGGAGTCGTGAGCCTCGGTCACAAATCGGTTGCGGTCGTGGACGGTCCTCGTCGGGGGTGCCTAGGGTCGCCCACGGCGTTCCGGGTCCGTTCCGTGGTGTTCACCCGGAGGACGCCGGCGCCCGGCCAGTGCAACCGGGTGCGCAGTGTCCCGGTATGCAGAGACCAGTCCGTTCCCCCCGCACGCGCGGGACGAGGGAGGCAACACACGTGAAGTTGAGCAAGCGCCGGTCGGCGCTCGTCGCCGTCGGCCTGTCCGGCGCCCTCCTGCTGTCCGCCTGTGGCGGCGGCAGCGACGACAGCGGCTCCGGCGACAGCGGCAGCGGCGGCGCGAGCGGCGGCACCTTCAGCGTCTACATCGGTGAGCCGGAGAACCCGCTCGTCCCGGGCAACACCACGGAGTCCGAGGGCGACCAGGTCGTCAACTCGCTGTGGACCGGCCTCGTGAAGTACGCCGAGGACGGCTCCGTCGAGTACTCGGGCGTCGCCGAGTCGATCGAGTCCGACGACAACACCACGTGGACCGTGACGCTCAAGGACGGCTGGACCTTCCACGACGGGACGCCGGTCAACGCCGAGTCCTTCGTCAACGCGTGGAACTACACCGCCTACAGCCCGAACGCCCAGGGCGCCGCGTCCTACCTGTCGCGGATCGCGGGCTACGCCGACCTGCAGGCGCCGACCGACGACGCCGGCAACGTGACCGGTGAGCCGGCCGCCCAGCAGATGAGCGGCCTGCAGGTCGTCGACGACCGCACCTTCACGGTGACGCTGTCCTCGCCGTTCTCGAACTTCCCGGCGGTCGTGGGCTACAACTCCTTCTACCCGCTGCCGCAGGCGTTCTTCGACGACCCCGAGGGCTTCGGCACCCGTCCGATCGGCAACGGCCCCTTCCAGGCGGAGGAGGACTTCGTCCCCGGTCAGGGCATCACCCTGACCCGTTACGACGACTACTCCGGTGACGACGCCGCCCAGGCCGACGCCGTCCAGTACGTCGTCTACGCCGACGTCAACACCGCCTACACCGACGTGCAGGCCGGCAACCTCGACATCGTCGACGTCATCCCGCCCGACGTCATCCAGTCGGCGCAGGACGAGTTCGGCGACCGGTTCATCGAGACCGAGTCCTCGCAGATCACCTACCTCGGTTTCCCGACCTACGACCAGCGCTTCGCCGACCCGCGGGTCCGCCAGGCGATCTCGATGGCCGTCGACCGGGAGGCCATCTCCGAGGCGATCTTCCAGGGCACCCGTGCCCCGGCCGACTCGTTCATCCCGCCGGTCGTCGACGGCTACCGCGAGGGCAGCTGCACCTACTGCACCTTCGACCCCGACCAGGCCAACCAGCTGCTCGACGAGGCCGGCTTCGACCGCAGCCAGCCGGTCGACCTGTGGTTCAACGCGGGTGCCGGCCACGACGCGTGGATGGAGGCCGTGGGCAACCAGCTGCGCGAGAACCTCGGCGTCGAGTACGTCCTGCAGGGCAACCTGGACTTCTCCGAGTACCTGCCGCTCGGCGAGTCGAAGGGCTGGACCGGCCCGTTCCGCTACGGCTGGAGCTTCGACTACCCGGCCCCGGACAGCTACCTGACCCCGCTGTTCACGACGTCCTCGCTGGCGCCGGCCGGTTCGAACTACTCCTTCTGGACCAACCCCGAGGTCGAGAGCCTGATCACCCAGGGTGACCAGGCCGAGAGCCCCGAGGCCGGCGTGGAGGACTACCAGGCGGCGGAGGACATCATCGCCGAGGAGATGCCGATGGCGCCGATGTTCTTCACGGAGATCCAGTCCGTGACCTCCGAGAACGTCTCCAACGTCCGCCTGGACCTGTTCCAGCGGATCGTCACCTCCGAGGTCACCGTCAACAACGCCTGACCCGACCCCGCAGGACCCGCACCACCCGCCGGGGGCGCCCGTCCGACCAGGACGGTCGCCCCCGGCGGCGCGTGTGCGGGGCCCTGCGGGCACGATGGACACCGGCGCCGCCGCAGCCCCGGCGGCGCACACACCCCGAGGGGGACCATGGGCCGCTACGTCGCGCGCCGCCTGTTGCTCACCATCCCGGTCCTGCTGGGCGCGTCTTTCCTGATCTTCGCGATGGTGTACGCCCTGCCGGGCGACCCCATCCGCGCGCTGGGGGGTGACCGACCGCTCTCCCCGGCCGTCATCGCCGAGCTCCGCGAGCGGTTCAACCTCAACGACCCGCTCTACGTCCAGTACTGGGAGTACCTGAAGAACCTGTTCCAGGGGGACCTCGGCACCGACTTCCGCGGCCGTCCCGTGATCGACACGATCGAGCGGACGCTGCCGGTCACCGTCCAGCTGGCCGTCGTGGCCATCGTCTTCGAGGCCGTCATCGGCCTGATCGCCGGCGTCATCGCCGGCATCCGGCGGAACAGCTTCTTCGACAGCCTGGTGCTGGTCTCGACGACGCTGATCGTCTCGATCCCGATCCTGGTGCTGGCCTTCGTCGCCCAGCTGCTGTTCGGCCTGAAGCTCGGCTGGTTCCCGATCGCCGGGACGAACGAGGGGCTCTACAGCTACGTCCTGCCGGGCCTGGTGCTGGCCTCGGGCTCGCTCGCGTACGTCGCCCGGCTGACCCGCACGAGCATCGCCGAGAACCTGCGCGCGGACTACGTCCGGACCGCGCGGGCGAAGGGCCTGCCGGGCCGGACGGTCATCGTCCGGCACACCCTGCGCAACAGCCTGATCCCGGTCGTCACCTTCATCGGCGCGGACATCGGGACGCTGCTGGGCGGGGCGATCGTCACCGAGACGGTGTTCAACCTGCCCGGCATCGGCCGGGAGGTCTTCAACTCCGTCCGGGCCCAGGAGGGCGCGGTCGTCGTCGGCATCGTCACCCTGATGGTGTTCTTCTTCATCTTCTTCAACCTGGTCGTCGACGTGCTCTACGCCGTCCTCGACCCGAGGATCCGCTATGACTGAGCAGCAGCAGTTGGACCTGCGCAAGGACGAGGTCGAGGCCGGCACCACCACCGGTCTGGCCAGCCCCTCGGTCGACGTCACCAAGGAGCGGCAGAACAGCCTCTGGAGCGACGCCTGGGGCGACCTCAAGCGCAACCCGCTGTTCTGGATCGGTGCCGTCCTGGGCGTCTTCTTCCTCCTGATGGCGCTGTTCCCGCAGCTGTTCGCCCGGGGCGCCGACCCGCGGTCCTGCGACCTGAGCAACTCCCAGGGCCGGCCCTCGGCGCAGCACTGGTTCGGGTTCGACCAGCAGGGGTGCGACTACCTGGCCAACGTCGTCTATGGAGCGCGCGGCTCGCTGATCATCGGCGTGACCGCCGTGCTGGTGGTGCTGGTGCTCGGCGTCATCGTGGGGGCCATCGCCGGCTACGCCGGCGGCTTCACCGACGGGATCCTGTCCCGGATCGCCGACATCTTCTACGCGCTGCCGCTGATCCTCGGCGCGCTGGTGCTGCTGCGGGTCGGGCCGGCCACCGACATCCCGATCATCAACAGCCGCGGCCCCGGGGCGGTCGCCATCGCCCTGGCGCTGTTCGGCTGGATGACGGCGATGCGGCTGGTCCGCTCCCAGGTCATCGCCGTGAAGAGCCAGGACTACGTGGCCGCGGCCCGCGCGATGGGCGCCTCGAGCCGGCGGATCCTGGTCCGGCACATCCTGCCCAACGCGGTGGCGCCGGTGCTGGTCTACGCGACCATCACCATCGGCGTGCTGATCGCCGCGGAGGCGACGCTGACCTACCTCGGTGTCGGTCTGCAGCGACCGGCGATCTCCTGGGGCCTGCAGATCGCGGCGGGCCAGAGCCAGGTCCGCAGCGCACCGCACCTGGTGCTGTTCCCCAGCCTGATCCTGACCCTGACCGTGATGGCGTTCGTGATGATGGGTGACGCCCTGCGCGACGCCCTCGACCCGAGGCAGCGCGCATGACCAACCTCGACCTGACCAAGCCGACCGCGGAGCTCGCCGGGCAGGGCACGCCCCTGCTCGAGGTCGACGACCTGCACGTGGAGTTCCGCACCCGCTCGGGCACGGTGCACGCCGTCAACGGCGTGAGCTACAGCCTGGCGGCGGGGGAGACCCTGGCCATCCTCGGCGAGTCCGGCTCCGGCAAGTCCGTGTCGGCCCAGGCGATCATGGGGATCCTCGAGACCCCGCCCGCGGTCATCACCGGCGGCGGCATCTGGTTCCAGGGCAAGAACATGCTGGAGATGTCCGCCGAGGACCAGCGGAAGATCCGCGGCCCGGGCATCTCGATGATCTTCCAGGACGCCCTGTCGTCGCTGAACCCCGTGTACAGCGTGGGCTTCCAGATCGGCGAGATGTTCCGGGCGCACCGGGGGATGAGCAAGAAGGAGGCCCGCAAGCGGGCCATCGAGCTCATGGACCGGGTGCGGATCCCGGCCGCGGCCCGCCGCGTCGACGACTACCCGCACCAGTTCTCCGGCGGCATGCGCCAGCGCGTGATGATCGCCATGGCCATCGCCCTGGACCCGCGGATCCTCATCGCCGACGAGCCGACCACCGCCCTCGACGTCACCGTGCAGGCGCAGGTCATGGACCTGCTCAAGGACCTGCAGGACGAGACGGGGATGGGGCTGATCCTCATCACCCACGACCTCGGCGTGGTCAACGAGGTCGCCGACAACGTCGCGGTCATGTACGCCGGCGAGATCGTCGAGCGGGGTACCGTCGACGACGTCTTCACCCGCCCCGCGCACCCCTACACCGAGGGGCTCATGGGCTCGGTGCCGCAGGTCGAGGCCAAGGGCGGGCGGCTGCAGCCGATCGCCGGCCAGCCCCCGAACCTCGCGCGCATCCCCAGCGGCTGCCCGTTCCACCCGCGGTGCCCGCACCGCCGGCTCGGCGACGCTGCCGCGCCGGGGCGGGAGTGCGCCGGCGACGTCCCGCCGCTGCGGCTGGTCGTGCCGGGACGCGAGGCGGCGTGCCACTACAGCGAGGAGGTCCTCGGTGTCGCAGCCGAGTGAGTCCGGCGCCACCGCGGCGTCGTCCCTGTCGAAGTCGTCGCCGTCCACCGAGGCGGTGCCGGTCAACGCGTCGCTGGCCAAGCCGGCGTCGGCGGGGGCCCGCGGCGCCATGGGGGAGACGCTGCTCGAGATCCGCGGGTTGCAGAAGCACTTCCCGCTGACGCAGGGCATCGTCTTCAAGCGCACGATCGGCCACGTCCGCGCGGTCGACGGCGTGGACCTGACCCTGCGCCGCGGCGAGACCGTGGGCCTGGTGGGCGAGTCCGGTTGCGGCAAGTCGACGGTGTCCAAGCTGATCGTGGCGCTGGAGCGGCCGACCGCCGGGGCGATCCTCTACAAGGGCAAGGACGTCGCCCGCATGGGCGGCCGGGCCCTCAAGGACTACCGGCGCGAGGTCCAGATCATCTTCCAGGACCCCTACGCGTCGCTGAACCCGCGGATGACCGTCGGGGACATCGTCGCCGAGGGCTGGGCCGTGCACGACGACGTCGCCCCGAAGAAGGGCCGGCTCAAGCGGACGCAGGAGCTGCTCGACCGCGTCGGCCTCAACCCCGACTACGTCAACCGCTACCCGCACCAGTTCTCCGGCGGCCAGCGGCAGCGCATCGGCATCGCCCGCGCGCTGGCGCTGCAGCCGGAGGTCATCGTCTGCGACGAGCCGGTGTCGGCGCTCGACGTCTCCGTGCAGGCCCAGGTCGTCAACCTGCTCGAGGACCTGCAGGACGAGTTCGGCCTGTCCTACCTGTTCATCGCGCACGACCTGTCGGTGGTGCGGCACATCTCCGACCGGGTCGCGGTGATGTACCTCGGCAGCATCGTGGAGGAGGGCACCGACGAGGAGGTCTACGCCTCGCCGTCGCACCCCTACACCCAGGCGCTGCTGTCCTCGGTGCCGCTGCACGAGCCGGCCCTGCGCGGGCAGAAGGACCGGATCCTGCTGCAGGGCGACGTCCCCAGCCCCGCCGACCCGCCGTCGGGCTGCCGCTTCCGCACCCGCTGCTGGAAGGCGCAGGACGTCTGCGCCCAGCAGGCCCCGGCGCTGGTCGACCGCGGCCAGGGCCACCCGAGCGCCTGCCACTTCGCCGAGGCCCGGATGGTCGTCCCGGTCGACGCCGAGTAACACCCCCGCTCCACGACGACGGCGCGGTGGCCACCCCGGGGTGGCC
>NZ_JBJGZB010000041.1:0-28155 GCF_054050295.1 Geodermatophilus sp. SYSU D01045
CGCGGCGGGTGGCGTGCCACGGGTCGGGGTTGGGGGGCGGGGCCGGCCCCGCGCGAACCCCCGGGGGCCCCCCGGGCGGCCGCCCCCGATGCTCGACCACCGCCTCGCCGGGCGCCTGGCGCGGGCCGCCGTCGAGGCGGGCGGGCAGGCGCCGGCGTACCTCGCGCTGGTGGAGGCCACCACCTGGCCCGGGTCCCCGGTGGAGACCGAGGACCTCACCCGCCACGCCGCAGAGGTCGCCGTCACGGACGACGACCGCGTCGAGGCCACGGTGATCCGGGTGCTGGACCTGGCCTGCGCTCTCGGTCAGGTCGCCCAGGCGCAGGCCGTGCTCGACGCGGTGGTCCCGGCAGTCCGTTCGGACCACGGCCGCTCCCTCCTCGCGGCGACCGGGGCGGTCCTCGCGTTCTGCAGCGGCGACCCGGTCGGGGCGGTGGACCGGGCAACGGCTGTGCGCTCCACCGCCCGCGAAGGGGAGCCGGCCTGGCAGCTCGCGACCGCCGCGGCTGCACTGGGGCACGCCGTCACCGGAGCTCCGCGGTCGGCGCTGGCCAGCGTCGCCGAGGGGCGGGCCGGTCTCTCGTGGCCGGACGGGAGGAGCGTGCCCGCCTTCGTGCACCTGGCGTTGACGCAGGCCGAGGTCATGGCGCTCCGCCTGAGCGGACGGGCGCGTGAGCTCGAGTCCCTCGCTGCCGACCTCCACCGGCGCAACCTGGCCGGCCCGGAGTGGTACGGGGACGCCGTCGCCTCCCTGCACTGTGGCTGGGCCGCGCTCGCCGCCGGGCGGGTACGAGTGGCGGCCCGCTGGCTGGTCAGCGCGTACGCGGGCCTGCGGAGGGCCGACCCGCTGGGTCTCCTGCCGGTGTGCCGCTCCCAGCTCGCGATGGCGCGGGCGCTCCTCGGCGACGTCGACGCCGCACGCGGGCTCGTCGCCGAACTCGACGAAGCCGCCTCCGCCGCGCTCCCCGTCTACGCCCCCTTCGTCCTCGTCGCGCGCGCCGTGGTGGCCGGTGCCCAGGGACACTCCGCCGAAGCCGCCCGGCTCAGCCGGGAGGCCGCTCGAAGCGCCGCCGAGCAGGGGCAGGTGGCGACCGAGGCGGTCGTCCTGCACACCACCTTCCGCTTCGGGCGCCCGCTCCACGTGGTCGACCGGCTCGGCGTCCTCGCCCGGCGCTGCGAGTCGGCCTACGTGCAGGATCTCGCCGACCACGTGGGGGCGATCGTGGCCGAGAACGGGAACGACCTCGACGTGCTGAGCCGCCGCTTCGAGGAGGCCGGCCTGCTGCTGACCGCTGCGGACGCCGCCGCGGAGGCGGCGGCCGCCCACGAGCGCCGCGGCGCGCGGCGCCCGGCGGCCACGGCCATGGCACGGGCCGTCACGCTGGCACGCGAGTGTGGCCTGGCAGGCAGTCAGTCCCTGCAGGCGCTGCTGCCCCCGTCCCTGACCGCACGGGAGCAGGAGGTGGCTCGGCTGGCCAGCCTCGGGTTGAGCAACGTGCAGATCGCGGACCGGCTGGTCGTGTCGGTGCGCACCGTCGAGGCGCACCTCTCCCACATCTACGGCAAGCTGGGCATCACCGGGCGGACCGAGCTGTCCGACGCGCTCGTGGACCCGCCACCGCGCACAGGCCCCCCGAACGGCGCCCGGGGGGAGCTGATGCTGCGCGGTCGGCGGCTGTCCGCGCGGCTGTGACCGCGGGCCCGGGCGGGCGTGGACACAGGCCCCGGTCACCCGAGCCGGACCGACCCGGCCGGTGGCCGGGGCGTACGCACTCCGCAGCCCGGTCTCGTCGTGCTGTCGCGAGGCCTGCCGCGGGACAGCGGTGTTTCCTCAGCGGGGGGCGCGGCGCCGGTCCCAGGCCTCGTCCTCGTCGTCGACGGGGCCGCCGACGCCGTCCATGCCGGGGTTGAGCACGCCCCACTCGATGAGCCGGGTGGTGAGCTCGTCGGGGCTCATGTCGTAGATGATCGCCAGCGACTTCAGGTCCTCCGCGCGGATGGAGAGGACCTTGCCGTTGTAGTCGTGGCGCTGGGCCTGGATGGTCGAGGCGTAACGGGCGAGCGGGCCGGCCTCGTCGGCGGGCAGCGAGCCCAGCGACTCCAGGTTCAGCACGATCTTCGTCGTCGAGGTGACGGCCGACGAGGGCCGCGGGTCGGGCAGCAACTCGGAGACCGGCACGCCGTAGAACACGGCGAGCTCGGAGAGCCGCTGCACGGTCACCGCGCGGTCCCCGCGTTCGTAGGACCCGACGACGACGGCCTTCCAGCGTCCGTGCGACTTGTCCTCCACGCCCTGGAGGGAGAGACCCTGCTGGTTGCGGATTGCTCGCAGCCGGGCGCCGAGTGCCCGCGAGTAGTCGGTGCTCATGCGTCTCTGCTCACTGTCCGTCGTGGTGTCCGGGGCTGGTCCGTCACGCAGCGTACTCACAAGTGGCGGATGGCAACAGCGCCTCCCTCGTGCGGGCCATCCTGGGACACCGGCGCCCACCTGCGGGGTCACGACGCGCGACGACGGTCACACGGGGGTGTGCAGTACGGTCGAGACCGGTCCACCCCACTCCTTTAACGACCCGTCCCGTGAGGCGGGGAAGGAGGCCTGATGGCCGGCACGACCGGGCCCCTGCCCGGGAACCAGTCCCCAGACCCGTCCGGCGGCCCGGCGCCCACCGTGCTGCTCGCCGCCGCCGACGTGGCCCGCGTCGTCGACCGCATCGCGCACCAGGTGATCGAGAAGGCCGGCGACGCGCTGCCCGACCTCGTCCTGGTCGGCATCCCCACCCGCGGCGCCCCGCTGGCCCGCCGGCTGGCCGCCCGCGTCGCCGCCTTCGCCGGCACCGCGGTCGACGTCGGCACCGTCGACATCACCCTCTACCGCGACGACCTGCGGATGCGCGGCGTCCGGGCGCTGGAGGACACCGTCCTGCCGCCCGCGGGGATCGACGGCCGGCTGGTCGTCCTCGTCGACGACGTCCTGTTCTCCGGCCGCTCGGTGCGCGCGGCACTCGACGCGCTGCGCGACCTCGGCCGGCCCCGCGCGGTGCAGCTGGCCGTCCTGGTCGACCGCGGCCACCGCGAGCTGCCGATCCGCGCCGACTACGTGGGCAAGAACGTGCCCACCTCGCGCGCGCAGAAGGTGCGGGTCCACCTCGCCGAGACCGACGGCGCCGACGAGGTGCTGGTGACCGGCCGGTGAAGCGGCACCTCCTGGACGCGGCCGACCTCGACCGCGCCGACGCCACGCTGGTCCTCGACACCGCCGCGCAGATCGACCAGGCGCTGGCCGGCCGCGAGGTCAAGAAGCTGCCCACGCTGCGCGGCCGGACGGTGGTCAACCTCTTCTACGAGGACTCCACCCGCACCCGCATCTCCTTCGAGCTCGCGGCCAAGCGGCTGTCCGCCGACGTCATCAACTTCTCCGCCAAGGGCAGCAGCGTGTCCAAGGGCGAGAGCCTCAAGGACACCGCGCTCACCCTCGAGGCGATGGGCAGCGACGCGATCGTCGTCCGCCACTCGGCGTCCGGCGCCCCGCACCGGCTGGCCGGCTGGGTGCGCGGCAGCGTCGTCAACGCCGGCGACGGAACGCACGAGCACCCCACCCAGGCGCTGCTGGACGCCTACACGATCCGCCGCCGGCTGGGCCGGCTGGACGGCGTGCGGGTGGCGATCGTCGGCGACGTGCTGCACAGCCGGGTGGCCCGCTCCAACGTCTGGCTGCTGACGACGCTCGGCGCGGAGGTCACCCTCGTCGCGCCGCCGACGCTGCTCCCGGTCGGAGTCGGGTCCTGGCCGGTGCAGGTCTCCTACGACCTCGACGCCGTGCTGCCCAAGGCCGACGTCGTGATGATGCTGCGGGTCCAGCTCGAGCGGATGAACGCCTCGTTCTTCCCCAGCGCCCGTGAGTACAGCCGCCGCTACGGCCTGGACGCCGTGCGGATGGCGGTGCTGGCGGACGACGCGATCGTCATGCACCCCGGCCCGATGAACCGCGGCATGGAGATCGCCGCCGACGTCGCCGACTCGGTCCGCTCGACGATCGTCGAACAGGTCGGCAACGGCGTCAGCGTGCGGATGGCCGTGCTCTACCTGCTGCTCGGAGGAACGCCCTCGTGACCACGCTGATCAAGGGGGCACGCGTCCTCGGCGGCGAGCCCGCCGACCTGCTGCTGAAGGACGGCCGGATCGCCGCCATCGGGGGCCGGCTGTCCGCCACCGGCGCCGACGTCGTCGACGCCGGCGGGCTGGTCGCCCTGCCCGGCCTGGTCGACCTGCACACCCACCTGCGCGAGCCCGGCCGCGAGGACGCCGAGACGGTGGAGACCGGCAGCCGGGCCGCGGCGCTGGGCGGGTTCACCGCGGTGCACGCCATGGCCAACACCGACCCGGTCGCCGACACCGCCGGCGTCGTCGAGCAGGTGTGGCGCCTGGGCCAGGAGGCCGGGCTGGTCGACGTCGTCCCGGTCGGCGCGGTCACCGTCGGGCTGCGTGGCGAGCGGCTGGCCGAGCTCGGCGCGATGGCCGACTCCGCCGCCCGGGTGCGGGTCTTCTCCGACGACGGGCACTGCGTCGCCGACCCGGCGCTCATGCGCCGCGCGCTGGAGTACGTGAAGGCCTTCGACGGCGTCGTCGCCCAGCACGCCGAGGAGCCGCGGCTGACCGCCGGGGCGCAGATGAACGAGGGCGACCGCTCGGCCCGGCTCGGGCTGACCGGCTGGCCGGCCGCCGCCGAGGAGGCGGTCATCGCCCGCGACGTGCTGCTCGCCCAGCACGTCGGCGCCCGGCTGCACGTCTGCCACGTCTCCACCGCCGGCTCGGTGGAGATCCTGCGGTGGGCCAAGTCCCGCGGCGTGCAGGTGACCGCCGAGGTCACCCCGCACCACCTGCTGCTCACCGAGGCCTGCGCGGAGTCCTACGACCCGGTGTTCAAGGTCAACCCGCCGCTGCGCACCGACGAGGACGTGCAGGCCCTCCGGCAGGGCCTGGCCGACGGCACGATCGACGCCGTCGCCACCGACCACGCGCCGCACGCGGTGGAGGACAAGGAGAGCGAGTGGGCGCAGGCCCGGCCCGGGATGCTCGGGCTGGAGCAGGCGCTGTCGGTCGTCCTGGAGACGCTGGTGGAACCCGGCCTGCTCGACTGGGCCGGCGTCGCCGACCGCATGTCGGCCCGCCCCGCGGCCATCGGCCGCCTGGCCGGTCACGGGCGCCCGCTGGCGCCGGGTGAGCCGGCCAACCTGCTGCTGCTCGACCCCGCCGCCCGGGCCACCGTCGACCCGGCCGCGCTGGCCAGCCGCAGCCGCAACAGCCCCTACGCCGGCCGGGAGCTGCCCGGCCGCGTGGTCGCCACGTTCCTGCGGGGCGAGGCGACCGTCCTGGACGGAAAGGCAGTGAAGTGAGCGAGGCGATCCTCGTCCTCGAGGACGGGCGGACGTTCCGCGGCGAGTCCTACGGCAAGGTCGGCACGACGGTCGGCGAGGCGGTGTTCGCCACCGGCATGACCGGCTACCAGGAGACGCTGACCGACCCCAGCTACGCCGGCCAGATCGTCACGATGACCGCGCCGCACGTCGGCAACACCGGCGTCAACGGCGAGGACGACGAGAGCCGCCGCATGTGGGTGGCCGGCTTCGTCGTCCGCGACCCCGCCCGCCGCCCGGCCAACTGGCGGGCCACCGGCAGCCTCGACGACGAGCTGGCCGCGCAGGGCGTCGTCGGGATCAGCGGCATCGACACCCGCGCCCTCACCCGGCACCTGCGCGAGCGCGGCGCGATGCGCGCCGGGATCAGCAGCGAGTCCACCGACCCCGACGCGCTGCTCGCCCGGGTGCGCGCCGCCGAGGGCATGGTCGGCGCCGACCTCGCGCCGCACGTGAGCACCCGCGAGCCCTACGTCGTCCCGGCGGTGGGGGAGCGGCGGTTCACCATCGCCGCGCTCGACCTCGGCATCAAGACCGCCACCCCGCGGCACCTGGCCGAGCTCGGCGTCGAGACGCACGTGCTGCCCTCGACCGCCACCGCGCAGGACCTGCTCGCCGCCGGCCCCGACGGCGTGTTCCTCTCCAACGGCCCCGGCGACCCGGCCGCGGCCGACTACGCCGTCGCCGCGGTGCGGGGCGTGCTCGACGCCGGCCGGCCGCTGTTCGGCATCTGCTTCGGCAACCAGATCCTCGGCCGCGCGCTGGGCCTGGGCACCTACAAGCTGCGCTTCGGCCACCGCGGCCTGAACCAGCCGGTGCTCGACCGGGTCAGCGGCACCGTCCGGGTGACCAGCCACAACCACGGGTTCGCCGTCGACGCGCCGCTGGACCGGCCCACCGACACCCCCTACGGGCGGGTCGAGGTCAGCCACGTCGGCCTCAACGACGACGTCGTCGAGGGGCTGCGGCTGCTCGACGCCCCGGCGTTCAGCGTCCAGTTCCACCCCGAGTCCGCCGCCGGCCCGCACGACGCCGCGCCGCTGTTCCAGCGGTTCGTGGACCTCCTGCAGGCCAGGCGGGACGGCGGGGACGCGGTCAGCCCCGCGCCGCGGGTCCAGCACAGCAGCGGGGAGAACGCCTGATGCCCAAGCGCACCGACATCTCGCACGTCCTGGTCATCGGCTCCGGGCCGATCCTCATCGGCCAGGCCGCGGAGTTCGACTACTCCGGCACCCAGGCCTGCCGCGTGCTGCGCGCCGAGGGCCTGCGGGTCAGCCTGGTCAACAGCAACCCGGCGACGATCATGACCGATCCCGACGTCGCCGACGCCACCTACGTCGAGCCGCTGACGCCGGAGTTCGTCGAGCGGGTCATCGCCAAGGAGCGCCCGGACGCGCTGCTGGCCACCCTCGGCGGGCAGACCGCGCTCAACATCGCCATCGGCCTGTACGAGAACGGCACGCTGGAGCGCTACGGCGTGCGGCTGATCGGCGCGGACGTCGACGCGATCAACCGCGGCGAGGACCGGCAGATGTTCAAGGACATCGTCCGATCGATCGGCGCCGACGCGCCGCGCTCGCGCGTCTGCTCCACCGTCGAGGAGGCGCTGGAGACCGCCGCCGAGGTCGGCTACCCCGTCGTCATCCGGCCGAGCTTCACCATGGGCGGCCTCGGCTCGGGCTTCGCCACCGACGAGGCGATGCTGCGCCGGATGGCCTCCCACGGCCTGGCCGACTCCCCGGTGCACACCGTGCTGATCGAGGAGTCGGTGCTCGGCTGGAAGGAGTACGAGCTCGAGCTCATGCGCGACCGCAGCGACAACGTGGTCGTCATCTGCTCGATCGAGAACGTCGACGCGATGGGCGTGCACACCGGCGACTCGGTCACCGTCGCGCCCGCGATGACGCTCACCGACCGCGAGTACCAGCGGATGCGCGACGTCGGCATCGCGGTGCTGCGCGAGGTCGGCGTGGACACCGGCGGCTGCAACATCCAGTTCGCCGTCAACCCGGCCGACGGGCGCCTGGTCGTCATCGAGATGAACCCGCGCGTCTCCCGGTCGAGCGCGCTGGCGTCGAAGGCCACCGGCTTCCCGATCGCCAAGATCGCCGCGAAGCTCGCCATCGGCTACACCCTCGACGAGATCACCAACGACATCACCGGCGTCACCCCGGCCAGCTTCGAGCCGGCGCTGGACTACGTGGTCGTGAAGATCCCGCGGTTCGCGTTCGAGAAGTTCCCCGGCGCCGACCCGCGGCTGACCACGACGATGAAGAGCGTCGGGGAGGTCATGGCGCTGGGCCGCAACTTCCCCGAGGCGCTGGGCAAGGCGATGCGGTCCACCGAGACCAAGGTCGCCGGCTTCTGGACCGGGGGCGAGGACCCGCGGTCGGCCGAGGAGCTGCTCGAGGCGCTGCGCACCCCGGTCGACGGCCGGCTCTACGTCGCCGAGGCCGCGCTGCGGGCCGGCGCCACCGTCGAGCAGGTCGCCGAGGCCAGCGGCTTCGACCCGTGGTTCGTCGACCAGCTCGCGCTGGTCGGCGAGGTCGGCGCCGAGGTCCGCGAGGCGCCCGCGCTCACCGCGGAGCTGCTGCGCAAGGCCAAGCGGCACGGGCTGTCCGACCGGCAGGTCGCCGCGCTGCGCCCCGAACTCGCCGGCGAGGACGGCGTCCGGACGCTGCGCCGCCGGCTCGGCGTGCGGCCGGTGTTCAAGACCGTGGACACCTGCGCCGCCGAGTTCGCCGCCCGCACGCCGTACCACTACTCGTCCTACGACGAGGAGACCGAGGTCGAGCCGCGCGAGAAGCCGGCCGTGCTGATCCTCGGCTCGGGGCCCAACCGGATCGGGCAGGGCATCGAGTTCGACTACTCGTGCGTGCACGCGGTCATGGCGCTGCAGGACGCCGGCTACGAGGCCGTGATGGTCAACTGCAACCCCGAGACCGTCTCCACCGACTACGACACCGCCGACCGGCTGTACTTCGAGCCGCTGACCTTCGAGGACGTCCTCGAGGTGGTCGAGGCCGAGCGCGCCGCCGGGCCGGTGGCCGGGGTGATCTGCACCCTGGGCGGGCAGACGCCGCTGGGTCTCGCGCAGCGGCTCAAGGACGCCGGCGTGCCGGTCCTGGGGACCTCGCCGGAGGCCATCGACGACGCCGAGGACCGCGCCGCGTTCTCCCGGGTGCTCGCCGACGCCCGGCTCCGCGCGCCCGAGCACGGCACCGCGACGACGTTCGCCGAGGCCCGGGAGATCGCCGCCGGCATCGGCTACCCGGTGCTGGTGCGGCCCTCCTACGTGCTCGGCGGGCGTGGCATGGAGATCGTCTACGACGACGCCACGCTCGAGGCCTACATCGCCAAGGCCACCGACGTCAGCCCGGAGCACCCGGTGCTGGTCGACCGGTTCCTGGAGGACGCCGTCGAGATCGACGTCGACGCGCTCTACGACGGCACCGAGCTCTACCTCGGCGGCGTCATGGAGCACATCGAGGAGGCCGGCATCCACTCCGGCGACTCCGCGTGCGCGCTGCCGCCGATCACCCTGGGCTCCTCCGACCTCGCGCAGATCCGCAGCGCCACCGAGGCGCTGGCCGCCCGGATCGGCGTCCGCGGGCTGCTCAACGTGCAGTACGCGCTCAAGGACGACGTCCTGTACGTGCTGGAGGCCAACCCGCGGGCCAGCCGCACGGTGCCGTTCGTGTCCAAGGCGACGGCGGTGCAGCTGGCCAAGGCCGCGGCGCGGATCGCGGTGGGGGAGACGATCGCCGACCTGCGCACCGCCGGGGTGCTGCCCGCCACCGGCGACGGCGCCGACCTGCCCGAGGACGCGCCGATCGCGGTCAAGGAGGCGGTGCTGCCCTTCCACCGGTTCCGCACCGTCGAGGGCCACGGCGTCGACACCGTCCTGTCGCCGGAGATGAAGTCCACCGGCGAGGTCATGGGCCTCGACGACGGCTTCGGGACCGCGTTCGCCAAGTCCCAGGCCGCCGCCTACGGCTCGCTGCCCACCGAGGGCACGGTGTTCGTCTCGCTGGCCAACCGGGACAAGCGGGCCGCGGTGTTCCCGGTCAAGCGGCTGGCCGACCTCGGCTTCCGGGTGCTCGCGACCGCCGGCACCGCGCAGGTGCTGCGCCGCAACGGCGTCGAGTGCGAGGTGGTCGGCAAGTACAGCGAGGGGCCGGGCAACTGCGTCGAGCGGATCCTCGCCGGCGACGTCGACGTCGTGGTCAACACGCCGTTCGGGTCGCCGGGCAACAGCGGGCCGCGGCTGGACGGCTACGAGATCCGCACCGCGGCGGTGGCCGCCGGCATCCCCTGCGTCACCACGGTGCAGGGGCTGGCGGCGGCGGTGCAGGGCGTCGAGGCGCTGCGCCGCGGCGGCCTCGGGGTGCGCAGCCTGCAGGAGGTCCACGCCGCGCTGGCCCCGCGTCCGTGAGCGACGTCGCCGCCGTGCGGGACGACCTGGTCGCCCGCGGGCTGGTCGACGGGCTGGCGGCGGCGTTCCTCGCCGGGGTCACCCGGTTCGCGACGCCGCCGGCCGCCGAGCTCGCCGCCCTGCGGGCCGACGCCGAGGGCCTGGCCGCGCGGCTGGCGGCGGGGGAGGCCGGCGACGCCGACCTGCCGCTGCTCACCCGGGTGGCGTTCTTCGCCGGGCACGGCGGGCTGCTCGCCGCACACGGCGTGCGGACGCCGTCCTACGACCTGCTCGGCTCCTACCGCGACAACCTGCTGACCCCGGTCGGCCCGCGGCTGCCCGAGCGTCCGCGGGCCGGCGACCGGCGGTGGCGGGTGCTCGGCCGCGACGTCGGGTTCCCGCTCGGGGTGCCGGCGTGCGTGCTCAACGGGGGCGAGGAGTGGGTGCGCTTCCACGCCCGCAACGGGTTCAGCGTGCTCACCTACAAGACGGTGCGCAGCCGGGCGCACGAGCCGAACGTGCAGCCGAACTGGACGTTCGCGCCGCGCCCGCCCGGCGACGCCGTCGTCTCGGACCCGTGGGACTGGATGGAGCCCGGCTCCCCGGGGGTCAGCACGGTGAACTCCTTCGGCGTCCCGTCGCCGGCGCCGGAGGAGTGGATGGCCGACCTCGAGCGGTCACTGGCCGCCGTCGACGCCGACCAGCTGCTGCTGGCCAGCGTCATGGGGTCCGGCGACGGCCCCGCGCTGGTCGACGACTTCGCGCGGGTCGCGGCGATGGCGCAGGAGGCCGGCGCGACGGTCGTCGAGCTGAACCTGTCCTGCCCGAACACGCTGTCGGCCTCGCCGGACGGTGTGAGGCCGCCGCTGTGCCTGGACGCGGACGCCACCGTCGCCGTCGTCGAGGGCGTGCGCCGGGCGCTGGACGACCGCACCGGGCTGGTCGCCAAGCTGTCCTGGCTCGACGGGGACCGGCTGGCCGCGCTGGTGCCCCGGCTGGCGCCGCTGGTCGACGGCGTCGCGGGCATCAACACGGTGGCGAGCCGGGTGGTGCGCGGCGACGGCGAGCCGACCTTCCCCGGCCGCGCGGTGGCCGGGCTGTCGGGGGCGGCCGTCCGCGGGCAGGCGCTGGACCTCACCCGCCGGCTGGTGGCGCTGCGCGAGGCGTCCGGCCGGCGCTTCGACGTGCTGGCGATGGGCGGGGTGACCGACCCGGCGTCGTTCGCGGCGCTGTTCGACGCCGGCGCCGACGCCGTGCAGTCCGCCTCTGGCGCGTTCGCCGACCCCTTCCTCGCCCGCGACTGCATCGCCGCGCACGGCGGCACCCTGCCGCGGTCGGTGCCCCGGTGAGCGCGCCGTTCGGGCAGCGCCTGGCCGACGCCGTCGCCGCCCGCGGGCCGCTGTGCGTGGGCATCGACCCGCACGCGCCGCTGCTGGAGCGCTGGGGCCTGGCCGACGACGTCGACGGGCTGCGCCGGTTCACCGACACGGTGGTCGACGCCCTCGCCGGCGAGGTCGCCGTGCTCAAGCCGCAGTCGGCGTTCTTCGAGCGGCACGGCTCCCGCGGGCTGGCCGTGCTGGAGGACGCCGTCACCCGCGCCCGCGCGGCCGGGGCGCTGGTGCTGCTCGACGCCAAGCGCGGCGACATCGGCTCGACCATGGACGCCTACGCCGACGTGCTGCGCCCGGAGCACCCGTGCGCCGTCGACGCGCTCACCGTCAGCCCCTACCTCGGGCCGGGCTCGCTCCAGCCGGCCGTGGACACCGCCCGGCTCACCGGCGGCGGGCTGTTCGTGCTGGCCCGCACGTCCAACCCCGACGCCGGCACGCTGCAGCACGCGGCGGTGGGGGAGCGGTCGGTGGCGCAGGTCGTCGTCGACACCGTCCGCGGGTGGAACACCCCCGGCTGGGTGGTCGGCGAGCCGCTGCCCGACCTCGGCGCGGTGCGGGACCTCGGCAGCCGCTGGGGCGCCACGACCGGGTCGTTCGGCGTCGTCGTCGGCGCCACGCTGCGCGAGCTCGACGTCGACCTCGACGGGCTCGGCGGCCCGGTGCTGGCGCCGGGGCTGGGCGCCCAGGGCGGCTCGGCCGCGGACCTGCGGCGGCTGTTCGGCACCGGCCGCGCCGTCGTCCCGACCGTCTCCCGCGACGTCCTCGCCGCCGGCCCGGACCCGGCCGCGCTGCGCGCCGCGGCCGCCCGCTGGGCGGAGGAGCTCTCCCGGTGAGGCGCGTGCTGCCGTGGGCGGTCGCGGCGCTGGGCCTGGCGCTCGCCGTCGCGGGGGTCGCCGTCTTCTGGTGGACGAACACCCGCCCGCCGTCGAGTGCCGGCTGGACCGCGTACGCCCCGCTGGAGGAGGTCGACGCCGCCTTCGAGAGCACGCTGACCCTGACGTCCGGCCCCGGGACGGTGGTCTGGGGGACCGGGCACCTGGTCGGGGCGGGCCTCGCGGTCGCCGGGGCCCTGGTCCTGGCCGCCGTCGGCGGGTGGGCCCTGGGCCGGCGGTCGGCCCGCTGACGGGCTGCCCGGGCGCGCCACCCGGCGTGTCACGTCCGGGCGCGTCGGGGTCTCCGGGCCGATACGAATGCGTTTCGTATACTTCGTGACCTGCGGTGTTCACGGAGGGTCACAGCAGGCCTCCACAGGACGTCACGAGCGGACGACCGGAGATCGAAAAGGTCGTGCAAACAGCGCGTGACCTGCGGATTCGTGGTTACTAGGTTGATCGTCGGTGCCCAGACCGCGGGCCCGCACCCGACACCGCACGTACCCGCCGGGTCGCAGATCCCCGGCAACGACACGATGGGACGCACCATGCCCCTCCCCGACCTGTCCCCCGAACAGCGTGCCGCCGCACTGGAGAAGGCCGCCGCCGCCCGCAAGGCGCGCGCCGAGCTCCGCGAGCGGCTCAAGAGCAAGGGCGCCACGGTCGGCGACGTCCTCAAGCAGGGCGAGACCGACGAGGTCATCGGCAAGATGCGCGTCTCCGCCGTCCTGGAGTCCCTGCCCGGCGTGGGCAAGGCCCGGGCTGCGAAGATCATGGAGCGGCTCGAGATCTCCCCGACCCGCCGGGTGCGCGGCCTGGGCGCCAACCAGCGCAAGGCGCTGGAGGCGGAGTTCGGCGGCGACCCGGTGGCCGCCGACCAGGTGCCCGCCGACTCGACGGCCTGAGGTCGCGGTACCGCTCCACCCGTCCGACGCCAGCACCACGAGGGACCACCCGTTGCCGACTGCCCAGCCGATCCCCGCCCCGGCGCGCCTGACGGTGCTCTCCGGACCCTCGGGGGTCGGCAAGGGCACCGTCGTCGCCGAGGTCCGCCGCCGGTACCCCGACGTGTGGGTCTCGGTGTCGGTGACCACCCGCAAGCAGCGCCCGGGCGAGGTCGACGGGGTGCACTACCACTTCCTCGGCGACGACGAGTTCGACCGGCTGGTCGCCGAGGACGGCCTCCTCGAGTGGGCCGAGTACGCGGGCAACCGCTACGGCACGCCGGCCGCCCCGGTCCGCGAGCGCCTCGCGACCGGGGCCCCGGCGCTGCTCGAGATCGAGCTGCAGGGCGCCCGCCAGGTGCGGGCGCGCGCCCCGGAGGCGCAGCTGGTCTTCCTCGCCCCGCCGTCGTGGGCGGAGCTCCAGAGCCGGCTGGCCGGCCGCGGGTCGGAACCGCCCGCCGTGCAGGAGCGCCGGCTCGCGATCGCGCAGGCCGAGCTGGACGCCTCCGGGGAGTTCGACGTCGTGGTGGTCAACGACGACGTCGCGAGGGCCGCGGACGAGTTGGTAGGATTGCTGGTCGCGCCGTCGTCCGGGAAGGCCGCCGGCGCCTCCGAGTGACCGGCCACCCGAGGCCGCTCACTCCCACCGAGCCAACCGAGGAGCACGCCCGCCCGTGTCCGGAGTCGCACCCGCCCCCGAGGGCATCACCAACCCGCCGATCGACGAGCTGCTCGAGCGCACCAGCAGCAAGTACGGCCTGGTGATCTTCGCCGCCAAGCGCGCGCGCCAGATCAACGCCTACTACAGCCAGCTCTCCGAGGGCCTGCTCGAGTACGTCGGCCCGCTGGTCGACACCGCGCCCCAGGAGAAGCCCCTCTCGATCGCGCTGCGCGAGATCAACGAGGGCCTGCTCACCCACACCGCCGGCGACAACTGAGGAAGGACCCCGTCGCCCCCCACGCCTCGCCCGCTCGGCGCGGGGCCCTGCGACGGGGCCGTTCCGGCCCGTGCGAGTGACGACGCCCCCGGCCCAGGCCGGGGGCGTCGTCGCGTCTGCGGGAGGATGGGGCGCATGAGCCGGATCGTGCTGGGCGTCGCGGGGGGCGTGGCCGCCTACAAGGGCGCCCTGCTGCTGCGCGCGCTGACCGAGGCCGGGCACGACGTCCGCGTCGTCCCCACCCCCGGGGCGCTGCACTTCGTCGGTGCGGCGACCTTCGAGGCGCTGTCCGGCCACCCGGTCACCACCGACGTCTGGTCGGAGGTGCCCGAGGTCGCGCACGTGCGGATCGGGCAGACCGCCGACCTCGTCGTCGTCGCGCCGGCCACCGCCGACCTGCTCGCCCGCGCCGCCACGGGCCGCGCCGACGACCTGCTCACCGCCACGCTGCTCACCGCGCACTGCCCGGTGGTGTTCGTGCCGGCCATGCACACCGAGATGTGGCTGCACCCGGCCACCCAGGACAACGTCGCCACCCTCCGCCGCCGCGGCTCGATCGTGCTGCCGCCCGCCGTCGGCCGGCTGACCGGGCCGGACTCCGGCCCCGGCCGGCTGCCCGAGCCCGCCGACGTCGCCGCGCTGGCGCAAGTGGTCCTCGCGGCGGGCGCCGACGTCGTGCGCGCCGACCTCACCGGCCGCCGCGTCCTGATCAGCGCCGGCGGCACCCGCGAGCCGCTGGACCCGGTGCGCTACCTGGGCAACCGCTCGTCGGGCAAGCAGGGCTGGGCGCTGGCCCGCGTGGCCGCCGCCCGCGGCGCCGACGTCACCGTCGTCGCGGCCAACGTCGACCTGCCCGCGCCGTTCGGCGTCCGCGTCGTCCCGGTCGGGACGGCGGAGGAGCTGCGCGCCGCGATGCTCGCCGAGGCTGGGTCGGGCGGGGAGGCGGCAGCCGACGTCGTCGTCATGGCCGCGGCCGTCGCCGACTTCCGGCCGGCCACCGTCGCGGCGACCAAGCTCAAGAAGGACAGCGCGAGCGAGCCCGACGCCGTCCCGCTGGTGCGCAACCCCGACGTGCTCGCCGAGCTGGTCACCAAGCGCGCCCCCGGGCAGCTCGTGGTCGGCTTCGCCGCCGAGACCGGGGACGCCGACGCCGACGTGCTGGCCCACGCCCGGGCCAAGCTCGCCCGCAAGGGCTGCGACCTGCTGGTCGTCAACGACGTCTCCGGCGGCGGGGTGTTCGGCCGCCCGGACAACGCCGCCGTCGTCCTCGCCGCCGACGGCACCGCCACCGAGGTGCCCCACGGCAGCAAGGACGCCGTCGCCGCGGCGGTCTGGCAGGTCGTCCTGCCCCGTCTCGCCTGACCGGCGGCTGCCACGGGCGGGACACGCCGGTAAGTTGCTCCCACGGCGCGGGCAGGCCGCGCCGTGATCTCGTCACCGACCCAGGGAGAACCGAGTGCCACGCCGCCTCTTCACGTCCGAGTCGGTGACCGAGGGCCACCCGGACAAGATCGCCGACCAGATCAGCGACGCGATCCTCGACGAGATGCTGGCGCAGGACCCGCGCAGCCGCGTCGCCGTCGAGACGCTCATCACCACCGGCCAGGTCCACATCGCCGGTGAGGTCACCACCGCCGGCTACGTCGACATCGCCGACGTCGTCCGCCGCACCGTGCTGCGGATCGGCTACGACTCCTCCCGCAAGGGCTTCGACGGCGCCTCGTGCGGCGTGAGCGTCTCGCTGGGCTCCCAGTCGCCGGACATCGCGCAGGGGGTGGACACCGCCTACGAGGCGCGCACCACCGGCACCACCGACGACGAGATCGAGCGCCAGGGCGCCGGCGACCAGGGCCTGATGTTCGGCTACGCCACCGACGAGACCCCCGAGCTCATGCCGCTGCCGATCGCGCTGGCGCACCGGCTCTCCCGCCGGCTGGCCGCGGTCCGCAAGGACGGCTCGGTGCCCTACCTGCGCCCCGACGGCAAGACCCAGGTCACCGTGGTCTACGAGGACGACCGGCCGGTCGGCGTCGACACCGTCGTCGTCTCCTCGCAGCACGCCGAGGACATCTCCATCGAGCAGCTGCTCACCCCCGACGTGCAGGAGCTCGTCGTCGAGCCGGAGCTGCAGGCCCTCGGCCTGCCCACCGACGGCTACCGGCTGCTGGTCAACCCGACCGGCAAGTTCGTCATCGGCGGGCCGATGGGCGACGCCGGGCTGACCGGCCGGAAGATCATCGTCGACACCTACGGCGGCATGGCCCGCCACGGCGGCGGCGCGTTCTCCGGCAAGGACCCCTCGAAGGTCGACCGGTCGGGCGCGTACGCGATGCGCTGGGTGGCCAAGAACGTCGTCGCCGCGGGCCTGGCCCGCCGCTGCGAGGTGCAGGTGGCCTACGCCATCGGCGCCGCGCACCCGGTCGGCCTGTTCGTCGACACCCACGGCACCGGCACCGTCCCGGACGACGTCCTGGAGAAGGCGGTCACCACGGTGTTCGACCTGCGCCCGGGTGCGATCGTGCGCGACCTGGACATGCTGCGGCCGATCTACGGCCCGACCGCCGCCTACGGCCACTTCGGCCGCACCGACGTCGAGCTGCCCTGGGAGCGCACCGACCGCGTGGAGGCCCTCCGCTCCGCGGTGAGCTGAGGAAGGACCCCACTGCCCCCCGCCGCTCGCTCGCTCGCGGCGGGCCCCTGCAGCGGGGCCAGGATGTCGGACCCGGCGGGGACACTGCTGCGACACGACCCCGCCGAACGGAGAACACCGCTGTCGAAGGACCCCGCGCCCCTCACCCCTCGCGAGCTCGGGGCGAGCCTCCGCGCGGGGCCGAAGCGCGTGGCCCGGGTCGTCGTCGACGTGCCGCTGGCCCACCTCGACCGGGCCTTCGACTACGCGGTCCCCGACGACATGGCCGGCGAGGTCCGGGCCGGCTGCCGGGTGCGGGTGCGCTTCGCCGGGCAGCTGGTCGACGGGTTCGTGCTGGAGCTCACCGACTCCAGCGAGTCCGGCCGCAAGCTCGCCCCGCTGGCCAAGCTGGTCTCCTCGGAGCCGGTGCTCACCCCCGAGGTGGCCGCGCTGGCCCGCTCGGTCGCGCAGCGCTGGGGCGGCACGCTGACCGACGTCCTGCGGCTGGCCGTCCCGCCGCGCCGGGCCGCCGCGGAGAAGCGCCCGCCGGCCGGACCCCCGGCCCCGCCGGCGCCGCCGGACCCGGCCGGCTTCGCCCGCTACCCGACCGGGCCGGCGCTGCTGGCCGCCGTCGCCGAGGGCCGGCCCGCGCGCGCGGTGTGGACGGCGTTGCCGGGCGAGGACTGGCCCGCCCGGCTCGCCGAGCTGTGCCAGGCGGCGCTGTCCGGTGGGCGCGGGGCGCTGGTGGTCGTCCCCGACGGCCGCGACCTGGACCGGCTGGAGGCCGCGGCGGCCGCGCGCCTGCCGGCGGGCTCGTTCGTCGTGCTCCGCGCCGACGCCGCCCCCGACGCCCGCTACCGCCGCTTCCTCGACGCCGCCCGCGGCAGCGCGAAGGTCGTCCTCGGCACCCGCGCGGCGGCGTTCGCGCCGGTCGCCGACCTGGGCCTGGTCGCGATCTGGGACGACGGCGACGACCTGCACGCCGAGCCGCGCGCCCCCTACGCGCACGCCCGCGACGTGCTGGTGCACCGCGCCCACCTGTCCTCGTGCGCCGCCGTCGTCGCGGCCACCGCGCGCACCGCCGAGGCCGCGCTGCTGGTGGAGAGCGGCTGGGCCCACGAGCTCGCCGCCGACCGCGCCACGCTGCGCGGCGTCGCCCCGCGGGTGCAGGCCCTCGGCGAGGACCACGAGCTGGCCCGCGACCCGGCCGCCCGCACCGCCCGGCTGCCGAGCCTCGCGCACCGGGTGGCCCGCGCGGCGCTGGCGGAGGGCACGCCGGTGCTCGTGCAGGTGCCGCGCGCCGGCTACGCGCCCGGGCTGTCGTGCGACCGCTGCCGCGCGCCGGCCCGCTGCGCGGTCTGCTCCGGGCCGCTCGGCATCGCGCCCACGCCCGGGCCGGGCGGCTCGCGGGTGCCCGCCTGCCGCTGGTGCGCCCGCCCCGCGGCCACCTTCGACTGCCCGCACTGCCACGGGACGAAGCTGCGCGCCTCCGTCGTCGGCGCCAACCGCACCGCCGAGGAGCTGGGCCGTGCGTTCCCCGGCGCGCCGGTGCGGGTGTCCGGGCGTGGGTCCGGCGTGCTGCCGTCGGTGCCGGCCGGGCCGCAGCTGGTCGTGGCCACGCCGGGCGCCGAGCCGGTCGCCGAGGGCGGCTACGGCGCCGCCCTGCTGCTCGACTCGTGGGCGCTGCTCGGGCGGGCGGACCTGCGCGCGGGGGAGGAGACCCTGCGCCGCTGGATGAACGCCGCCACGCTCGTGCGGGCGCACGGCTCGGTCGTCGTCGCCGCCGACGCCGCGCACCCCGTCGTCCAGGCGCTGGTCCGCTGGGACCCCGGCTGGCTGGCCGAGCGCGAGCTCGCCGACCGCCGGGAGCTCGGCTTCCCACCGGCCACCCGGATGGCCGCGCTGTCCGGGTCGCCGGCGGCGCTGGCGGAGTTCCTGGCCGCGGCGCGGCTGCCCGACGACGCCGACCTGCTCGGCCCGGTGCCCGAGCCCCCGCGGGCCGGGCAGGAGGGCGAGCGCGAGCGGTACCTGGTGCGGGTGCCGCGCACCGAGGGCCTGGCGCTGGCGACCGCGCTGGCCGAGGTGCAGGGCGTGCGCAGCGCCCGCAAGGTGCCCGAGCACGTGCGCGTCCAGCTCGACCCGCTCGAGCTGGTCTGAGCCGTCGCCCGGGCGGCAGGAACGGCCGTCTCCGCCGCTCACCTACGATCGACCGGTGAGCGTCACCCCCATCCGGCTGCTGGGCGACCCGGTCCTGCACCGGCCCGCAGCACCCGTCGTCGACTTCGACGCGGAGCTGCGGACGCTGGTCGCGGACCTGACCGACACCATGCACGCCGCCGGTGGCGCCGGCCTCGCCGCGCCGCAGATCGGCGTCGGGCTGCGGGTCTTCACCTGGTACGTCGACGGCGAGGTGGGCCACCTGGTCAACCCCTCGGTCGACCTGGTCGGCGACGAGACCGAGGAGGCGCCCGAGGGCTGCCTGTCCATCCCCGGCTTCCGCTTCGACTGCCGGCGGCACCTGCACGTCGTCGCGACCGGGTGGAACCAGCACGGTGACCCCGTGCGGGTGGAGGGCTCGCACCTGCTGGCCCGCGCGGTGCAGCACGAGGTGGACCACCTCGACGGCGTCGTGTTCGTCGACCGGCTCGACCCCGAGGCCGCCGCCGCGGCGCGGGCCGCGCTCGCCGAGGCCGAGTGGCAGGGCATGCAGGCCTGGGTCCCGCGCGTGGAGGTGAGCCCCCACTGAGGCTCCTGTTCGCGGGGACCCCCGAGGCCGCCGTCCCCTCACTGGAGGCGCTGCTGGCCTCCGACCACGAGGTGGCCGCCGTCCTCACCCGCCCCGACGCCCGCTCCGGCCGCGGCCGGAAGGTCGGCCGCTCGCCGGTGGCCGAGCGCGCCGACGCCGCCGGCCTGCCGGTGCTGCAGCCCCGCTCGCCGCGCGAGCCGGAGTTCCTCGCGCAGCTCGCCGACCTCGACGTCGACTGCGCGCCGGTGGTCGCCTACGGCGCGCTGGTCCCGCCCGCGGCGCTCGACCTCCCCGCGCACGGCTGGGTCAACCTGCACTTCTCGCTGCTGCCGGCCTGGCGCGGCGCCGCGCCCGTGCAGCACGCGGTCATGGCCGGCGACGAGGTCACCGGCGCCTGCACCTTCCGGCTCGAGCAGGGCCTGGACACCGGGCCGGTCTTCGGCCTGGTCACCGAGCCGATCGGCCCGCGCGACACCGCCGGCGACCTGCTCGGCCGGCTCGCGGTCAGCGGCGCCCGGCTGCTGGTCGCCACCCTCGACGGCATCGCGTCCGGCGAGCTCGTCCCGCAGCCCCAGCCGGCCGAGGGGATCAGCCTCGCGCCGCGGATCGAGACCGCCGACGCCCGGGTCGACTGGGAGCTGCCCGCGCACGTCGTCGACCGGCGGGTGCGCGGGGTGACCCCGGCGCCGGGCGCGTGGACCACCTGGCGCGGCGACCGGCTGCGCCTGGGCCCGGTCGAGCCGCTGCCGAGCGCGCTGGCCCTGGCGCCGGGCGAGGTCTCGGCCGGGCCGGGCGGCGTCGTCGTCGGCACCGGCCGCGGCTCGGTGCGCCTGGGCGAGGTGCAGCCGGCGGGCAAGCGGGTGCTGCCGGCCGCCGACTGGGCCCGCGGCGCCCGCCCGGCGCCCGGCGAGCGGCTGGGCCCGTGACGCGGCCACCTCGCCGCCCGGCCGGCCGCCGCCCGGAGCGGCGGCCGCGGCGGGCACCCCTCGACGGCGCCCGGCTGACCGCCTACGACGTCCTCGACGGCGTCTCCGCGCGGGAGGCCTACGCCAACCTGCTGCTGCCGCAGCTGCTCCGCGAGCGCGACCTCGACCCGCGCGACGCCGCCTTCGCCACCCAGCTGGCCTACGGGGCGCTGCGCGCGCAGGGCACCCTCGACGCGGTGCTGGCCCGGCTGGTCGACCGGCCGCTGGCCGACCTCGACCGGCGCGTCCTGGACCTGCTCCGCCTGGGCGCCTACCAGCTGCTGGACCTGCGGGTGCCCGCGCACGCCGCCGTCGCCACCACCGTCGACCTCACCCGCGCGATCGTCGGCGCCGGTGCCTCCGGGCTGGTCAACGCCGTCCTGCGCAAGGTGGCCACCGGCGGGGACCGCGCCGCGTGGCTCGACCGGCTCGGCGCCGAGGGCGACCGGCGGCTGGCGCTGGCCACCGACCACCCCGGGTGGATCGTGTCGGCCTGGCGCGCGGCGCTGGGCGGCGATGCAGCTGGGGATGCCGAGCTCGAGGACGCGCTGCTCGCCGACGACGCCGCGCCCGAGGTGCACCTGGTCGCCCGGCACCTGCCCCGAGAGGAGCTGGCCGCGGAGTCCGGCGGCACGCCGGGGCCGTGGTCGCCGTACGCGGTCCGGCTGGGCGGGGGAGACCCGGGCCGGCTGCCGTCGGTGCGCGCGGGCCGGGCCGCGGTGCAGGACGAGGGCAGCCAGCTCGCCGCGCTGCTGCTCGCCCGGGCGCCGCTGGAGGGCCCGGACGCGCGCTGGCTGGACGTCTGCGCGGGGCCCGGAGGCAAGGCGGGGCTGCTGGCCGCCGTCCGCCCGGCCGGGGTGCACCTCACCGCCGCCGACCGCGCGCCGCACCGCGCCGAGCTGGTCCGCGGGGCGCTGGCGGGGGAGGACGACGTCGAGGTGCTCGTCGCCGACGGCCGCGAGCCGCCGTGGGCGCCGGGCTCGTTCGACCGGGTGCTGCTCGACGCGCCGTGCACCGGGCTCGGCGCGCTGCGCCGGCGGCCGGAGGTGCGCTGGCGGCGGACGCCGGACGACGTCGGCCCGCTGGTGGACCTGCAGACCGCGCTGCTCGACCGTGCGCTGGCCTCGGTGCGCCCCGGCGGCGTCGTCGCCTACGTGACCTGCTCGCCGCACGCGGCCGAGACCGTCGCCGTCGCCGACGCCGCGGCCGCGCGGGACGACGTCGAGGTGCTGCCGGTGGCGCCGCTGTTCCCCGAGGTCCCCGGCGTCGAGCGCGGGGCGTACGGGCAGCTGTGGCCGCACCGGCACGGCACCGACGCGATGTTCCTGGCCCTGCTGCGCCGCACCCGCTGAGCCCGGTCCCGCCCGCGACCCGGACGGGCGGCACCGGCCGCGCCCCGGACCGCCCCGCGCGCGGCGTTCCTCGCCTAGCCTGCCCCGCCGTGCCCTGGCTCCCCGACGACTTCGCCCACCCGCTGCGCGCCGACCTGCCCACCGGTCAGCACCTGCGGCCCATCCGCGCGGCCGACACCGCCATCGACTTCCCCGCCGTCACGGGCTCCCGCGAGCGGCTGTGGGGGATCTACGGCGAGGCGTGGGGCTGGCCGCCCGCGACGATGACCGAGGAGCAGGACCGCGCGGACCTCGCCCGCCACGAGCGCGAGATCGAGGCGCACGAGAGCTTCAACTACGCGCTGCTGGACGAGGACGAGACCGAGCTGCTCGGCTGCGTCTACGTCGACCCGCCGGAGAAGGCCGGCGACGCCGACGCCGAGGTGTCCTGGTGGGTGGTCGACCGCCTGGCCGGCACCGAGGTCGAGGCGGCGCTGGACGCGTTCGTCCCGCGCTGGCTGGCCGCGGAGTGGCCGCTGCGGGCCCCGCGCTACGTCGGCCGGGACCTCTCCTGGGCCGACTGGGTCGCGCTGCCCGACCGCGACTGACCGGGAGTGCAGGGCCGGGCACCACCCGGCCGGACGGGCGGTGATCGGCCCGCACCTAGACTCGGACGACGTGGCCCGGACCCCGATGATCGCCCCCAGCCTGCTCTCGGCGGACTTCGCCCGGCTGGCCGACGAGGTGGCCCGGGTCGCCGACGCCGACTGGCTGCACGTCGACGTCATGGACGCCCACTTCGTCCCCAACCTCACCCTGGGGCGGCCGGTGGTGGAGGCGATCCAGGCGGTGAGCCCGGTCCCGCTGGACTGCCACCTGATGATCGAGGCGCCCGAGCGGTGGGCGCCCGGGTACGCCGAGCTCGGCGCCCGCAACGTCACAGTGCACGCCGAGGCCTGCACCGGCGATCCCCGTGACGTCGCCCGCGACATCCGCGCCGCCGGCGCCCTGGCGGGCCTCGCCGTCAAGCCCGGCACCCCGCTGGAGGACTACGAGGACGTCCTCCGCGACTTCGACACCCTCCTGGTCATGACCGTCGAGCCCGGCTTCGGCGGCCAGGCGTTCATCGCCGACGTGCTGCCCAAGGTCCGCCGCGCCCGCGAGCTGGTCGACACCGGCCACCTGCGACTGCTGGTCGAGGTCGACGGCGGCATCAACGCCGACACCATCGAGCGGGCCGCCGAGGCCGGTGCCGACGTCTTCGTCGCGGGCTCGGCCGTCTACGGCGCCGACGACCCCGCCCGCGCGATCGCGGCGCTGCGCGCGCAGGCCACGGCGGCGGCCGCCGGGTGAGTCCGCAGATCCAGGCCGCCACGACCCGGGCGCGCGAGTCCAGCGCCATGGCGAGGGCGCGCGCGCTCGGCGAGAGCGTGCTCGGCACCACCAGCCCCAACCCGCCGGTCGGCGCGGTCGTCCTCGACGCCGGCGGCGCGGTCGTGGGGGAGGGCGCCACCTCCCCGCCCGGCGGGCCGCACGCCGAGGTGCACGCGCTGCGGCAGGCCGGCGAGCGGGCCCGCGGCGGCACCGCCGTCGTCACCCTGGAGCCGTGCGCGCACACCGGCCGCACCGGCCCGTGCGCCGACGCGCTGCTGGCCGCGGGCGTCGCCCGCGTCGTCGTCGCCGTCCCCGAGCCCACCGGGCTGGCCGGCGGCGGCGCCGGCCGGCTGCGTGCCGCCGGCGTCGACGTCGAGGTGGGGGTCGAGCGGCAGGCGGCCGAGGACGGCGCGCTGGGCGCCTGGCTGACCGGCGCCCGCGAGGGGCGGCCGTTCGTCGTCTGGAAGGTCGGCGCCAGCCTCGACGGGCGGGTCGCCGCCGCCGACGGCACCAGCCGCTGGATCACCGGCCCGACGGCCCGCGCCGCCGTGCACGCGCTGCGCGCCACCTGCGACGCCGTCCTCGTCGGGTCGGGCACCGCCCTGGCCGACGACCCGCAGCTCACCGTCCGCGACGCCGACGGCCGCGACGCCGCCCGCCAGCCGCTGCGCGTGGTGCACGACCGCCGCGGCCGGCTGCCGGCCACCGCGCGGGTGCTCGACGGCGCCGCGCCCACGCACGTCAGCCGTGCCGCCGGCCCCGCGGAGCTGCTCGCCGAGCTGTTCGACCGCGACGTCCGCCGGGTGCTGCTCGAGGGCGGCCCGACGCTGGCCGCCGCCTTCCTCCGCGCCGGGCTGGTCGACGAGGCCGTCGTCCACCTCGCGCCGAAGCTGCTGGGTGCCGGTCCCCCGCTCGTGGGGGACCTGGGAATCAGCACGATCGGCGCGGCGCTGACCCTGGAGGTCCGGGACGTCACCCCGCTGGGCGGGGACGTGCAGATCCGCCTGCGGCCGACCCGGCACACTGGAGAGCGACCGGACGCGGACGGAAGGGGCTGACGTGTTCACGGGCATCGTCGAGGAGGTCGGCTCCCTCGCCGCACGCGAGGACCTGGGGGGACCGGCGGGCGACGCCGCGGTGCTGCGCATCCGCGCGCGCCGCGTGCTCGAGGACGTGCGCCTCGGCGACTCGATCGCGGTCAACGGCGTCTGCCTCACCGTCACCGGCGTCGAGCCCGGCCCGGACGGCGACCAGGTGTGGTCCACCGACGTCATGGCCGAGACGCTGCGCCGCAGCAGCCTCGGCGCCCTCGGCGACGGCGACCCGGTCAACCTCGAGCGCGCCGTCGCCGCCGGTGGGCGGCTGGGCGGGCACGTCGTGCAGGGCCACGTCGACGGCGTCGGCACGGTGGTCTCGCGCACGCCGGGCGAGCACTGGGACGTCGTCCGCGTCGCGCTGCCGCCGCAGCTGGCGCGCTACGTCGTCGAGAAGGGCTCGATCACCGTCGACGGCGTCTCGCTCACGGTCAGCGCGCTCAGCGCGGCCGACGACCCCGAACCCTGGTTCGAGGTGAGCCTCATCCCCGCCACCCTCCGGGAGACCACGCTGGGCGGACGCGCCCCCGGGGACCCGGTCAACCTGGAGGTCGACGTGATCGCCAAGTACGTGGAACGCCTGCTGGGAGCACCCCGATGAGCGGCACCGTCCGCCTGGACACCGTCGAGAGCGCCATCGCGGCGGTCAAGGACGGCCGCCCCGTCGTCGTCGTCGACGACGAGGACCGCGAGAACGAGGGCGACCTCATCTTCGCCTCGGAGCTGGCCACCCCCGAGCTCGTGGCGTTCATGGTCCGCTACACCTCGGGCTACATCTGCGTGTCGGTCACCGAGGCCGACGCCGACCGGCTGGACCTGCCGCCGATGTTCCGGGTCAACCAGGACCGCCGCGGCACCGCCTACACCGTGACCGTCGACGCCCGCGAGGGCGTGACCACCGGCATCTCCGCCGCCGACCGCGCGCACACCATCCGGCTGCTCGCCGCCGCGGAGACCTCCTCGGCCGACCTCGCGCGCCCCGGCCACATCGTGCCGCTGCGCGCGAAGGACGGCGGCGTGCTGCGCCGGCCCGGGCACACCGAGGCCGCCGTCGACCTCGCCGTCCTCGCCGGCCTGCGCCCCTCGGGCACGCTGTGCGAGCTGGTCAGCGAGAAGGACCCGACCGGCATGGCCCGCGCCGAGGAGCTGCGGGTCTTCGCCGACGAGCACGACCTCTGCCTGATCTCCATCGCCGACCTCATCGCCTACCGCAAGCGGTTCGACAAGCTGGTCGAGCGGGTCGCCGAGGCCACCGTGCCGCTGGCGCCGGGCACCTTCACCGCGGTGGGCTACCGCAGCTCCTACGACGAGCGCGAGCACGTCGCCTTCGTCTACGGCGACATCGGCGACGGCGAGGACGTGCTGGTGCGCGTGCACTCCGAGTGCCTCACCGGCGACGTCTTCGGCTCGCTGCGCTGCGACTGCGGTCCCCAGCTGCAGGCCGCGCTGGCCGCGGTCGCGCACGAGGGCCGCGGGATCGTGCTCTACATCCGCGGGCACGAGGGCCGGGGGATCGGCCTGCTGCACAAGCTGCAGGCCTACCAGCTGCAGGACGCCGGCGTGGACACCGTCGACGCCAACCTCGACCTCGGCCTGCCCGCCGACGCCCGCGACTACGGCACCGGCGCGCAGATCCTCGTCGACCTCGGCGTGCACACCATGCGGCTGCTGACCAACAACCCGGCCAAGCGCGCGGGCCTGGAGGGCTACGGCCTCAAGGTGACCGGCCGGGTGCCGCTGCCCAGCCACGTCACCGCCGAGAACCTGTCCTACCTGCGCACCAAGCGCGACCGGATGGGCCACCTGCTCGACATCATCGAGCCCGAGACCGAGTCCGGCCCGGCCGACGTCCCCGCCGGCGTCCCGGTGACCGCCGACGGGGGGACCACCGTGCCCGGCACCGACGTCCCCCTCGGCCGGCAGGAGCAGCAGCTGTGAGCGGGCAGGGACGCCCCGAGGCGCAGGCGGTCGACGCCGCGGGCCTGACGCTGGGCATCGTCGCGACCACCTGGCACGCCGAGATCACCGACGCGCTGCTCGCCCGCGCCGTCGAGGCCGCCCGCGCCAGCGGCATCGGCGAGCCGACCGTCGTCCGGGCGCCGGGCGCGGTGGAGCTGCCGGTGGTCGCCCAGGCGCTGGCCGAGCGGCACGACGCCGTCGTCGCGCTCGGCGTGGTCATCCGCGGCGGCACCCCGCACTTCGAGTACGTCTGCGACGCGGTCACCGCGGGCCTCACCCGGGTGGCGCTGGACGCCGGCAAGCCCGTCGGCAACGGCGTGCTCACCTGCGACACCGAGGAGCAGGCCCGCGACCGCGCCGGCCTGCCCGGCTCCGTCGAGGACAAGGGCTGGGAGGCCGCCGTCGCCGCGCTGGCCACCGCGCTCACCCTCCGCGACCTGCGCGGGCCGCGGCACTCCACCGGCTTCCAGGTCACCCCGGCCGTCGGGCAGGGGCTGGCGTGAAGCGCTTCGACGAGCTGTTCGCCGAGCTGTCGGCCAAGGTCGCCGCGGGCGACCCCGCCTCGGGCACGGTGACCGCCGTCCGCGACGGTGTGCACGCCGCCGGCAAGAAGGTGGTCGAGGAGGCGGCGGAGTCCTGGATGGCCGCCGAGCACGAGGGGCCCGAGCGGACGGCGGAGGAGATCAGCCAGCTCCTCTACCGGGTGCAGGTCCTCATGCTCGCCCGCGGGCTGACCCTCGACGACGTCTACACCCACCTCTGAACTCCCGCCGCCGACCCACCACAGGAGACACACCGTGCTGCGCATCGCCGTGCCCAACAAGGGCGTCCTGAGCGAGCCCGCGGCCGCGATGCTCGCCGAGAGCGGCTACCGCCAGCGGCGCAGCACCAAGGACCTCGCGGTCTACGACCCCGACAGCGACACCGAGTTCTTCTACCTGCGCCCGCGGGACATCGCCGTCTACGTGGCCGCCGGCACGCTCGACGTCGGCATCACCGGCCGCGACATGCTGCTGGAGACCGCGCCGGCCGACGGCGAGGGCCCGACCGCGGTGGAGGTCATGCCGCTGGGCTTCGGCCGCTCGTCGTTCCGCTTCGCGAGCCCGGTCGAGTCGGGCATCGACTCGGTCGAGAAGCTGGCCGGACGGCGGATCGCCACCGCCTACCCGGTGCTGCTGCAGCGGTACCTGGACGAGTCGGGCATCAAGGCCGGCGTGGTCAAGCTCGACGGCGCAGTGGAGACCGCCTGCCGCCTCGGGGTGGCCGACGCCGTGTGCGACGTCGTCGAGACCGGGACGACGCTGCGCGCCGCGGGCCTGCGGATCATCGGCGAGCCGGTGCTCACCAGCGAGGCGGTGCTCGTGCGCCGGGAGGGCGCCGAGGAGATCCCGGCCGTCGCCCAGCTGCGCCGGCGGCTGCGCGGGGTCCTCGTGGCCCGGCAGTACGTGCTGCTCGACTACGACTGCCCGAACGAGCTGCTGGCCCGGGCCACCGAGCTCACCCCCGGCCTGGAGGGCCCGACGGTCAGCCCGCTGCAGACCGAGGGCTGGTCGGCGGTGCGCGCGATGGTGCGCCAGTCCGACACCAACCGGGTCATGGACGAGCTGTGGGAGCTCGGCGCCCGCGCGATCCTCGTCACGAGCATCCACGCCTGCCGCCTGTAGGAGGACCCCTGCAGCACGTCACCCGGCGGGATTGGTGGCCCTGCCGTCGAGCCAGAGGGTGTCGGACGCGTCGCGGTGCGAGCCGGTGCTGCCGACGTGCTTCGCGCTGATCGTCGGCCCGTTCTCCAGCACGTGCACGAGGGCCATCCCGTACCCCCGGCCGAGGCCGTGGTCCGCCGCCAGCCAGGCCAGCACCTCGCCGGCCTCCGTGCCCGGGGCGTCGAGGCCCCGCTCGTGCGCCTGCGCGATCAGCCGGCGTGGGGTGAGGCCGGTCCGGTCCTCGATCGCGTCGAGGTAGGCCTGGAAGGACATCGCGTGCTCCCCGTGGTCGGTGGGTGTCGGGAGGGGAGACGGTGTGGGCGGCGCGAACTCATCGCCCACACGGCAGCGGCCCCCTCCCCGGCCGGGGAGGGGGCCGCT
>NZ_JBJGZB010000042.1:0-26546 GCF_054050295.1 Geodermatophilus sp. SYSU D01045
GGGCCCCCGCCCCGCCCCCCGCCCCCCCCCCCCCCCCCCCCCCCCCCCCCCCCCCCCCCCCCCCCCCCCCCCCCCCCCCCCCCCCCCCCCCCCCCCCCCCCCCCCCCCCCCCCCCCCCCCACCGCGGTACAGCGGTCCCGAGGGTCAGTCCGCGGGGGCGGCCAGGACGACGTCGACGGTCAGCGGGCCCTCGCCGGCGACGACGGTCAGCGAGGCGATCCGCCCGGCCGACACCAGGTCGTCCCGCGCGGCCTCCACCAGCGGCACCTGGACCTCCGGTGCGGTCACCGTCGCGGACTCGACGTCGGCCCGCATCGACTGCTTGGCCTCCGACTTGGCCTTGCGCACGGCGGCCAGTGCCTCGGCGGCCACCTCGACGACCGCCGGGTCCCCGCCGCCGGGCAGCTCGTCGGCGGCCGGCCACGGCGCCCGGTGCACCGAGCCGGCCTGCCACCAGGACCAGACCTCCTCGGTGACGAACGGCAGCACCGGCGCGAACAGCCGCAGCTGCACCGACAGCGCGAGCGCCAGCGCGGCCTGGGCGGAGCGGGCGGCGTCGTCCGAGCCGTAGGCGCGGGACTTCACCAGCTCCACGTAGTCGTCGCAGAAGGTCCAGAAGAAGGACTCGGTGACCTCGAGCGCGCGGGTGTAGTTGTAGGCATCCATCGCCGCGGTCGCCTCGTCGACGACGTCGGCCAGCCGGCGCAGCAGGCCGAGGTCGATCGGCTCGGTGACCTGGCCGGCGGACAGGTGCGCGGTGACGCCGAGCCCCAGCACGAACTTGCCGACGTTGAGGATCTTCATGGCCAGCCGGCGGCCGACCTTCATCTGCGCCTCGTCGAACGGCGAGTCCGCGCCCGGCCGGGCGCCGGCGGCGCGCCAGCGGACGGCGTCGGTGCCGTAGCGCTCGAGCACGTCGATCGGCGTGACGACGTTGCCCTTCGACTTCGACATCTTCTTGCGGTCGGGGTCGACGACGAACCCGGAGATCGTGGCGTGCGTCCACGGCACCGCGCCGAACTCGAAGTGCGAGCGGACGACGGTGGAGAACAGCCAGGTGCGGATGATGTCGTGCGCCTGCGGCCGCTGGTCCATCGGGAAGACGTGCGCGAACAGCTCCGGGTCGGTGTCCCAGCCCGAGGCCACCTGCGGCGACAGCGACGACGTCGCCCAGGTGTCCATGACGTCGGGGTCGGCCATGAACCCGCCCGGGACGCCGCGCTGCGACTCGTCGAAGCCCGGCGGCACGTCCGAGGACGGGTCGACCGGCAGCGACGCCTCGTCGGCCAGGATCGGCTCGTCGTAGACCGGGTCGCCGGAGGCGTCGAGCCGGTACCAGACCGGGAACGGGACGCCGAAGAACCGCTGCCGGCTGATCAGCCAGTCGCCGTTGAGGCCCTCGACCCAGTTCTCGTAGCGGTGCCGCATGTGCTCGGGCACCCAGGTGATCTCCCGGCCGCGGGCGACCAGGGCGTCCCGGAGGGAGGCGTCCCGCCCGCCGTTGCGGATGTACCACTGCCGCGTGGTGACGATCTCCAGCGGCCGGTCGCCCTTCTCGAAGAACTTGACCGGGTGGGTGATCGCCGTCGGCTCGCCCTGCAGGTCGCCGGACTCGCGCAGCATCTCCACGATCCGCTGCTGGGCGCTGAACGGCGTCTTGCCGGCGAGCTCGGCGTAGACGTCGGCGGGCACGCCGTCCGGGGCGTCGGCGACGAAGCGGCCGTCCCAGCCGACCACCGCGCGGGTGGGCAGCTGCAGCTCGCGCCACCAGGTGACGTCGTTGAGGTCGCCGAAGGTGCAGATCATCGCGATGCCCGAGCCCTTGTCCGGCTCGGCGAGGCGGTGGGCGACCACCGGCACCTCGACGTCGAACAGCGGCGTGCGCACCGTCCGGCCGAACAGGTCCTGGTAGCGCTCGTCGTCGGGGTGGGCGACCAGCGCGACGCACGCGGGCAGCAGCTCCGGCCGGGTGGTCTCGATGAGGACCGGGCCGTCCTCGGAGTGGAACGAGATCCGGTGGTAGGCGCCGGGGCGCTCGCGGTCCTCGAGCTCGGCCTGCGCGACGGCGGTGCGGAAGCTGACGTCCCAGAGGGTCGGCGCCTCCTGGGCGTAGGCCTCGCCGCGGGCCAGGTTGTGCAGGAACATCCGCTGCGCGGTGGCCCGCGAGGTCTCCGAGATGGTCCGGTAGACGTTCGACCAGTCCACCGACAGCCCGACCCGGCGCCACAGCTGCTCGTAGGCGTGCTCGTCCTCCTCCGTCAGCTGCATGCACAGCTCGACGAAGTTGCGCCGGCTGACCGGCACCTGGTCCTTGCCCGGCTTCGCCGGCGGCTCGAACGACGGGTCGTAGGGGAGCGAGGGGTCGCAGCGGACGCCGTAGTAGTTCTGCACCCGCCGCTCGGTCGGCAGCCCGTTGTCGTCCCAGCCCATCGGGTAGAAGACGTGCTTGCCGCGCATGCGCTGGTAGCGGGCGACGATGTCGGTGTGGGTGTAGCTGAACACGTGGCCCACGTGCAGCGACCCGCTGGCGGTCGGCGGCGGGGTGTCGATCGAGTACGTCTGCTCGCGCGGCGCGGCGAGGGCGGCGGCGCGGTCGAAGGCGTAGGTGTCCTGCTCGGCCCAGCGGGCGACCCAGGTGTCCTCGAGTCCGTCGAGGCTCGGCTTCTCGGGTACCCCGGCCCCGGCTCCCGGGGTGGTGCTGACCGGGGTGAGGGGATCGGCGACCATGCCCCCATCCTAGGAAGTGCGCGGCTGGCATCCTGGGGAGGATGAGCAGCAGTCCCGAGGCCGAGCTGGCCCGCGTCGAGAAGGAGCTGCTGGCGCGCTGGCCGGAGACCCGGCTGGAGCCCTCCCTGGGCCGCATCGCCGCCCTGGTCGACCTGCTGGGCAGCCCGCACCGGGCCTACCCGGTCGTGCAGGTCGCCGGCACCAACGGCAAGACGACGACGTCGCGCATGGTCGACGAGCTGCTGCGCCGGTTCGGCCTGCGCGTGGGCCGGTTCACCAGCCCGCACCTGCAGTCGGTGCGCGAGCGGATCGTGCTCGACGGCGAGCCGGTGAGCGCCGAGCGGTTCGTCGAGACCTACGACGACGTCGCGCCCTACGTGCAGATGGTCGATGCCGCCGGCGAGCACCCGATGAGCTTCTTCGAGGTGGTGGTCGGGATGGCGTACGCGCTGTTCGCCGAGGCGCCGGTCGACGTCGCGGTCGTCGAGGTCGGCATGGGCGGCACGTGGGACGCCACCAACGTCGCCGACGCGCGGGTCGCCGTCGTCACGCCGGTGGCCCTGGACCACGCCGAGTACCTCGGTCCCGACGTCGCCACGATCGCCGGCGAGAAGGCCGGGATCATCAAGCCCGACGCGATCGCCGTCCTCGCCCACCAGCAGCCCGGGGCGCTGGACGCGCTGGTCCGCCGCGCGGTCGAGGTCGAGGCCGTGGTGGCGCGCGAGGGCACCGAGTTCGGCGTGCTGGACCGGCGGGTCGCCGTCGGCGGGCAGCAGCTGCGGCTGCAGGGCCTGGGCGGGGAGTACGACGAGGTCTACCTCCCGCTGTTCGGCGCGCACCAGGCGCAGAACGCGGCCACCGCGCTGGCCGCCGTCGAGGCGTTCCTCGGCGCCGGCGCGGCCACCGGGACGGTCGACGTCGAGACGGTGCGTGCGGCCTTCGCCGCCGTCCGCTCGCCCGGCCGGCTCGAGCGGGTGCGCACCAGCCCGACGGTGCTGGTCGACGCCGCGCACAACCCCGCCGGGATGGCCGCGACCGTCGAGGCGATCCGGGAGTCCTTCGACTTCACCCGGCTGGTCGGGGTGATCGGCGCGGTGCACGGCAAGGACGTCGAGGGGATGCTGCGCGAGCTGGAGACCGTCTGCGCGGAGCTGGTCGTGACGCAGAACGGCTCGCCGCGGGCGATCCCGGCCGACGAGCTCGGCGCGCTCGCCGTCGACGTGTTCGGCGCCGACCGGGTGAGCGTCTCCCCGCGGCTGCCCGAGGCGCTCACCGAGGCGATCGAGCTGGCCGAGGCCGGGCCCGACGACGCCCTCGGCGGCTCCGGCGTGCTGGTCACCGGCAGCGTGGTCACCGCCGGTGAGGCCCGCACGGTCCTGGGCGGGACGCCGTGACCGCGCCCGACCCGGTCCGGGCCGGCCGGGCGCTGCGCGGGGCGGCCGCGGCGGTGCTGCTGCTCGAGGGCATCGCGGTGCTGTTCGTCCCGCGGGCGATCGCGCAGACCGCGGCGGGCCTCGGCGGCACGCGGCTGACGATCCTGCTCGTGCTCGCCGTCGTCCTCGTGCTGGCCAGCGGGGTCCAGCGGCGGCCGCGCGGCCTGGAGATCGGCACCGCGCTGCAGGTCCCGCTGCTGCTCACCGGCCTCATCGACGCGTCGATGTGGTTCGTCGGCGGCGTGTTCGTGCTGATCTGGCTGTACCTGCTGCAGATCCGCAAGGAGCTGCTCGGCTCGCCGTTCCGCGAGCCGGCCGCCCCCTCCGGGGACGACGCCCCGCCCGCCTGATCAGGCCGCGTCGGCCTGCCCGTCGAGCCGCCGGCGCAGGCCGGCGACGTCGGCGCCGGCGCGGGCCAGCGCCGCGGACACCGCGGGGTCGCCGACCTCGAGCACCCCGGCGAGCAGGTGCCGGCCGTCGATGACCCGGTCGCCCCGCGCGAGCGCCGCGCGCAGCGCCTCCTGCAGCGCCGTGCGGCTGCCCCGGGCGAAGCGCAGGTGCCCCCGCCGGCGGCCCCGGGCCCCGCGGTCGAGCGCACCCGGGCCGAACGCCGCCTCGGCGGCCGCCCGCACCCGGTCCAGGTCGATGCCCAGCGCGGCCAGCGCGTCGGCGTCGAGCGCGCCGCCCCCGGGGGAGGTCAGGCCCGCGCGGAGGTCGGTCACGTGCACGCCCGCGGCGGCCAGCAGCGGGCCGGCCGGGCCGGGCGCGGCGGCGAGGGCGACCAGCAGGTGCACCGGGTCGACGCTGTCGGCGCCGGCGGTGCGGGCCTCCTCCTGCGCCAGGACCACGACCGTGCGTGCCTCGGCGGCGAACCGTTCGAACACCTCAGGACTCCTTCCACGTCGTCCCGGACGACCGGGCGTGCTTCTTGTGCACCGCCTGCCGCGTGACGCCGAGCGCGTCGGCGACCTGCTGCCACGACCAGCCGCGACGGCGGGCGGCGGCGACCTGCAGGACCTCGAGCCGGTCGGCCAGGTCCCGCAGCGCGCGGACCCCGCGCAGGCCGACGGCGGGGTCGTCGCTGGTGGCGGCGGTGAGCGTCTCGTCCGAGGTCCGGCTGGTCACGGTGTCAACCATGGTTGACGGGACGGCGGATGTCAACCCCGGTTGACGGACGGCGACCCGTAGGCTGCCTCCCCGTGACTGATCGCACCCTGGTCCTCGTCAAGCCCGACGGCGTCGCCCGCGGCCTGGTCGGAGAGGTCGTCTCGCGGCTGGAGGCCAAGGGCCTGCGCCTGGTCGCCGCCGAGCTGCGCATACTCACCCGGGAGGTCGCCGAGGAGCACTACGGCGAGCACCGCGAGAAGCCGTTCTTCGGCTCGCTGGTCGAGTTCATCACCGGCGGCCCGCTGCTCGCCCTCGTCGTCGAGGGGCCGCGCGCGGTCGAGGCGTTCCGCGCGCTGGCCGGCGCCACCGACCCGGTGAAGGCCGCACCCGGCACGATCCGCGGCGACTTCGCCCTCGAGGTGCAGTCGAACATCGTGCACGGCTCGGACTCCGACGAGTCCGCCGCCCGCGAGATCGGGCTGTTCTTCCCGGACCTCGCGGCGTAATCGGCTCGACCCGGCCCCCGGGGCCGGGGTCAGCATGGGGGACATGGTGGAGTCGCTGGTCCGGGCCCGGGGCCTGGTGAAGCGCTTCGGCGAGCACACCGCCGTCGACGGCATCGACGTCGACATCGCGCCCGGGGAGGCCTTCGGCTTCCTCGGGCCCAACGGCGCCGGCAAGAGCACGACCATGCGCATGGTCGGGGCGGTGTCGCCGCCGACGGCGGGGGAGCTGCGGATCCTCGGCATGGACCCCGCCGTCGACGGCCCGGCGATCCGCGCCCGCCTCGGCGTCGTCCCGCAGACCGACAACCTCGACCTCGAGCTCACCGTCGAGGAGAACCTGCTGGTCTACGGCCGGTACTTCGGGTTGCCGCGGGCGCTGGTGCGGGAGCGGGCCGCCGAGCTGCTGGACTTCGTGCAGCTCACCGACCGGGCGCGGGACCGGGTCGAGCCGCTGTCGGGCGGGATGAAGCGGCGGGTCACCATCGCCCGCGCGCTGGTCAACGACCCCGACGTCGTCCTGCTCGACGAGCCCACCACCGGGCTGGACCCGCAGGCCCGGCACGTGCTGTGGGAACGGCTGTACCGGCTCAAGCAGCGCGGGGTCACCCTCGTGCTCACCACGCACTACATGGACGAGGCCGAGCAGCTGTGCGACCGGCTGGTCGTCATGGACCGCGGCCGGATCGCGGCCGAGGGCTCCCCGGCGCAGCTGATCGCCACCTGGTCCACCCGCGAGGTCTGCGAGCTGCGCTTCCCGCTGACCGAGGGCGGCGCCGGGCCGGCCGCGCACGCCGACGCGCTGACGCCGCTGGTGCACCGCGGCGTCGTCGAGCGGGTCGAGGTGCTGCCCGACCGGCTGCTGCTCTACGCCGCCGACGGCGACGCCGCGCTGACCGAGGTGCTCGCGCTCGGGCTGCGGCCGCTGTCGTCGCTGGTCCGGCGCAGCTCGCTGGAGGACGTGTTCCTGCGGCTCACCGGCCGGACGCTGGTCGACTGACGTGGTCCCGTCCCCGGCCGCCCGTTCCTTCCTGGCCCAGCGACTGACCGCGCACCGGCACTTCTGGCGCAGCAGCGCGATCGGCAGCGTGCTGGAGCCGGTGCTGTTCCTCGCCGCGATGGGCCTGACCCTCGGCACGCTGGTCGACCGCGGGCCCGGCGTCCCCGGCGGGGTGGGCTACCTGGCCTTCCTCGCCCCCGGCCTGCTGGTCGCCGCGGCCATGCAGACGGCGACCGGCGAGTCGACCTACCCGGTCCTCGGGGCGCTCAAGTGGGACCGGCTCTACGAGGCGGTGCTCGCCACCCCCGCCCGCCCGGCCGACGTCCTCACCGGCCACCTGCTCTACGTCGCCTTCCGCGTGACGACGTCGGCCGCGGCGTTCCTCGTCGTGCTCGTGCTGTTCGGCGCCGCGGAGAGCCCGCTGGTGGTCCTCGCGCTGCCGGTCGCGTTGCTCACCGGCCTGGCCTTCGCCGCGCCGGTCACCGCCATGGCCGCCCGGCTGGAGGAGGACGCCGCCTTCGCCGCGCTGCAGCGGTTCCTCATCGTGCCGATGTTCCTGTTCAGCGGGACGTTCTTCCCCGTCACGCAGCTGCCGGCGGCGCTGGAGTGGTTCGCCTACGCCACCCCGCTGTGGCACGGCGTCGCGCTGGCCCGCGACCTGGCCCTCGGGACGGCGGAGGCGGGGCCCGCGCTGCTGCACGTCGGCTACCTGGCGCTGTGGGTCACCGCCGGTGCCTGGCTGGCGGCCCGGGCGCTGCAGCGGCGGCTGGTCCGGTGACCGGCGTCCCCGCGCCGGTGCGCCCGGCGTCGCTGCTGCTGCGGGTCGTGCCGCTGTACCCGCTGTCCGGGCGGCGCGCCGGGCAGCTGGTGTACCGGAACCTCCTGGTCGCCCGGCGCAGCTGGCTGGTGTTCGTCTCCGGGTTCGCCGAGCCGTTCTTCTACCTGTTCTCGATCGGCGTCGGCATCGGCGGGCTGGTCGGCGACGTCGTCACCGACACCGGCACCGCGCTGACCTACCAGGAGTTCGTCGCCCCGGCACTGCTCGCCTCGGCCGCGATGAACGGCGCGGTCTACGACGCCGTCTTCAACCTGTTCTTCAAGCTTCGCTACGCCAAGCTCTACGACGCCGTCCTGGCCACGCCGGTCTCGGCCGCCGACGCCGCGGTGGGGGAGACGGTGTGGGCGCTGCTGCGCGGCGCCGTCTACTCCGCGGCGTTCCTGGTGGTCATGCTCGCGATGGGCCTGGTCGGCTCGTGGTGGGCGCTGCTCGCCCTGCCCGCGGCGGTGCTCATCGGCTTCGCCTTCGCCGCCGTCGGGCTGGCCGCGAGCACGTTCCTGCGCGGCTGGCAGGACTTCGAGTTCGTCCAGGTCGTGATCCTGCCGCTGTTCCTGTTCTCCACGACCTTCTACCCGCTGTCGACCTACCCGCGGCCGCTGCAGGTCGTCGTCGAGTGCACGCCGCTCTACCACGGCATCGAGCTGGTCCGCGGGCTGGTGACCGGCGACGTCCGGTGGGGGCTGCTGGTCTCGGTCGCCTACCTCGCGGTGATGGGCGTGGCGGGCCTCGCGGTGGGCGCCCGCCGGCTGGCGGGCCTGCTGCTGCGTTAGGCCGCGCCGAGCAGGGGGCGCCCGGCGCGGACCAGCCGCTCGACGGTGTCGGCGGGCACCGGGGAGCCGAACAGGTGGCCCTGCGCGGCGTCGCAGCCCAGCGACCGCAGCGCGGCCAGCTGCGCGGGCTGCTCGACGCCCTCGGCCACCACCTGCAGGCCCAGGCTGTTGCCCAGCGCGATGACCGCGTCGGCGACCGAGCCGGCCGCGGCGCCGGCGGCCAGCAGCGCCACCGACGACGGGTCGATCTTCAGCCGGTCCAGCGGCAGGTCCTGCAGCCGGGACAGCGAGGACGCGCCGGTGCCGAAGTCGTCGATGGCCACGTGCACGCCCAGCGCCCGCACCTCGCGGATCCCGGCCGCGGCGTCGGGGCCGGCGGCCACCGCCTCCGGGACCTCGATCTCCAGCCGGCCGGGGTCCACGCCGGCGTCCCGGGCGGCCGCGGCGATGCTGACCGCGAGGTCGCCGGTGGCCAGCCGGCGCGGGGAGACGTTGACCGCCACCCGCAGCGGGGGCAGGCCGGCGTCGTCCCACGCGCGCAGCTGGGCGCAGGCCTGGCCGATCACCCAGTCGTCGATCACGTCGATGACGCCGCTGGCCTCGGCGACCGGGATGAACCCGGCCGGCTCCACCAGCCCGCGGGTGTGCGACTGCCACCGGGCCAGCGCCTCCACGCCGGTGACCGCCCCGCTGCGCAGGTCCACCTGCGGCTGGTAGAGCACCCGCAGCTCGCTGGAGTCGACGGCGGCGCGCAGGTCGCGGACCAGCTCGTCCTGCGCGGCGACCTCCTCGCGCATGCCGCGCTCGAACACCCGCACCCGGTTCTTCCCGCCGGACTTGGCCACGTACATGGCGAGGTCGGCGTCGCGGAGCAGGTCGTCCATGCCGCGGCGGTCGGCGGCGTCGGTGAAGGTGACGCCGACGCTGCCTCCGACGGTGAACTCCTCGCCGCCCCACCCGACCGGGCGGCGCAGCGCGCCCAGCAGCCGCTCGGCGACCTGGACGACGTCGCGGCGCCCCTCGACGTCCTCCATGAGCACCACGAACTCGTCGCCGCCGAGGCGGGCGACGGTGTCGGCCGGCCGCACGGAGGCCTCCAGCCGGCGGGCGACCGCGACGAGGACGGCGTCCCCGGCCTCGTGCCCGGCGACGTCGTTGACCGCCTTGAAGTCGTCGAGGTCCAGCAGCAGGACCGCGTGCCGGCGGGCGCGGCGGTCGGCGAGGGCGTGCTCGAGCCGGTCCTGCATGAGCGCCCGGTTCGCCAGGCCCGTGAGCGGGTCGTGCAGCGCCATCCGGGCCAGCTCGCCGGCCTGCCGCTCGAGCTGGCGGGCGGCGGCGCGGGCCTCGGCCTCCTCGCGCTTGCGGCCGGTGATGTCCCGGGTGATCCCGGCGATGCCGGTCGGGGTGCCGTCCTCGTCGCGGATGAGGGAGAAGGTGACCAGGGCGTCGAAGGCGGAGCCGTCCCGCCGGCGGTGCCGCCGCTCGTGGCTGCCGGGCGGCAGCCGGGTCAGGTCCGCGGGGAGCGGGGCTCCGGCGGACAGCATCGACGCGTGCCGGCCCAGGGCCTCCGCGGCGGTCCAGCCGTAGAGCCGCTCCGCGCCGGGGTTCCAGCTGGTGATCCGGCCGTCGGGGGTCGTCGTCACGACGGCGTCGTCGGTGGTCTGGACGACGGCGGCCAGGCGGGCCAGCTCGTCGCGCTGGGCGCGCAGCGCGGCGGTGCGCTCGGCGACCAGCTGCTCGACGTGCTCGCGCCGGTCGTCGAAGCGCCGCCAGGCCAGCAGGCACGCCCAGCTCTCCAGCAGCACGAGGGCCGCGTGGAGGGCCGCCATGGGCAGCGCCGCGACGGAGTGGGCGAACACCGCGTGCGGCCACAGCGTGCCCAGCACGAGGTGGTGGACGGCCACGAACCCGACCGCGAGCAGGAACGGCGCCCGCGCGGCGTAGAGGGCGGCGAGCGGGAGCAGCGCGAAGAACAGGAAGTGCGCCTCGGTGGCGCCGTCGGACAGCCACACGCCCAGGGCCGCGGCGGTCATCAGCCCGAGGGCGGCGGCCGCGGCGCGGGTGTTGCGGCCCAGCCCCGGCGCCCAGGCCAGCGCGGTCAGCAGGGCCAGGGGAGCGGCGTGCAGCACCGCGGAGACGACGCCGCCCCCGCGGACCAGCGCGTAGACCGGGACCGCGGCGACCAGGACCAGCAGCGTCCGGAGGACGAGCAGGTGGTGCGCCGCCCACTGCTCCGCCGGCATCGCCCGGCCTCGGGGCAACGAGAGCATCGCCCGGCCTCGGGGCAACGAGAGCATCGCCCGGCCTCGGGGCAACGAGAGCATCGCCCGGCCTCGGGGCAACGAGAGCATCGCCCGGCCCCTGGGGAGCGGCATCGAGAACCGGCCGGAGGGTCGGGTCGGGGAGACGCCGTCGGCGTCGCGCAGTGCACCGGTGCTCCCGGCCGGCCGGACCATGCTCCTCCTCGAAGCCGCCCTGCTGGTCACCGTCAGTTTAGGTGTGATGACGCTGCGGCGCCGGTCGACAGCGGGACCGGGCCTCCCAGGGGAGCCGTCTACCCTGGACGGGTCATGAGCGGAGAGAGCCTCTACCCCCGTCTCGAGCCCCTGCTGGCCCAGGTGCAGAAGCCCATCCAGTACGTGGGCGGCGAGCTGAACGCGCAGGTCAAGGCCTGGGACGACGTCGCCGTGCACTGGGCGCTGATGTACCCGGACGCCTACGAGGTGGGGCTGCCCAACCAGGGCCTCATGATCCTCTACGAGGTGCTCAACGAGCGCCCCGACGCCCTCGCCGAGCGCACCTACGCCGTCTGGCCCGACCTCGCCGCGCTCATGCGCGAGCACGGCGTCGGCCAGTTCACCGTCGACGCCCACCGCCCGGTGCGTGACTTCGACGTCCTCGGGGTCAGCTTCGCCACCGAGCTGGGCTACACGAACCTGCTCGAGGCCCTCGACCTCGCCGGGATCCCGCTGCACGCGGCCGACCGCGACGAGACGCACCCCGTCGTCGTCGCCGGCGGGCACGCGGCGTTCAACCCCGAGCCGATCGCCGACTTCGTCGACTGCGCCGTCCTCGGTGACGGCGAGCAGGTCGTCGGCGACGTCACCGACGTCGTGGAGGCGTGGAAGGCGCAGGGCCGCCCCGGCGGCCGCGAGGAGCTGCTGGCCCGGCTGGCCCGCGTCGACGGCGTCTACGTGCCGCGCTTCTACTCCGTCTCCTACGGCCCCGACGGGGCGATCGCCGCGGTGACCCGCACCCGCGACGACGTCCCGGCCCGGGTCGGCAAGCGCACCGTCATGGACCTCGACGAGTGGCCCTACCCGAAGACGCCGCTGGTGCCGCTGGCCGAGAGCGTCCACGAGCGGATGAGCGTCGAGATCTTCCGCGGCTGCACCCGCGGCTGCCGGTTCTGCCAGGCCGGGATGATCACCCGCCCGGTGCGCGAGCGGACGATCACCGGCATCGGCTCGATGGTCGACCAGGGGCTGCGCGCGACCGGCTACGAAGAGGTCGGGCTGCTGTCGCTGTCCAGCGCCGACCACTCCGAGATCGGCCAGGTCGCCAAGGAGCTCGCCGACCGCTACGAGGGCACCAACACCGGGCTGTCGCTGCCGAGCACGCGCGTCGACGCCTTCAACGTCACCCTCGCCAACGAGCTGTCCCGCAACGGCCGCCGGTCGGGGCTGACGTTCGCGCCCGAGGGCGGCAGCGAGCGGATCCGCCGCGTGATCAACAAGACCGTGTCCAAGGAGGACCTCGTCGCCACGGTCACCACCGCCTACGCCAACGGCTGGCAGCAGGTGAAGCTCTACTTCATGTGCGGGCTCCCGACGGAGACCGACGAGGACGTGCTGGAGATCGCCGAGCTGGCCGTGGAGGTCATCCGGGCCGGCCGCGAGGCCAGCGGCCGCAAGGACATCCGCTGCACGGTGTCCATCGGCGGGTTCGTGCCCAAGCCGCACACGCCGTTCCAGTGGGCCGGGCAGGCCAGCGCCGACACCATCGACCACCGCCTGAGGGTCCTGCGGCAGGCGATCAACGCCGACCGCCGGATCGGCCGCTCCATCGGCCTGCGCTACCACGACGGCGAGCCCGGCGTGATCGAGGGCCTGCTGTCCCGCGGCGACCGCCGGGTGGGCCGGGTGATCGAGCGGGTGTGGCGCGAGGGCGGCCGGTTCGACGGCTGGAGCGAGCACTTCTCCTACGAGCGCTGGACGGCCGCGGCCGCCGCGGAGCTCACCCCGCTCGGCGTCGACCTGGACTGGTTCACCACCCGCGAGCGCACCCAGGACGAGGTCCTGCCCTGGGACCACCTGGACTCCGGGCTGGACAAGGAGTGGCTCTGGGACGACTGGCAGGACGCGCTGTCGGAGGAGGAGGTCGCCGACTGCCGGTGGACCCCCTGCTACGACTGCGGGGTCTGCCCGACCAACGGCACCGAGATCCAGATCGGTCCCACCGGCCGCAGCCTGCTCCCGCTCACCGTCGTCGGCCGCTGACCGTGGCCCGCACCCCGGAGGGCCCGCCCCCGCCGCCGACCGTCCAGCGGCTGCGGCTGCGCTACGCCAAGCGCGGCCCGCTGCGCTTCGCCTCCCACCGCGACCTCGCGCGGGCGCTGGAGCGGGCGCTGCGCCGCGCGCGGGTGCCGATGGCCTACTCCGCCGGCTTCACCCCGCACCCGAAGATCAGCTACGTGGGCGCGGCGCCGACCGGGGCGGCCAGCGAGGCCGAGTACCTGGAGATCGGCCTGGCCGAGCGGCGCGACCCCGAGGAGGTCCGGGCCGCGCTGGACGCGTCGCTGCCCCCGGGCATCGACGTCCTCGAGTGCGTCGAGGCCGCCGAGGGCCGGGGCTCGCTGGCCGACCGGATCGACGCCGCGCGGTGGCGCGTCGACCTGCCCGGCGTCGAGCCCGCGACCCTCGCCGCGGCGGTCGACGCGTTCCTCGCCCGGGAGGAGGTGCTCGTCGCCAAACGCACCAAGAACGGCCTCCGCGACGTCGATGCGCGCGGCCCCGTCGCGTCCGCGTCCGCGAGCGGGGAGGCAGGTTGTGCCATACTGCACCTGGTCGTCCGGCAGGTGACGCCCGCCGTTCGACCCGACGACGTGGTGGCCGCTCTCGCCGCCGTCGCCGACCTGCGCCCGCCGTCGCCCCCCCGGGCCGTGCGTGAGGCGCAGGGCCGGCTCGACGGCAGCGGGACCGTGGCCGATCCGCTCGGTCCCGACCGAGCGGCGCGCACCCGCTGCCAGGGGGAGCACGCCGCCGTCTGACCGGGCGACCCGGGAGCCACCGCGACGTCGAGCGACACGGCTGCCAGACGTGCCGCCCCGGACCGGCACCACCCGAGACCATCGGCACCACCGCTCCACCAGCAGTGCGGCCCCGGCCGCGGCGACCGCCGCGCGGGACCGACCACAGACTTCGCGAGCCGGGCTCGCCGCCGCACCCCGAGCGGCCGCCCGGCCCGCCCAACCCGTGCTCCTGCGCGGCCGCCCGTCCCCGGTGGGGACCGGCGCCCGGGAGCACCACACAGGAGGCGAGCCCTCGTGGCCGACCAGGACAGCGACACCCCGACCACCGACACCGGTAGCAGCCCCGCTCCCGCCCTCCCGCCCGGCGACGCGCCGGTCGCGGAGGTGCTGAGCGGGGAGGCGGCGACCGGCGGGATCCCGGACGAGGAGCCGGCCGAGACCGCCGCGGCCGAGCCGCCGGCGGAGGCCGACCCCGAGCCCACCCCGGAGCCCGAGCCGCCCCCGGCGCTGGAGGAGGAGCCGGAGGACGAGCCGGACCGGTCGCCGTTCGGCGCCCAGTTCAGCTCGCCCGAGCCCACCGCGGTCATCGCCCGGCCCCGCCGCCGCGCCACCCGCCCGGCGGCCGCGCCCGAGCCCGCCGCCTGGACCCCGCCCCCGCCGGCCGCCGCCCCGGTGGCGCCGGCCTTCGTGAGCTTCGTGGCCCCCGAGGCCGAGCCGGCGCCGACCCCGCGCCGGCGCAGCCGCCGGCCCCTGCCCGAGTCGCCCGACGTCGAGGACGTCGCGGCGCCGGCCGAGGACGACGAGGAGACCCCGGCGCCGCGCTCGCGCCGCAGCCGCTCGCGCCGCCGCGGCGGGGCCGCCGAGGAGCAGCCCGCCGACGAGCGGGCCGCCGTCGAGGCCGCCGACGACACGGACGAGGACACGGCCGAGGACGCCGACCGCGACGAGGCCGACCGCGACGAGGCCGACCGCGACGAGGCCGACCGCGAGGACGGCGACCGCGACGAGACCGCCGGCGGCAGCCGGCGCCGCCGTCGGGGCCGCCGCGGCCGCGGCCGGGGCCGCAGCGGGGACGAGTCCGCGGACGCCGACACCGACGAGGACGCCGCCGAGCGAGTCTCCGACGACGAGGACGCCGAGGACGAGGACACCGACGCCGAGGCGGTCGAGGACGCCGAGGGCGAGGACGCCGAGGGCACGTCGACCACCCGGCGGCGCCGCCGGCGCCGCCGCCGCGGCGGGGACGGCGAGGCGTCCGCGGCCGAGGACGACGACGACCGCCCCGAGCGCGCCGGCCGCAACGGCCGCAGCACCAGCGACGACGACGTCCGCGGCGTCACCGGCTCCACCCGGCTGGAGGCCAAGCGCCAGCGCCGCCGCGAGGGCCGGGACAGCGGCCGCCGCCGCGCGCCGATCCTCACCGAGGCCGAGTTCCTCGCCCGCCGCGAGGCGGTGGAGCGCCGGATGGTGATCCGCCAGCGCGGCGAGCGCACCCAGATCGCCGTCCTCGAGGACGGCGTGCTCGTCGAGCACTACGTCACCCAGGCGCAGGCGACGTCGTTCGCGGGGAACGTCTACCTCGGCCGGGTGCAGAACGTGCTGCCCAGCATGGAGGCCGCCTTCGTCGACATCGGCAAGGGCCGCAACGCCGTCCTGTACGCCGGCGAGGTCAACTGGGACGCCGCCGGGCTCAGCGGCAAGCAGCGCTCGATCGAGCAGGCGCTCAAGTCCGGCGACAAGGTCCTGGTGCAGGTCACCAAGGACCCGATCGGCCACAAGGGGGCCCGGCTGACCCAGCAGGTCAACCTGCCCGGCCGGTTCCTGGTCTACGTGCCCGGCGGGTCGATGACCGGGATCAGCCGCAAGCTGCCCGACACCGAGCGGCAGCGGCTCAAGGACATCCTCAAGAAGATCGTCCCCGACGACGCCGGCGTGATCATCCGGACCGCCGCGGAGGGCGCCTCGGAGGAGGAGCTCACCCGCGACGTCGCCCGGCTGCAGGCGCAGTGGGACGTCATCAGGCAGAAGTCCGAGTCCTCGAACAACGCGCCGGCGCTGCTCTACGGCGAGCCCGACCTCGCCATCCGCGTCATCCGCGACGTCTTCAACGAGGACTTCAGCGAGCTCGTCGTCCAGGGCGACGACGCGTGGGACACCGTCGAGGCCTACGTCGCGCACGTCTCCCCGGAGCTCACCGGGCGGCTGACCCGGCACACCGGCGAGGGCGACGTCTTCCGCGACCTGCGCATCGACGAGCAGCTGGCCAAGGCGCTCGACCGCAAGGTGTGGCTGCCCTCGGGCGGCTCGCTGGTCATCGACCGCACCGAGGCGATGACGGTCATCGACGTCAACACCGGCAAGTTCACCGGGTCCGGCGGCAACCTCGAGCAGACCGTCACGCGCAACAACATGGAGGCGGCCGAGGAGATCGTCCGCCAGCTCCGGCTGCGCGACGTCGGCGGCATCATCGTCATCGACTTCATCGACATGGTGCTCGAGAGCAACCGCGACCTGGTGCTGCGGCGGCTGACCGAGTGCCTGGGCCGCGACCGCACCAAGCACCAGGTCGCCGAGGTGACCTCGCTGGGCCTGGTGCAGATGACCCGCAAGCGCGTGGGCCAGGGCCTGCTCGAGGTGTTCTCCGAGCCGTGCGAGCACTGCCGCGGCCGCGGCGTCCTCGTGCACGCCGACCCGGTCGACGACCGCCGCCGCGGCGGCAACGGCTCCGGCGGGCACGGCCCGGGCTCCGGCAACGGTGGCCGGCGCGACCAGGGCGGCCGCAAGGACGCCGAGCGCACCGAGCGGAAGGACGCCGAGCGGAAGGACGCCGACCGCAAGGACGCCGAGCGCAAGGACGCCGAGCGGACCGAGGCCGAGGCCGCGGCCCCCGAGGCCGGGCCCGACACCGCCGAGAACGGCGAGGGGCAGCGGTCCGGCGGCGGGCGGCGCAACCGGGGCCGGCGCAACCGTGGCCAGGCCGGTGAGGAGCGCGCCGCCGAGGACGCCGCGGTGCTCGCCGCAGCCTCACGCGACGTGCCCGCCGACGCCGGGACCTCCGGGGAAGCCGTCGTGGAGGAGGCCCCTGAGGTCGAGGTCACGGCCGCCGTCGGCGCCGAAGTCCCGGGCGCCGAGGTGACCGAGCCGGAGGAGACGGTCCGGCCCGAGGCGGCGGAGCCGGAGGACGTGGAGCCGGAGGACGTGGAGCCGGAGGACGTGGAGCCGGAGGACGTGGAGCCGGAGGACGCGGGGGAGGCCCCGCTGGCCGACCCGGGCCTGCTGGTCACCGACGCCGCCGTCCCGGCGGACGCCGCCGCGGAGCCGCAGGGCTCGGGCGAGGAGGAGGCGGTCCCCGCGGGCGCCGGTCCCGACGACCCGGCCCCGGCCGCGGACCCGCAGGCCCCCGACGGCGCGGCCCCGATCCCGGACGCCCCGGCGGCCGCGGCCCAGCCGCCGGTGGCCGACGACGGCACCGGGGCGGCGGTGGGCGGGGGCCGTCCGCGCCGGCGTCGCGCCGCCAGCCGCCCGGCCGGGCCGCCGGCCAGCTAGACCCTCCGGGCAGCCGGGGCCGCGTTCGACCCGGTCCCGGCTGCTCGGGTACGCTGGTCGGGTTGCACCGCCCCGGACCGGGTCTCCCGGTCCCGCGCAGGCGGAGCGGCCCGTCCAGCACCCGGCGCCCGCCGCCGGGGTGCGCCCAGGACGCAGCGCGGGACAGACAGCAGCGATCGAGGAGTTCAGTGGTGTACGCAGTCGTGAAGGCCGGGGGCCGGCAGCACAAGGTGGCCGTGGGCGACCGGTTCACGGTCAACCGTCTCGTGGGTGAGGCGGGCGACACCGTCACCCTCCCGGCCCTGCTCCTGGTCGACGGCGAGACCGTCACCAGTGACGCGCAGGCGCTGGCCGGGGTGACCGTGACCGGCGAGATCGTCGGCCACGGCAAGGGCCCGAAGATCCGCATCCACAAGTTCAAGAACAAGACGGGCTACCACAAGCGTCAGGGCCACCGTCAGCCGCTGACCGACGTGGTCGTCCGCGACATCACGAAGGGCTGACGACGACATGGCACACAAGAAGGGCGCCTCGTCCTCCCGCAACGGCCGCGACTCGAACGCCCAGCGCCTCGGCGTCAAGCGCTTCGGCGGCCAGGTCGTCAAGGCCGGCGAGATCATCGTGCGCCAGCGTGGCACCCACTTCCACCCGGGCCTGGGCGTCGGCCGCGGCGGCGACGACACGCTGTTCGCGCTGACCCCCGGTGCGGTCACCTTCGGCACCAGCCGTGGCCGCAAGACCGTCTCGATCACGACGGTCGACGCCTGAGCCTCGGGCTCGGACGCACCAGACACGTACCGCCACGAGCGCACGGGCCGGCCGGCCCGTGCGCTCGTCGTCGTTGAGCGAGCAGTGAGCAGGTAGAGCAGAGATGGCCGCGTTCGTCGACCGCGTCGTCGTGCACGTCGCCGCGGGCAACGGCGGTCACGGCGTCGCGTCCGTGCACCGCGAGAAGTACAAGCCCCTCGGTGGCCCCGACGGCGGCAACGGAGGGGACGGCGGCGACGTCGTCCTCGAGGTGGACCCGCAGGTCCACACGCTCCTCGACTTCCACCACCGCCCTCACCAGAAGGCCGGCAACGGCCGGCCCGGCGCCGGCAGCAACCGGCACGGCGCCCACGGCGAGGACCGCGTGCTACGCGTCCCCGAGGGCACCGTCGTCAGCGTCGGTGGCGAGGTGGTCGCCGATCTCATGGGTGCGGGCACCCGGGTCGTGCTCGCGCACGGCGGCAAGGGCGGGCTGGGCAACGCCGCGCTTGCCAACCCGCGGCGCAAGGCCCCCGGCTTCGCGCTGCTCGGCGAGCCGGGGGAGGGCTTCGACGCCGTCCTCGAGCTGAAGAGCGTCGCCGACGTCGGGCTGGTCGGGTTCCCCTCGGCGGGCAAGTCCTCGCTGATCGCGGCGATGTCCGCGGCCCGGCCCAAGATCGCCGACTACCCGTTCACCACGCTGGTGCCCAACCTCGGCGTCGTCCGCGCCGGCGACACCGTGTTCACGATGGCCGACGTGCCCGGGTTGATCCCGGGCGCGGCCACCGGCAAGGGCCTGGGCCTGCAGTTCCTCCGCCACGTCGAGCGCTGTGCGGTGCTCGTGCACGTGATCGACATGGCGACGCTCGAGCCCGGCCGCGACCCGGAGAGCGACATCGACGCGCTCGAGCACGAGCTCGCCGAGTACGGGGGCGACGAGCTGGACCTGGTGGGCCGGCTGCGGTTCGCCGTCCTCAACAAGATCGACGTGCCGGACGGCCGCGAGCTGGTCGACCTCGTCCGCCCGGCGCTGGAGGAGCGCGGGCTGCGGGTGTTCCCGGTCAGCGCCGCGACGGGGGAGGGGCTGGACGGGCTCGGCTACGCGCTGGGCGCCGCCGTCGAGCAGTACCGGGCCGCGCTGCCGGCGCCCGAGCCCGTCCGGATCACGCTGACCCCGCGCGCCGTCGACGACTCCGGGTTCACCGTCGCCTTCGACGCCGACGACGAGGCCTACGTCGTCCGAGGTGTGAAGCCCGAGCGCTGGGTGCGGCAGACCGACTTCACCAACGACGAGGCGGTCGGCTACCTCGCCGACCGGCTCAACCGGCTCGGCGTCGAGGACGAGCTGGTGAAGCTCGGGGCGCAGGAGGGCGACACCGTCGTCATCGGCGACGTCGCGTTCGACTTCGCGCCCAGCCTGCCGGCCGGCACGCCGCTGGCCGAGGAGACCGCGGGCCTGGGCGGCCGGGGCACCGACAACCGCATCGACGCGCCGCACCGCGTGCGCGCCGCCGAGCGGCTGGCCGCCAAGAAGGCCCGCCGGGTGCCCTACGAGCTCACCGAGACGTGGACCGACGAGGACCTGCCCGACGAGGACCTGCCCGACGACGACCTGCCCGGAGGGGACGAGGAGTGACCGCCCGTCCGCAGGTCGCCGGTGCGCCGCGCGTCGTCGTCAAGGTCGGCTCCTCGTCGCTGACCACGCTGCCCGGCGGGCTGGACGCCGGCCGGCTCGCCGCGCTGGTCGACGTCCTCGCCGCGGTGCGGGCGCAGGGCCGCGAGGTGGTGCTGGTGTCCTCCGGCGCGATCGCGGCGGGCCTGGCGCCGCTCGGCGTCGAGGGCCGGCCGCGGGACCTCGCGACGGCGCAGGCGGCGGCCAGCGTCGGGCAGCTGCGGCTGGTGCAGACCTACGCCGACGCCTTCGACCGGCACGGCGTCACCGTCGGGCAGGTGCTGCTGACCGCCGACGACCTCACCCGCCGCGGGCACTACCGCAACGCCCGGCAGACGCTGGAGCGGCTGCTCACCCTCGGCGTGATCCCGATCGTCAACGAGAACGACACCGTCGCCACCGACGAGATCCGCTTCGGCGACAACGACCGGCTCGCCGCCCTGGTGGCGCACGTGGCCGCCGCCGACGCGCTGGTGCTGCTGTCCGACGTCGACGGCGTCTACGACGGCGACCCGCGCATCGGCCCGGCGCAGCTGCTCGACACCGTCCGCGGTCCCGCCGACCTCGCCGCGGTCACCCTCGGCACCGCCCGGCGCAACGGCGTCGGCACCGGCGGCATGGCCACCAAGGTCGAGGCGGCGCTCATCGCCTCGGGCGCGGGCGTGCCGGTCGTGGTCACGTCGACGCCGCAGGCCGCGGCCGCACTGGCCGGCGAGCGGGTCGGCACGCTGTTCGAGCCCTCGGGCCGCCGGCCCTCGGGCCGGCAGTTCTGGCTGCGCTACGCCAGCCGGCCGCGCGGGCGGCTGCTGCTCGACGACGGCGCGGTGCGCGCGGTCCGCGAGCGGCACGCCTCGCTGCTGGCCGCCGGGGTCACCGGCGTCGACGGCGACTTCCTGGCCGACGACCCGGTGGAGCTCGTCGGGCCCGACGGCACCGTGGTCGCCCGCGGGCTGGTCGCCTACGACGCCCGGGAGATGCCGGCGCTGCTCGGCCGCCGCACCGGGGACCTCGAGCCGGAGTACCGGCGCGAGGTCGTGCACCGCGACGAGATGGTGCTGGTCGGGCGTCCGCGGACGGCTGCGAGACTGCCTCGGTGACGATCCGCCCGATCCGCGAGCTCGGTGACCCGGTGCTCCGCACGCCCGCCGACGAGGTGCGGGCCTTCGACAGGGAACTGGCCGCCCTGGTGCGCGACCTCGAGGAGACCGTCGACCACCCCGGCCGCGCCGGGCTGGCCGCCCCGCAGATCGGGGTGAGCGCCCGGGTGTTCAGCTACAACGTCGACGGCGAGATCGGCCACCTGGTGAACCCGCGGGTGGTGGAGCTGTCGGGGGAGACCCAGGACGGCGACGAGGGCTGCCTGTCCATCCCGGGGCTGTGGGCGCCCACGGTGCGGGCGGTGTCCGCCGTCGTCGAGGGCTTCGACGTGCACGGGGAGCCGCTGCGGCTGTCGGGCACCGGTCTCATGGCCCGCTGCCTGCAGCACGAGGTGGACCACCTCGACGGGAAGGTGTTCCTCGACCGGCTCACCGGCGAGGCCCGGAAGGCGGCCCTCCGCGCGCTGCGCGACCGCTGACCGGGCCCTACCGTCGGGTCCCGTGACCGACCTCGCCACCCGCGCCCGGACGCTCCTCGACCTGCACACCGCCCCGGAGATCCTGGTCCTCACCAACGTGTGGGACGTCGTCTCCGCGCAGGTGGTGGCCGCCACCGACGGCGTGCGGGCCCTGGCCACCGCCAGCCACGGCATCGCCTCGACCTTCGGCTACCCGGACGGCGAGAACATCCCGCTCGACCTGCACCTGGACATGGTCGGCCGGATCACCGCCGCCGTGGACCTGCCGGTGAGCATGGACATGGAGGCCGGCTACGGCGACGCCGGCGAGACCGCCCGCCGCGCCATCGAGAAGGGCGTCGTCGGCGGCAACCTCGAGGACCAGATGAAGCCGCTCGACGAGGCCGTGGCCGCCGTCGAGGCGGTGGTGCGGGCCGGCCGGGACGCCGGCATCGAGTTCGTCCTCAACGCGCGCACCGACGCCTTCGTCCGCGCCGCCAAGGGTGCCGACCGCGGCGAGCTGGTCGCCGAGGCGATCCGCCGCGGGCAGGCCTACCTGGAGGCCGGTGCCCCGGTCGTGTTCGTGCCCGGGCTGATCAAGCGCGAGGAGATCGAGACGGTCGTCGAGGGTCTGGGCCGCAACAAGCTGACGGTGATCAGCGTGCCCGGCCGGTCGCTTCCGGCCCGCGAGATGCAGGAGCTCGGCGTCGCCCGCGTCTCCACCGGCCCGTTCACCCAGCGGGTCGCGTTGACCGCACTGCAGGACGCCGTCGTCGACATGGTCGGTGGCGGCGTCCTGCCGCCCGGCACCCGCGCTCTGAACTAGGCCGGTGGGTCACCGGCCGGCGGGGAGCGCCACCCCGCCGGCCGGGACCACCAGGCCGCGGACGTCGAAGCGGGTCACGAGCTCGGGCGGGTGCGGCCGCCCGGCCAGGACCTCGTCGACCAGCGGCCCGATGACCTCGCGGCCGTAGCGGTCGTACTGCTCGCGGGAGTCCCACACCTCGACCACCCGCAACCCGTCGGCGGTCGCCCAGGCCAGGTGGACCAGCCGGCCGTCGAACTCCCCGCCGGTGCGCTCCAGCAGCAGCCGGTGCACGGCGTCGTACAGCTCCACCAGGTCGTACGGCTGCTCCACGGGTGCGGACACGTCCTCGAACACCGCCCACATCACCGGGTCCTCCTCCCCGACGGGCCGGATGCCGGTGTCAGACCGCGACGCCGGCCCGCGGCAGCACGAGGCCGCGGACCTCGAACTCCGTGTCCACCGAGGCGGGGGGCGCCTGGCCCCGCAGGACCTCGGCGAACACCGGCCCGACCACCTCACGGTTCCCGCGCTCGTAGGCCTCCCGCGACTCCCACACCCCGATCACCTGGAACCCGTCCGCGGTGGGCCGGGCCAGGTGCAGCAGCAGCCCGTCGAGGGCCGGGCCGATCCGCTCGACCCGCTCGAGCATCGCCGCGTGCACGGCGTCGTAGAGCTCGACCGGTGCGGACACGTCCGTGATCACGCCCAGGGTCATCTCGTCCTCCTCGACTCCTGCCGGCGACCGTCCGCCGCCGGCAGCCGTTGCAGGCCCTCTCCGGTGAGCCGGTGCACCGTGGCGGTGCGCCCGGTGATGAGCAGGAGCAGGTCGCCGGTCGTGCCCTCGACCGAAGCGCCCTCGCCGAGCACGAGGTCGCTGTCGGTGGCCCGCAGCCGCAGTCCGGCCAACCGCCTGCGCACCCCGAACGGGAAGCTCATGTCGTAGGCCCGTCTGGCCGACACGGCCGCGGGGGCCGGTGGGATGGGCCGCTCACGGCCCAGCGGCAGGGCGATGTCCTGACCGTGCACGAGGACGTCGGTGAGCGGCTCGATGGGGGAGATGAACGGCGCCCGCTTCCGCGAGCCGACCATCGCCCGGATCCGCCGGCCGTACTCGTCGTCGGGCAGCGGGCCGACGCGCAGCGCCGTGTCCCGGATGATCCGGTTGAAGCTGCCGCCCGCCCGGATCGCCGGGCCGACCGCGTACCGGAGTCCCATCTGCGCCAGCGTCAGGTGCGCCGCGACGTCGCGCACCCGCCAGGCGTCGCACAGCGACGGGGTCTCCCACTCGGCCGGCGACAGGTCGTCGAGCAGGTCGGCCAGGCTCAGGCGCTGGGCGTCGATGGTGCGCCACACGTCGTCGAGGTCCACGACGGCCCCCTTGGTGTTGGTAAGATGGTCTGACCATTCAGTCAGATCGTCTGACCAACGTCAAGGGGGATCGTGAGCGTTCGCGACGAGGTCCGGCGGGACGGGGACCGCCGGGACCACGAGGAGCAGGGGCACCAGAACCTGGCCCTGCTGTGCTTCTACCCGCACCGGGCGATGGAGGCCCGGCTGCTCGCGACGCTGGCGGCCGAGGGGCACGACGACATCACGCTCGCCCAGGGGCGCATCGCCGCCCGGATCGGCCCCGCCGGCACCCGGCTGACCGACCTGGCCGCGCAGGCGCTGGTCACCAAGCAGACCGCCGGCCACCTCGTCGACCAGCTCGAGCGGGCCGGCTACGTGCGCCGCGTGCCCGACCCCACCGACGCCCGCGCCCGGCTGGTGCAGATCGCCGAGCGGGGTCAGGAGCTGGTGGCGCTCGCCCGCCGGGTCGAGGCCGAGGTGGAGGCCGAGTGGACCGCGTACCTGGGGGAGGAGACCACGGCCCAGCTGCGGGCGGCGCTCACCCGGCTGCGCGAGGTGACCGACCCCTACCGCTGAGCGGCGGTGCAGCTGCCGCAGGTCCCGAAGACCTCCAGCTGGTGCTGCACGTCGGCGAAGCCGTGCTCGGCGGCGACCCTCGCGGCCCAGCGCTCCACCGGCGGGTCGGCGACCTCCACGGTGGTCCCGCAGGAGCGGCAGACCAGGTGGTGGTGGTGCACCGGCGAGCAGTGCCGGTAGGCGGCCTCGCCGTCCTCGCCGCGCAGCACGTCGACCAGGCCGTCGTCGACCAGCGCCTGCAGGGTCCGGTACACGGTGGCCAGGCCGACCGCGTCGCCGCGCTCGCGCAGCAGGGCGTGCAGCTCCTGGGCGGTGCGGAACCCGTCGAGCTCCTCGAGCAGGGCCATGACCGCGGTCCGCTGCCGCGTCTGGCGGCGGACCGGGACCTCGGGCGCGCTCACGGCCGCTCCGTCCCGACCGGCGGCGGGGCGGCGTGCTCGGTGTGCTCGTCGTAGTGCACGCCCGTGCCGGTGCGGTGCGGCGCGTGCAGGTGCCCGTCGTGGTCGTAGTCGACGTGGTCGCCGTGGGGCACCGGGCGGTGCCCGCAGCCGTCCCCGTGCTCGTGCGGGTGCGCGGCGTGCACCTGCACCCGCCGCCCGTGCCGGCGCCGCGCCGTCGCCTCGCGCACCGCCACGACGACCGTGACCAGCAGGAACAGGGCGATGGCCAGCAGCACGATCGTGCCGCCGGAGGGGGTGCCCGTGTAGTACGACGCCGCCGTCCCCGCGACGCTGACCACCACGCCGATCGCGCAGGCCAGGTGCAGGGTGGCGCGGAAGCTGCGCCCGACCAGCTGGGCGACCGCGCTGGGCAGGATCATCAGCGCGCTGATCAGCAGCAGGCCGACCACGCGCATCGACAGCACGACGGTCGAGGCGACCAGCGCGGCGAGCACCACGTTGAGCGGCAGCACCGGCAGGCCGACCGCGCGGGCGTACTCCTCGTCGTCGCTGACCGCGTACAGCCGCCGGCCGAGCAGCCACACGACCGCGAGGACGACGACGGTGATGACGCCGAAGACGGCGACGTCGGCGGTCGTGGTGGTGGTGATCGCGCCGAACAGGTAGGCGTCGAGGTTGGTCGCCTGCCCGCGCGGTGCCAGCGACAGCAGCACCACCCCGCCGGCGATGCCGCCGTAGAACAGCACCGCGAGGGCGACGTCGCCGCTGGTCTTCCCGCGCGCGCGGACCAGCTCGATGAGCACCGCGCCCAGCACGGCGGCGACCAGCGCCGTCCCCACGGGCGCGGTGGAGGTGAGCACCCCGATGCCGACGCCGGTCAGCGCGACGTGCCCGAGGCCGTCGCCGAGCAGCGACAGCCGGCGCTGCACGAGGAAGACGCCGACGGCGGGCGCGGCCAGGCCGACCATCAGCGAGGCCAGCAGCGCCCGCTGCATGAACCCGTACTCGAGCAGCTCCACGTCAGCGGCTCCCGTCGCGCACGCGGACGGCGTCGGGCGCCGGCCGGGGCTGGTCCAGGCGGTAGCCGCGCGCCGCCGGCTCGGCGGTCTCCCCGGGGTGGTGGCAGTCCGGGCCGGCGGGCCCGGCCCCGGCCAGCGGCCCGTCGTAGGTGAGCCGGCCGGAGTCGACGACGACCGCCCGGGACAGCACGCCCGCGAGCGGGCCGGTCTCGTGGGTCACGACGACGAGTGTCGTCCCGGCGGCCGCGACGCGGGCCAGCACCGCGGCCAGCGCGGCCTGGCTGGCGGCGTCGACGCCGGCGGTCGGCTCGTCCATGACCAGCAGCTCCGGCTCGGCGGCCAGCGCGCGGGCCACCAGCACCCGGCGCTGCTGCCCGCCGGAGAGGGAGGCGACCGGGTCCTCGAGCCGGTCGGCGAGGCCCACGGCGTCGACCGCCTCGGCGACGGCGGCGCGGTCGCGCGGGCCGGGCCGGCGGAACAGGCCCAGCCGCGGCAGCCGGCCGACGCCCACCACCTCGCGCACGGTGGCCGGCATCGCGCCGCTGACGGTGTGCCGCTGCGGGACGTAACCCACCCGGCCGCGCTCGCGCAGCCGGCCGACCGGGGCACCGAGCACCTCGACGGTGCCGCCGAGGACGGTGGCCAGGCCGAGCACGCCCCGCATGAGCGTGGTCTTGCCCGAGCCGTTGGAGCCGAGGACCGCGACGGTCTCGCCGCGCCGGACGGTCAGGCCGGCGTCGCGGACGATGGCCACGTCGCCGTAGCCGATCGTGGCGCCGGCCAGCCGGAGCGCGGCGTCGTTCACGCGCAGCCCTGCCCCTCCTGCAGCGTGGCGAGGTCCGCGCGCATGACCGCGAGGTAGTCGTCCCCGGCCGACTCGTCGGTCAGGCCCTCGAGCGGGTCGAGGACGGCGGTCTGCACACCGGCCTCCTCGGCGACGGTCTCGGCCACGGCGGGGTCGACGAGGGTCTCGGTGTAGACGGTCGTCACCCCGCGCTCCCGGACCAGCGTAGAGATCTCGGCCAGCTGCGCCGGGCTGGGCTCGGTCGACGGGCTCAGCCCGCTGACGCCGACCACGTCGAGGCCGTACCGCTCGCCGAGGTAGCCGAACGCGTCGTGGGGGGGGGGGGGGGGGGGGGGGGGGGGGGGGGGGGGGGGGGGGGGGGGGGGGGGGGGGGGGGGGGGGGGGGGGGGGGGGGGGGGGGGGGGGGGGGGGGGGGGGGGGGGGGGGGGGGGGGGGGGG
>NZ_JBJGZB010000043.1:0-25494 GCF_054050295.1 Geodermatophilus sp. SYSU D01045
GTCGTGCTCTGCACACACCCGGGTGCAGAGCACGACCGCGCTCAGAGCACGTGGGTGGCGATCATCTGACCGAGCTGTCGGATGTCGGAGTTGCCCTTGAACTCCAGCCGCACCTTGCCCAGCCCGCTGAACCACAGGTCCAGCTCGGCGTCGAGGTCGAAGGTGCCCGCGGTCTCCACCGAGAAGGCCTGGATCCTGCTGTAGGGCAGCGAGGTGAAGTCCTTCTTGCGGCCGGTCATGCCCTGGACGTTCACCGCGATCAGCCGCTTGTCGGTGAAGACGACGAAGTCGCGCACCGTCTTGAACGCGAAGTACAGCTGCTCGCCGGGGATGAGCAGCGGGGCGACGTCGCCGGCGACGTCCTGGGGGTTGCACTGGCTCAGCTTGAACACCGAGCCGTTGGAGAAGTCGATCACCGGGACACGCTAGGTCAGCGGAACGTCACCGACCGTGTCCCACGCCGGGTCAGCGGAGCCGGCGGGTGGCGTCGGGCAGCCGCTGGGTGACCCCGCGCGCGTCGAGCCACTCCATGAGCGGCACGGCCACCCGCCGCGTCGTCCCCCACGCCGAGCGCGCCTGGCTGAGCGTGAACGGCTGCGGCACCGCGGCCAGCCGGGCGCGGGCTGCCTCCTCCACGCCGGGCGCCAGGTAGACGCCGTCCGCGATGCGCACCAGCTGCCCGTCGCGCACCGCGGCCGCCAGCTCGCGCGGGCCGAGCCGGGCGGCGCGCAACTCATCGGCGTCCGGGGCGGCGAACGGGTCGGCGGCCAGCCGCGCCCGGATCGCATCGACCGCCCGCTGCACGGCCGGCGGCAGCCCGGCGGCGGCCACCACCACCCGGCCCTCGCGCAGGGCCAGCGGCGGCCGGACGACCAGGGCCACCAGGTCGTCGTCGGGGAGGTCCAGCTCCCGGCGGACGACGGCGACCGGCGGCCCCGGCTCCAGCGGGTGCGCCCGCCGGTGCGCGGCCACCAGCCCGGGCACCCGGCGGGCCAGCTCGCCGACCAGCCCGGGCGCCACCAGCCACGGCCCGGCGCGGACGGCGTCGCCCGGCACCGGCCACCCCATCGCCGCGAAGTCGTCGGCGCGCACCACCCGGCGGCGGGCGAGGTCGGCGGCGGCCCCGGCCGGCCCGGCCTGCTGCCGCCCCAGCTCGCCGGCCCGCTGCCGGGCCGCGCCGCGGCGGCGCAGCTCGGGCGGGGCGACGTCGCGGACGTCGGCGCCGAGCACCCGCCGGGCGCCCGGGTCGCGCAGCAGCACGCGGTCGCCGACCCGCAGCGGCAGCGGGCCCGCCAGCCGCAGCCGCACCGCCCGCCCGTCGAGCGGGCGCAGCCGCACCGGCACCGCCGCCGACCCGACGTGCAGCACCGCCCCGGCCGGCAGCCGACCCTCGGGCGCGCGGGCCAGGACGACGTCGGCCTCCGCGGTGGACCGGAACGCGCCGGGGGTGACCAGCGCGTCGCCGCGGGAGAGGTCCTCGACGGCGACCCCGCGCAGGTTCAGCGCCACCCGCGCGGTCGCCGTCGCCCGCTCCACCGGCCGGCCCAGCGACTGCACGCCGCGCACGCCCACCTCGCGGTCGCCGAGCCGCAGCCGGTCGCCGGGCGCCACCGACCCCGCGGACAGGGTGCCGGTGACGACGGTGCCCGCGCCGCGGATGGGGAATGCGCGGTCGACCCACAGCCGCACCGGCGCGGCGGCGTCCGGCGCGGGCAGCCCGGCCAGCAGCGCCTCCAGGGCAGCGGTGAGCTCGGGGACGCCGCGGCCGGTCGGCGCGCTCACCGCCACGCCCGGGACCGTGCCCATCGACGTCGCGGCCAGCCGCTCGGTGGCGTCGGCGAGCACGGGCGCGGGGTCGGCGAGGTCGGCCTTGGTGACGGCCAGCAGCGCGTGCCGCACGCCGAGCGCGTCCAGGACGGCGACGTGCTCGGCGGTCTGCGGCGACCAGCCGTCGTCGGCGGCGACCACGACCAGCGCGGCCGGCACCGGCCCGACGCCGGCGAGCATGTTGCCGACGAACCGCTCGTGCCCGGGCACGTCGACGACGGCCAGCACCCGGCCCGAGGGCAGCGTCGTCCAGGCGAAGCCCAGGTCGATGGTCAGGCCGCGGCGGCGCTCCTCCTCCCACCGGTCGGGCTCCATGCCGGTGAGCGCGCGGACCAGCGTCGACTTGCCGTGGTCGACGTGGCCGGCGGTGGCGATCACGTCCACGCCCGCGCCACCTCCAGCACCGCGGCGGCGAGGTCGTCGTCGGCCGACGGCGGCACGCTGCGCAGGTCGAGCAGGGTGCGCCCGTCGGCGACGTACCCGACCACCGGCCGGGCGCCCCGCCGCAGCGGCTCGGCGAACGGCTCGGGCAGCGAGACCGCGGCGCTGGGCAGCGGGTGCTCGGGCGCCCCTCCCCCGCCGACGCGCGCGGCGGAGTCCACGGCGTGCGCGTCGACCCCGGCGTCGGCCAGCCGGCCGGCCAGCGCCCGCGCCCGGGCCCGCAGCCCGGCGACGTCGGCGGCGAGCATCTGCTGCACCGGCGGTTGCGGGCCGCGCAGGGTGGCCTCCAGCGCGGCGAGCGTCGTCTTGTCGACCCGCAGCGCCCGGTACAGCGGGTGCCGGCGCAGCCGCTGCACCAGGTCGGCGCGGCCGAGCACCAGCCCGGCCTGCGGGCCGCCGAGCAGCTTGTCGCCGCTGGCGAGCACCAGGTCGGCGCCGTCGGCCAGCGTCGTCTGCAGGTCCGGCTCGTCGGGCAGCGCCGGGTGCGGCCGCAGCAGCCCGGAGCCGACGTCGGCCACCAGCGGCACGCCGCTGGTGTGCAGCGCCTCCGCCAGCTCGTGGACCGGCACCGCCCGCGTGAAGCCGCGGACGACGAAGTTCGACGGGTGCACCTTGAGCACCGCGCCGGTGTCGTCGTGCAGGGCGTCGCGGTAGTCGTCGAGGGTCACCCGGTTCGTCGTCCCCACCTCGCGCAGCCGGGCGCCGGTCGACTCCAGCAGGGCGGGGATGCGGAACCCGTCGCCGATCTCGACCAGCTCGCCGCGGGCGATGACCAGCTCGCCGCCCAGCGCCGTGGCCACCAGCGCCAGCGCCGCCGCGCAGTTGTTCACCACGAGCGCGGCCCCGGCCGCCGGCACCGCCGCCAGCAGGGCCGACAGGGCGGCCTCGCCGCGCGGCCCGCGGCGGCCGGTGGCCAGGTCCAGCTCGACGTCGGTGGTGCCGCTGGCCGCGACCACCGCCTCGACGGCCGCGGCCGACAGCGGCGCTCGCCCGAGGTTGGTGTGCACGAGGACGCCGGTGGCGTTGAGCACCGGGCGCAGGGCGGACGCGGTCACGGGCAGGCCGGCGAGGACGGCGGCGACCGCGTCCTCGGGCGCGAGCTCGCCCGCGCGGACGCGCTGCTGCACGGCGCGGACGGCGTCCTTGACCAGGTCCCGGCCCAGGCGCGACACGGCGTCGGCCAGCGCCGGGTCGGCCAGCAGCGTGTCGGTGCGGGGCACTGCCCGCCGCGGGTCGGCGCTCATCGCTGCGGAGCGTATGCGCGCCGGCCCGCGGGGAGGCTGGCGGAGGCGGACGGGAATCGAACCCGCCTGACCGAGCTGCTCGGCCACGCCGGCTTTAGAGGCCGCGGGGGCCACCAGGCACCCTGACGCCTCCGCCGGCCAGCCTACGGTGGGGCCGTGACCAGCGCGCCCGCACGGATCCGCCTCACCCGGTACGCACACGGCGGCGGCTGCGCCTGCAAGATCCCGCCCGGGGAGCTCGAGGCCGTCGTCGCCGGGCTGACCGGCACCGGCCCGGCCGACCCGGCCGCCGAGCTGGTCGTCGGCCTCGACGACGGCGACGACGCGGCCGTCGTCCGGACCGCCGGCGGGCAGGGGCTGGTGCTCACCACCGACTTCTTCACCCCGGTCGTCGACGACGCGTACACCTTCGGCCGGATCGCCGCTGCCAACGCGCTGTCCGACGTCTACGCGATGGGCGGCACCCCGGTGGTCGCGGTCAACCTGCTCGGCTGGCCGCGCGACGTGCTGCCCGCCGAGCTCGCCGCCGAGGTGCTGCGCGGCGGGCTGGAGGCGGCGCAGGAGGCCGGCTGCCACGTCGGCGGCGGGCACTCGATCGACGACCCCGAGCCGAAGTACGGCATGGCGGTCACCGGCGTCCTCGACCTCGACCGGGTCATCCGCAACGACGCCGCCGTCGCCGGGACGCCGCTGTCGCTGACCAAGCCGCTGGGGGTCGGCGTGCTCAACAACCGGATGAAGGCCACCGGCGAGGTCAGCGAGGAGGCGGTGGCCTCGATGACCGCGCTCAACCGGGACGCCTCCCGCGCCGCGCTGGCCGCCGGCATCCGCGCGGGCACCGACGTCACCGGCTTCGGCCTGCTCGGCCACCTCTACAAGATGGCGCGCGCCAGCGGGGTGACCGCGGTCGTCGACGCCGCCGCGGTCCCCTACCTGGCCGGGGCGCGCGAGGCGCTGGCCGCCGGGTTCGTCTCCGGCGGCACCCGGCGCAACCTCGACTGGGTGCGCCCGCACACCGACCTGTCCGCCGTCGGCGAGGACGAGGCGCTGCTGCTGGCCGACGCGCAGACCTCCGGCGGGCTGCTGCTGGCCGGCGAGGTGCCCGGCGCCCCGGTGATCGGCGCGTTCGTGCCGCGCCAGGACGCGGTGGTCGTCGTCCGCTAGGCCCTTCCCCCGCCCGGCGGCGGCTGCCATCCTCCGCGCCCGGCGACGGCGGAGGAGGACGGCGTGCGGTGGATCGCGGGCGGGGCGGCCCTGCTGCTGGCCGGGTGCGGGAGCGGGCCGGCGGCGCCCCCGCCGGCCGCCCCCGCGACCACCGAGGCAGCGGACGACGGCGGCACGGGGTACGCCAGCGCGTTCCTCGGCGCCGGCGGCGAGAGCGGCAGCGACGACGTCTTCGTGCACGTCACCGTGTTCGACCCGCCGGACGCGGACGCCTTCGGCAACGGCGAGTTCTTCGTCCTCGGCTGGGACTGCCTGACCGAGGAGCGGGTGCCCGCGACCGTCGCCGGGCTGGACTCCGCCACCGCCCGCGGGGAGCTGGCGCTGACCTGCGGGTCCCACACCGCGGCCGGCGAGGTCACCGGCACCGCCGTGGTCGACCTGACGTGGACCGCGGAGGGCCCCGGCCACGAGTACGCCCTCGACAGCCCCGACGGCGCCTGCCGCGAGCTGCTCACCGACCGGCACGCCGTGGTGACCGGGCAGGTGCGCGTCGTCGTGCCGGGGCTCGGCTACGACGGCGTCGCGGTCAGCCTGGCCGACGACGACGACTCGGTCTCCCGCGGCGTCCCGGCCTGCCCCTGACCGGCCGCGGCGCGTCGGGGACGACACGCCGCACCCGCGGCCGGCCGCGCACGGATCCGTCCCGGTCGCCGGCCGCCGCTGCCACCCTCCCGCCCGCACCGGCCCGGGAGGTCCGGGACCGGTACCCGAGGAGGACGGCATGAGGACGAGGACGGCCCGGGCGCTGACCGTGCTGCTGGCCACGGCGGCACTGGGCGGCACGGCGGGCACGGCCGCCGCGGCACCGCCCGAGGGCCGCGGCGCGACGACGGAGTGGAAGGCCACCACGGGCCTCGGTGAGGAGGGCGGCGACCTGCGGGTGAGCGCCACGGTCACCGGGAACCGGGACGGCGCGCTGACCGTCGACCTCGAGGCACACACGGCCGGGTACGCCTGCCGACCGGTGGAGTCGCCCGCCGCCTCCCTGGTCCCGTTGGAGTCGGCCACCCTCTCCGGCGAGGACGTGGCGCTGAGCTGCACGCCCGACGGCGGGGGTCAGGGCCTGGTCGAGGTCACCGGGACGATGGACGTCGACCTCGTGTGGACGGGTACCGGCGACACCACCCGCTTCCCGCAGGAACTGGACCACTGCGTCGGCCGGGTCCTCGTCCGGGAGGCGACCGTCACCGGGTCGGTGACCGTCTCGATCGACGGCGGCCCGACCGCGACCGTGGAGGTGTCCGGGTACACCGGGGACACGCGGCTGCAGTACCAGCACGTGGCCTGCCCGCCGCCGAAGGCCTGAGCCGCCGCCGTCCGGCGGGCGCGGTGTCGCCCGCCGGACGGGGGTGTCCTAACGTCCGGCGCATGCGCGCCGTCTTCGTCTCCACGCCCTCGCCCGACGACCCGCTCTCCGTCCTGGAGGTCGGCGACCGGCCCGAGCCGGAGGCGCCCGACGGCTGGACGACGGTGCAGGTGAAGGCCGTCTCGCTCAACCACCACGACCTGTTCAGCCTGCGCGGCGTGGGCCTGCCGCGGGAGCGGATGCCGATGATCCTGGGCACCGACGCGGCCGGGCTCGACGAGGACGGCAACGAGGTCGTCGTCCACGGCGTCGTCGCCAGCCCCGGCTGGACCGGCGACGAGACGCTGGACCCGAAGCGCTCGCTGTTCTCCGAGCTGCACCAGGGCACGATGGCCGAGCGGGTCGCCGTCCCCCGGCGCAACGTGCTGCCCAAGCCCGCCGAGCTGTCCTTCGCCGAGGCCGCCTGTCTGCCCACCGCCTGGCTCACCGCCTACCGCATGCTCTTCGTCCGCTCCGGCCTGCGGCCCGGCCAGACGGTGCTCGTGCAGGGCGCCAGCGGCGGCGTGGCCACCGCGCTGGTCGTGCTGGGCCGGGCCGCCGGCTACCGGATGTGGGTCACCGGGCGCAGCGAGGAAAAGCGCGCGGCCGCGCTCGAGCTCGGCGCCGAGCAGGCGTTCGAGACCGGCGCCCGGCTGCCCGAGCGGGTCGACGGCGTCATGGAGACCGTCGGCAAGGCGACCTGGAGCCACAGCGTGAAGTCGCTGAAGCCCGGCGGCGTCATCGTGACCTCCGGCGCCACCACCGGCTACGACCCGAGCGCCGAGCTCAACCGGGTGTACTTCACCCAGCTGTCGGTGGTCGGCTCCACCATGGGCACCCGCGACGAGCTGGAGTCGCTGGTCCGGATGTGCGCGGTGACCGGCGTCCGCCCGGTCATCGACGTCGAGCTGCCGCTGGAGCAGGCCCGCGAGGGCTTCAGCCGGATGCTCGAGGGCCGCACCGCCGGGAAGATCGTCTTCACGCTCTGACGAGGAGGCCGGCCGTGGCCAGGACAGCGCGGGTGTGGCGGGGCTGGGTCCGCACCGGGGACGCCGACGCCTACGCCGCCTACGTCGAGGAGACCGGCGTGGGCGAGTACCGGCGGACGCCGGGCAACGAGGGCGCCTGGGTGCTCACCCGGGACCTCGGCGACGGCCGCACCGAGGTCGTGGCGCTGAGCCTGTGGGAGTCGCTGGAGGCGGTCCGCGGGTTCGCCGGCGACGACCTCGAGGCCGCCGTCTACTACCCCGAGGACGACCGGTACCTCGTGCAGCGCGAGGACACCGTCACGCACTACGAGGTGCGCGGGCCCGGCTGACCTCGCGCAGCAGCACCAGCGCCGCGACCGCCGCCAGCGCGGCGGCGACCGCGGCGCCGGCGAAGACGGTGTGCAGCTGGGTGAGGACGGCCTGGTCGACGGCCGCCTCGTAGGCGGGGCAGTCGGCCGGGGTGTCCGGGCAGACGGTCAGCGGCGAGCCGATCGCCTCGACCTCGGCGGTGAACCGGCGCAGCGCCACCGCGGTGAGCAGCGACAGCCCGACCAGCATCCCCACGGTCCGGGCGACGACGGCGAGCGCGCTCGCGCTGCCGTGCACGGCCGGCCCGGTGACCGCCAGGAGCACCGCGTTGACCGGCGCGATCGCCAGGCCGAACCCGAGCCCCGCGGCCAGCAGCACGACCGTGGACCACCACCGGTCCAGCGACGTCTCGCCCCAGCCGGTCATCGCCCACAGCGCCAGCGCGGCGAGCACCGTGCCGCCGGCCGCGACCAGCCGCGGGGGCAGCACCCGGCACAGCCAGCCGCCGGCGACCGCGCCCACCGGGACGGCGACCAGCAGCCGCACCAGCACGAGCGCGGCGCCGAGCTGGTCGCCGGGCGTCGTCGTCGCGCGGGCGAACAGCGGGACGTCGACCAGCGCGACCACCAGCGCCACCCCGACCAGCAGGTTGACCAGCAGCGCACCCCACGCGCCGGCCGGCCGCAGCGCGCCCAGGGGCAGCACCGGGTCGGGCGCGCGCCGCTCGTGCAGCCAGAAGCCGGTGGCGGCCAGCGCGGCGACCGGCAGCAGCACCGGGCCGTGCGCGACGACCTCGGTGGCCGGGTCGGCCGCGGCGAAGGCCCACACCAGCGCCCCGAGCGCGACGACGGCGAGCAGCGAGCCGAGCACGTCGACCTCGCGGAGCAGCCGCGGGACCCCGCGCAGCGGCAGCACCGCGCCGGCGGGGTGCGCGAGGCTGCGCGCGACCAGGGCCAGCCCGGCGACGACGGCGGCCAGCGCCAGCGGCGTCGACGCGGTCACGCCGTCGGCCAGCGGCACCCAGGCCAGGCCGAGCGTGACGTCCTCGGCGAGCGCGGCCGGCGCGGCCAGCTGCAGCCCGGCGGCGGCGCCGGTGAGCAGCAGCAGGACCAGGCCGACGGGGTCGGGCCGCCGGCCGCCGCCGGTGAGCACCACGCCCGCGGCGAGGACCAGCCCGAGCAGCAGGTTGAGCCAGAACACCGCCCGCCAGTCGCTGACCGCGAGCACCGCGGCGCCGGCCAGCGGGCCGAGCACCGCGCCGGCCTCCTGCACCGCGCCGACCACGCCCAGCGGCACCGCCCGGCGCTCGGGCGGCCACCGGTCGGCGACCAGCGCCAGCGTGGCCGGGACCAGCCCGCCGGCGCCCACGCCCTGCAGCCCGCGGCCGGCGACGGCCGGGCCCAGGTCGGTGGCCGTCGCGGTCAACAGGGAACCCAGCGCGAACAGCAGCAGGCAGCCGGCGAGCACCGGCACCCGGCCGCGCAAGTCGGCCAGCCGGCCCAGCAGCGGCAGCGTGGCGGTGTAGCCGAGCAGGAAGCCGCCGACGATCGGCGTCGCCCGCTGCAGCTCGTCGATGCCGACGCCGACCCCGGTGAGGATGTCCGGCAGCGCGAGGACGACGACGTAGGTGTCGGCCGCGGTGACCAGCACCGCCAGCGTGGCGAGGACGACCAGCGGCAGCCCCGGGACCGCGGGTGCCTGCGGCTCAGCCGGCAGGCGGTGCGGTGATCTCGACATCGTCGCCGGGGTCGGAGAGCTCGAGGGTGAAGGTGGCGTCCTGGTCGGCGGCGAAGAAGGGGCCGGTCAGCTCGGCGCGGCGCAGCTCACCCGACTCGGGAGCCACGGCGAAGCGGGCCTCCACCGGCTGGCTCGGGTCCTCGCTGGTGAGCACCTGCTCGACCAGGTCGCCGGGGATCTCGGCGGTCACCTCGCGCACCACCTCGCCGTCGACCCGGCGCTCCTCCCCCAGCTCGGCGGCGTCGGCCTGGGCGAGCAGCTGCGAGATGCCGGTGTCGGGGTCCAGCAGCGCGCCGGGGTCGCCGAAGCCGAACTGCGCGGGGTCGACGACGCTGTAGCCGCTGGTGAACGGCAGCTGTGCGTAGACGGTGCCGTCGACCGAGACGACGGCGAGGTCGAGCGCCGAGCCGACGGCCAGCACCTGCAGGGTGCCCTCGAACGACGCCGGGCGGAGGACGTCGCCCTCGCCGCCGACCAGCGCGGTGCCGGTGGTCGGCGCGCCCTCGCTGGTCAGCACGAAGTGCAGCGACTCGGTCTCGTCGAGCGTGGTCTTCGCGCGGGCGAGCAGGTCGTCGGCGGACTCCTCCGGCTCGCCCCCGCCGCAGCCGGCCAGCGCGGACACCGCGACCACCAGCCCGGCCACCGTCGCGGCAGCGCGGCGCAGCACCATCGTCGTCCTCCCCGTCCGTGCCGGTCGGCCCCCGGCGCGGGCACGGTAGCGCGTCGCGGTGACCCGCAGACGCAGGCGGCGGGGGGTCCCGCGGTCGGGGCGGCGGGTCCACGCTGGGGGCCGTGGACGTCCTGTTCATCGCCGGCGTCAGCGTGATCACCGCGGACCCCGCGACCAGCCGCCGTCTGTACGTCGACGCGCTGGGCCTGCCCCTGGAGCGGATGGACGGCGAGTACGTCGCCAGCGAGCGGATCGAGGGCAGCCGGCACTTCGGCGTCTGGCCGCTGACCCAGGCCGCGCAGGCCTGCTTCGGCGCCTCCGACTGGCCGGCGGACCGCCCGGTGCCGCAGGCGAGCATCGAGTTCGAGCTCGCCGGCGCCGACGCGGTGGCGGCCGGCGCGGCCGAGCTCGAGGACCGGGGGCACACGCTGCTGCACGGGGCGCGCACCGAGCCGTGGGGGCAGACGGTCGCCCGGCTGCAGTCGCCGGAGGGGCTGGTGGTCGGGTTGTCCTTCGCGCCCTGGCTGCACTGAGCGCGCTCAGGCCGGGGCGGCGGTCCTCGCGGCGATCCGCGCCGCCAGCTTCGGCCGGTCCTTGACCGGGAACGACGCCAGCGCCGGCTCGAGCTGGGCGATCCGGTACCGCTGGGTGGTCAGCGCGCGGAACGCCAAGCCGGTGGTGACGCCGTGGCCGGGCCGCTCGACGACGGTGACCTCGTCGCCGGCGCCGACCGCGCCGGTCTCCAGCACCCGCAGGTAGGCGCCGGTCGCGCCGCGCGCGGTGAACCGCTTGACCAGGTCGGGGACGTCCCAGAAGCGGGCGAAGTTGGCGCACGGGATGCGCGGCGCGGTCACCTCGAGCAGCGCCGTCCCGACCCGCCAGCGCTCGCCGATCTCGGCGGCGGTCAGATCCAGACCCGCCGTCCGCAGGTTCTCCCCGAACCGGCCCGGAGGCAGGTCGCGGCCGAGCTCGGCGGCCCAGACGTCGGCGTCCTCCTGGGCGTAGGCGTAGACCGCCTGCCCCTCCCCGCCGTGGTACTTCCGGTTGACCTGGACGTCGCCGTCCAGGCCGAGCTCGCCGACGGCGACGCGGCCGGGCCGCGGGCGCTTGTCGATGCCGCTGCGGTCGGGCCGGCGCCCGGGGAGCGGCAGCAGGTCGGAGCCGGAGACGCAGACGGCGAGGAGCCGCCCGCTCACTTCTTGCCGGCTGCGGGCTCGTTGGTGGAGAGCGCGGCGACGAACGCCTCCTGGGGGACCTCGACGCGGCCGACCATCTTCATCCGCTTCTTGCCCTCCTTCTGCTTCTCCAGCAGCTTCCGCTTGCGGGTGATGTCACCGCCGTAGCACTTGGCGAGGACGTCCTTGCGGATGGCGCGGACGGTCTCGCGGGCGATCACCCGGGAGCCGACGGCGGCCTGGATCGGCACCTCGAACTGCTGCCGCGGGATGAGCTCCCGCAGCTTGCCGGCCATCATCACGCCGTAGCCGTAGGCCTTGTCCTTGTGCACGATCGCGCTGAACGCGTCGACCGCCTCGCCCTGCAGCAGGATGTCGACCTTCACCAGCGAGGACTCCTGCTCGCCGGCCTCGGAGTAGTCGAGGCTGGCGTAGCCGCGGGTGCGCGACTTCAGCGCGTCGAAGAAGTCGAAGATGATCTCGCCGAGCGGCAGCGTGTAGCGCAGCTCGACGCGGGACTCGCTCAGGTAGTCCATGCCGCCGAGCTGGCCGCGCCGGCTCTGGCACAGCTCCATGATCGCGCCGGTGTAGTCGCTGGGCGCGATGATCGTGGCGTTGACGACCGGCTCGAAGACCTTGTCGATCTTGCCCTCGGGCCAGTCGCTGGGGTTGGTGACGGTGTGCTCGGTGCCGTCCTCCATCACCACCCGGTAGACGACGTTGGGCGCGGTGGAGATCAGGCTGATGCCGGCCTCGCGCTCGAGCCGCTCGCGGACGATCTCCAGGTGCAGCAGGCCGAGGAAGCCGACGCGGAAGCCGAAGCCGAGCGCCGCGGAGGTCTCCGGCTCGTAGGTCAGGGCCGCGTCGTTGAGCAGCAGCTTGTCCAGCGCCTCGCGCAGCAGCGGGTACTCGCTGCCGTCGATCGGGTAGAGGCCGGAGTAGACCATCGGCTTGGGGTCGCTGTAGCCGCCGATCGGCTCGGCGGCCGGGCGGTGCTGCAGCGTGACGGTGTCGCCGACGCGGGACTGGCGGACGTCCTTCACCCCGGTGATGAAGTAGCCGACCTCACCGACGCCGAGGCCGTCGACCGGCTTGGGCTCGGGCGAGATGACGCCGATCTCGAGCAGCTCGTGGGTGGCGCCGGTCGACATCATCCGGATGCGCTCGCGGCTGGAGATCCGCCCGTCGACGACGCGGACGTAGGTGATGACGCCGCGGTAGATGTCGTAGACCGAGTCGAAGATCATCGCGCGGGCCGGGGCCTCGGCGTCGCCCTCCGGTGGGGGGATCTGCGCGACGATCGCGTCCAGCAGTTCAGGCACACCCTCGCCGGTCTTGCCGCTGACCTTGAGGACGTCCTCGGGGTCGCAGCCGATGATGTGCGCGATCTCGGCGGCGTACCTCTCGGGCTGGGCGGCCGGCAGGTCGATCTTGTTGAGGACCGGGATGATCGTGAGGTCGTTCTCCAGGGCCAGGTAGAGGTTGGCCAGGGTCTGCGCCTCGATGCCCTGCGCGGCGTCGACCAGCAGGACCGCGCCCTCGCAGGCCGCCAGCGACCGGGACACCTCGTAGGTGAAGTCGACGTGGCCCGGGGTGTCGATCATGTCGAGGACGTACCCGGTGTCCCCGACCTTCCAGGGCAGGCGCACGTTCTGGGCCTTGATGGTGATGCCGCGCTCGCGCTCGATGTCCATCCGGTCGAGGTACTGCGCGCGCATCTGCCGCGCCTCGATGATCCCGGTCACCTCGAGCATCCGGTCGGCCAGCGTCGACTTGCCGTGGTCGATGTGGGCGATGATGCAGAAGTTCCGGATCCGGGTGGGATCGGTGGCAGCGGGAGTCGTCACAGTGCCGCCATCGTCCCACGCCGGGGCACCGCGGTGGAGCACCGTGCCGGAGGGGCCTGCCGGCAGCCGGGGTGGGACGGCGCGCCGCACGCTGGTAACCTGGCAGGCCGGTCCGCTGACGCATGCCGTCCGGACGCACCGACAGACCCTTTCCCTCCTGCGAGACACCGAGGCTCACGCGTGGCGAACATCAAGTCCCAGATCAAGCGGAACAAGACGAACGAGAAGGCGCGCCAGCGCAACGTCGCCGTCAAGTCCGCCCTGAAGACGGCCGTCCGCCGCTTCCGCGAGGCCGCCGCCACCGGCGACACCGAGGCCGCGACCGCGGCGCTGCAGAAGGCCGGCAAGGCCCTCGACAAGGCCGCCAGCAAGGGCATCATCCACAAGAACCAGGCCGCCAACCGCAAGTCGGGCATGGCCAAGCAGCTGACCAGCCTCTGAGCTGCGCCCCAGCGCTCCCGGGCCCCCGTCCTCCCTCCCGGAGGACGGGGGCCCGTCGCTTTCCGGGGGCGCGGGCCCGGCCGCTCAGTAGCCGGCGCGGGCCCGGCCGCGGCCGGTGGTGGCGCGGATGTCGACGATCCGGCGGATGGCCCGCTCGAGCGCGTAGTCGGCGCTCGCGGCCACGCCCTTGACGTCGGCGTTGAGCTCGGCGGCCACCCCGATCGCCTGCTGCAGGCCCTCGATGCTCCAGCCGCGGGCCTGGGTCTGGGCCTTCTTCACCTTCCACGGCGGCAGCTTGAGCGCCCGCGCGAGGTCGCCGGTGTTGGAGGTGTTCAGCGAGGTGACCCGGGCCGCGGTGCGGATGCCGTCGGCGATCGCGTCGGCGATGAGCACGTGCGCGACCCCGCGGTCCAGCGCCCACCGCAACGTCTCCAGCGAGCCCTGGCGGTCCCCCACCAGCACCTTCTCGGCGACGGTGAAGCCGGTGACCTCGGCCTGCCCGCGGTGGAACCGGGCGACGGCGTCGGCGTCGATGGCCCCGCCGAAGTCGGCGACCAGCTGGGTGGCCGCCGACGACAGCGCCCGCAGGTCCCCGCCGACCGCGTCGACCAGGGCGGCCACCGCGTCGGGGGTGATCCGGCCGCCGGCCGTGCGCACCTCGTTGCGGACGAACGCCGCCCGGTCGCCGGGCGAGGAGATCTTGGCGCACTCGTCGAGCGCCGCCCCGGCCGCGGTGAACGCCTTGACCAGCGCCTCGTTGCGCTTGCCGCCGTGGTGGACGACGACCAGCGTGAGGTCGGGATCGGGGTCCTTGCAGTAGCCGGTCAGCGCGTCGACCAGGGCGCCCGCGGCCTCGTGCACCCCACTGACGACGACCAGCCGGTGCTCGCCGAACAGCGACGGCGCCAGCACGTCGGCGAGCTGGCCGACCGGCAGGCCGGCGGCGACCAGCTCGTGCACCTCCGCGGCGGGGTGGCGCTCGAGGACGGCGGCGCGCACGGCGGCCACGGCGCGGGAGCGCAGCAGCTCCTCCTCCCCGACGACGGCCCGCAGGCGGGAGGTCGGTGCCGGGGGTGCCGCTGCCACGCCCCGATGGTGTCACGGCCCGCCGACGGTCCGGCCGCACCGCGGGTCCGCCCGGCACGCCGCCGTCGGCGGGGTGCACCGCCCCGGCCTGCACCTCTCCTCCACCGCGGGCGGCGACGCCCCACTCCCCTGCCGAGCCGACGACGGCCAGGTCGCCCTCCCGGTCGGTGCGGTGGACCTGCATGCCCTCCCGGGCCAGCAGCGACAGCAGCCGTGGCGCCGGGTGCCCGTAGGTGTTCTCCGCGCCGACGCTGACCAGCGCCACCCGGGCGCCGGTCGCGGCGAGGAAGGCCGGGGCGGCGTCGGCGCTGCCGTGGTGCGGGACCTTGAGCACGTCGGCGCGCAGGTCCACGCCCCGGTCGAGGACCCGCTCCTCGGCGGCCGCACCCAGGTCGCCGGTGAGCAGCACCCGCACGCCGCGCACGGTGACCCGCACGACCAGCGAGAGGTCGTTGGGCTCGGCCGCGGCGGTCGCGATCTCCGGCGGCGGCGCCAGCACCTCGAGCCGGGTGCCGCCCACGTCGCGGCGGTCGCCGGGGACGAGGACCTCGCGGCGCGCCCCGGCCCGGGCGGCGGCGCGCGCCAGGTCGCCGGCCCGCTCGTCGGCCGGGGACAGCGTGCCGGTGGCGAAGGCGCCGACCTCCCGCCCGTCCAGCGCGCCGGCCAGCCCGCCGACGTGGTCGGCGTCGAGGTGCGACAGCAGCACCAGCGGCAGCCGGTCGACGCCCAGCCGGTCCAGGCAGCGGTCGACCGGGCCCACCTCCGGGCCGGCGTCGACGAGCACGGCCTCGCCCGGGCCGGTCGGGAGCACCAGCGCGTCGCCCTGGCCGACGTCGCAGGCGACCAGCACGGTCCCCGGCAGGGGCCAGCCGTCGGCGACCTGGCGCAGCGGCCAGCCGAGCAGCACCAGCCCGAGCACTGCGGCCAGCCCCAGCGGGCGCAGCCGCCGGTACCGCCACAGCAGCAGCCCGCCGGCGAGCAGCAGGACCGTGAGCAGCAGCGCGCCACCGGTGCCGGCCGGCCAGCCGGTCGCGCCGTCGGGCAGCGCCGCCGCGGTGCGCGCCACGGCGACCAGCCACCGCACCGGCCAGCCGGCCAGCCACACGAGGCCGTCCCCGGCGACCGGCACGGCCGGCCCCACGACGGCGGCCAGCAGGCCGAGCACGGTCGCCGGCGCCACCGCGGGCGCGGCGAGCAGGTTGGCCGGCAGCGACACCGGGCTGACCAGCCCGGACAGGCCCGCCACCAGCGGCGCGGTGGCCAGCCCGGCGGCCGCGGCCACCGCCACCGCGTCGGCAGGCGTGCGCGGCCAGCCCCGGCGCTGCAGCCGGCGCGACCAGCGGGGCGCCAGCAGCACGATCGCCGCCGTCGCCGCGACCGACAGGGCGAACCCGGCGTCCCGGGCCAGCCGCGGGTCGAGCAGCAGGAGCACCGCCACCGACGCGGCCAGCGCGGGGACCGCGGCCCGTGTGCGGCCGGAGGCCAGGGCGAGCAGGGTGACCGCGCCCATGGCCGCCGCCCGGACGACGCTGGCGTCGGGCCGGACCAGCACCACGAAGCCGGCGAGGACCGCGAGGGCCACTGCTGCCTGCACCCGGCGGTCGACCGCCCGCCGGCGCAGCGGCGCCAGCACGCCGGTGAGGACGATCGCCACGTTGGCGCCGGAGACAGCGGTGAGGTGGGACAGGCCCGCGCGGCGGAAGTCCTCCTCCAGCACCGGGTCCAGGCTCCGCGTGTCGCCGACGACCAGGCCGGGCAGCAGCCCGTCCGCGGGTGCGGGCAGCACGCGCCGGGCGGAGGCGGCCAGCCCGTCGCGGACGGCACCGGCGGCGCGCTGCAGCCGGGACGGCCCCTCGACCGGCTCCGGTGGGCCGCGGGCCGACAGCCGCGCCACGACGCCGTCGGTGGCGGGTGCGGTCGCCACCGCCACCCTCGTGCGCACCACCTGCCCGGGCAGCACGCCGGTCCAGTCCTCCGCGGGCGCGAACAGCACGGCGGCGGCGGTCAGCGACACCGTGGCCGCCCGGTCGGTCACCGCGGTGACCGTGACGTCGAGAGCCAGCCGGGGCGGGCCGACGCCGGCGACGCGCCGCGGGTCGCCGTCGGCCTCCAGGACCACCTCGACCGTGCGGCCGGCCGCCACGTCGGCCAGCGGGGAGGCGGCGCGGGCGGCCCCGCGGACCGCGGCGACCGTCGCGGTGGTGGCCACCGCGGCGAGCACGGCGAGGAGCACGAGGACGCCGGCCCGTCCCCGGTGCCGGACGAGCAGCACCGCCCCCAGCGTGGCCGCGCCGGCCAGGACGAGCAGGACGGGCGGCGACAGCAGGCCGGCCGCGAGGGTGACCGCCCAGACCGCGGCGGCGGCCGGGACGAGGCGCAGGTCCAGCCACGACCAGCGCCGGTCCGGGAGGGCGCTCACACCCGGACCAGGTCGGCCAGGTCGCCGTAGACGGCGGGGCCGATGCCCGGGACGTCGTCGAGCTGCTCGACGCTGGTGAACCGGCCGTGCTGCTCGCGGTGGTCGACGATGCGCTGGGCGAGCACCGGGCCGATGCCGGGCAGGGCGTCGAGGTCGGCGACCGTGGCCGCGTTGAGGTCCAGCGGGCCGGCCGGGGCCGCTCCCCCGGCGGCCGGCGCGGGAGCCGCTCCCGGGACGCCGACGGCGATCTGCTGCCCGTCGCTGACGACCGCGGCCAGGTTGACCGAGGCGGGATCGGCCTCGGGCAGGAGGCCGCCGGCCGCGGCCACCGCGTCGGCGACCCGGGCACCCTCGGGCAGCGTCACCAGGCCGGGCGTGACGACGAGGCCGACGACCGAGACCACGACCGTCGTGCGCGCCCCGGCCGCCTCCGCGGGCGCGGACTCCGTGGTGGCGGCCGGTGCGGGCTCGACCCCGGCCGCGACGGGCTCGCCCCCGGCCGGGACGGGCTCGGGTGCCGGCTCCACCTCCGGCCGCTGCAGCCAGGTCCACCCGGCGAGCAGCAGCGCCACCAGCAGACCGGTGAGCCACAGCGCCGCGCCGCCGCGCCGGCCGGGGTCCAGGCGCACCGCCCGCCCGGGCGCCCGGTGCCGGCCGAGCCCGCCCGGCAGCCGACCGTCCGCCTGGTCGTCCGGGTCGTCCCGTTCGTCGTCGAGGTGGGTGCCGAGGTCGTCCTCGCCTCGGCCCCCGGGCGGCTCCGGGCGGCGGAGGAGGGCCACGCCGGTGCCCGGCGGGGACTCGAGCGGGTCGTCGTCGGGCAGCCAGCCCGAGCGCCGGCCCTCGTCGAGCAGCACCCGCAGGCGGGCACGGATGACGTCGGCGGCGGGGTCGCGGCGGGAGGTCAGGCGCACGCGGCGGACGCTAGGCAGGCCGCCGCCCGGGAGGACTGCTCCGTGAGGAGCTGTGGACGGCGGTGCGGGCTGTGGACGGGCGCGGGCCGTCCGACGGGAGCCGGTGCACGCTGCGCGCCGTGTCCGCCCCTCGCTCAGTCCCCGTCCGCCGGGGTCACCACGACGCCGACCGCGCCCGGCCCGACGTGCGCGCCGACCGCCGCGCCCAGCTCACTGACGTGCAGCTCCCCGACGTCGGGCACGGCGCGCTGCAGCTCGGCCGCCAGGCGCTGGGCGCGCTCGGGCGCGGCCAGGTGGTGGACGGCGAGGGAGGCGCCCGGACCACCGGCGGCCTCCTCCGCGCGCTTCACCAACCGGGCGAGGGCACGCGCGGAGGTGCGCACCCGCTCCAGGGGGACGACCCTCCCCTCCGCGACGTGCAGCACCGGCTTGACCGCCAGGGCGGTGCCCAGCAGCGAGGCGGCCGAGCCGATGCGGCCCCCGCGGCGCAGGTGCTCGAGGGTGTCGACGACGAACAGCGTGCGGGTGCGCGCGGCGGTCCGTGCGGCCACGGCGGCGACCTCGGCGGCGGTGGCGCCGTCGGCCGCCGCGCGGGCGGCGGCGAGCACGGGGAAGCCGGTGCCCATGGCCGTCGACCGCGAGTCGACGACGGTGACGAGGTGCTCCCCGACCTGGGCGGCGGCCATCCGGGCGGCGTCCCAGGTGCTCGACAGCTCGGCGGACAGGTGGACCGACACCACCCGGTCGGCGCCCTCGGCCAGCCGGCGGCGGTAGGCGGCGACGAAGTCGCCGGGGGTCGGCCGCGAGGTCGAGACGTGCTGGCCGCGGGAGGTCAGCGCCCGGGCAACGTCCTCCGGGGTGATCTCGGTGCCCTCCCGGCCGGAGTGCCCGGCGAGGACGACGTAGAGCGGGACCACCTCGATGCCGTACCGCGCGACGAGGTCGGCCGGCAGGTAGGCCGTGGAGTCGGTGACCACGGCGACGGACACCAGGGGAGGCTAGCCCGACGCCGGCCGAGGGCCGACGCGCAGGCGGACGGCCGGTGTCCGGCGGGTGTCCTCAGAGGACCGCGTCGGCGTCCTGGGTGGGCGGGGGTGCGGCGCCCTCGGGGGTGGCCGCGGCGTCGGCCGGGACCGGCGCCGGGGCGGCGACGGCCGGTCCCTCGACCCGGCCCGGCAGGGCGGCGACGACGGCGTTGTGCCGCATCAGCCGCCACCGGTCCCCCTGGCGGGCCAGCTCGCTCCAGCCGCAGTTGGCCAGCGGCCCGAACACCCGCCGGTGCTGCGGGCCGAGCTCGAGCAGGGCCTCGACGAGCCGGCCGGCGGTCCCGCCGTGGGTGACGACGACGGCCACCTCGGCCGGCGGCAGGTCGTGGAGCGCGGCCAGCGCGCGGCGGGCGACGTCGGTGGCCTCCTCGCCGCCGCGGCCCTGCACCGGCCGCCCCGCGATCCAGTCGGCGTACTGCTCGGGGTGGCGCTCGGCGACCTCGGCGCGGGTGAGCCCCTCCCAGCAGCCCAGCCCGTGCTCGCGCAGTCGCTCGTCCAGCCGCAGCGGCACGCCGAGCAGGCCGGTCAGCGCGGCGGCGGTGTCGGCGGCGCGGACCAGGTCGCTGGCCACGACGACGGTCGTCCCGGGCGTGAGCCCGGCGGCCACCAGGTGCGGTGCGGTGCGGGCGGCCTGCGCCCGGCCCTCGGCGTCCAGCGGCGGGTCCATCTGGCCCTGGAAGCGCCCGGTGGCGTTCCACTCGGTCCGCCCGTGCCGCCAGACGACCAGCCGGGGCACCGGCAGGTCGAGGGCGGCGGGAGCCGTCACCGGCCGGTCGTCCCCGGGTCCCCGTCGGCACCGCCGCCGAGGGGCTCGTCCTGGAGCGGGTCGTCCTCGAGGGCGTCCTCGTCGGTGAGGTCGTCCTCGGTGAGGTCCTCGGTCGGGTCGGGCGCCAGCGGGACCGGGTCGGAGCTGCCCGGGTCGACGTCGTCGGTGGACAGCGTGCCGGTCCCGGGGGGTGCGCCGTCGGCGGCGGGCGGGGCCGCGCGGTCGACGAACGGGATGGTCGGGCAGTCCTTCCACAGCCGCTCGAGGGCGTAGTACGCGCGCTCCTCGGCGTGCTGGACGTGCACCACGACGTCGACGAAGTCCAGCAGCACCCAGCGGGCCTCGGCGACGCCCTCGCGGCGGACGGGCTTCACGCCGTGCCGGCGCAGCCGCTCCTCGACCTCGTCGACGATCGCCTGCACCTGGCGCTCGTTGGGCGCCGCGGCGAGCACGAACGCGTCGGTGATGGCCAGGCGGTCGCTGACGTCGACGATCGAGACGTCGGTGGCGAGCTTGTCCGCGGCGGCCTGGGCGGCGAGCAGCGCGGTCTCCCGGGCCTCGGCGGAGGCGGTCATCGGGGCACCTCCCGGAGGTGGGCAGACGGTGGGGCGGTGGGGTGGGGACCGGCCGGGTCCGCGGGCGCGGGGGCGGCCGGTGGGCGGTCGTAGGTGGGCCGGTCACCGCGCGGGCCCGGCGAGCGCCGGCCGCCGGCGCGGTACAGGCCCCGCTTCTCGATGTACTGCACCACGCCGTCGGGCACGAGGTACCAGACCGGCATGCCGCGGGCCACGCGGTCGCGGCAGTCGGTGGAGCTGATCGCCAGGGCCGGGACCTCGACCAGGCTGACCGCGCCCTCGGGCAGGTGCCCGTCGGCGAGGGTGAACCCGGGCCGGGTGACCCCGATGAAGTGGGCCAGCCGGAGGAACCGGTCGCTGTCGCGCCAGCTGAGGATCTGCGCCAGCGCGTCGGCACCGGTGATGAAGAACAGTTCGGCGTCGGGACGCTGGGCGTGCAGGTCGGTGAGCGTGTCGATCGTGTAGGTCGGGCCCTCGCGGTCGACGTCGACGCGGCTGACGGAGAACCGCGGGTTGGAGGCGGTGGCGATGACGGTCATGAGGTAGCGGTCCTCGGCGGGGCTGACCTCGCGCTCGGTCTTCTGCCAGGGCTGGCCGGTGGGGACGAAGACCACCTCGTCCAGACCGAACAGCCCGGCCACCTCGCTGGCGGCGACCAGGTGACCGTGGTGGATGGGGTCGAACGTCCCACCCATCACGCCGACCCGGGTACCAGCCACCGATCGAGCCTAGCCGGGCGGCGCCCGCGTGGCCCGGGTGCACCCGGCGGGTGCGGTCCCCGGACGGCCGGGCGCAGGGCGCCGCCGCACCCGGCCGTCGGGACGGGACCGTCCGCTCGCGACCGGCACCCCCGTGCCGTCGGTCGCGCCGCCCGGCTCCCGGCCGCGACGACGGGAGCACGGGCCGGGCACCGTGTCGCGCCTCGGTGCCCGCGCTGACCAACGGCCCAGCCGTCCACCGGTTACGAGCGGTCTCGGAGAGGGGTCCCCCGGGCGTGTCGCCGGCACCGGGTGGGGTCAGAGCGTGGTGACGAACTCCGCCAGCTGGGTGGCGTTGCGGCACTCGACCATGTCGACGACCTCGCCGTAGCGGTCGGCGGCGGAGTCACCGCTCCCCCACAGCCGCCGCGGCTCGGGGTTGAGCCAGTGCGCCGAGCGGGCGCGGCGGACCAAGTCGGCGAGCACCGGCAGGCCGGGCTGGCGGTAGTTGGTCCGCCCGTCGCCGAGCACCAGCAGCGAGGTCTTCGGCCCGACGGCGGTGGGCCAGCGGTCGGCGAACACCTCGAGGGCGTTGCCGTAGTCGCTGTGCCCGTCGAAGGCGACGACGTCGGCCTCGCGGCCGATCCGCGCGACGGCGCCGGCGACGTCGGCGCCGGGCCGGAAGAACCGGGTCACCTCGTCGGTGGAGTCGACGAAGGCGAACGCGCGGACGCCGGAGAAGTGCTCGCGCAGCGCCTGGGTGAGCATCAGCGTGAAGTGGCTGAACCCGGCCACCGAGCCGCTGACGTCGCAGAGCACGACCAGCTCCGGCTTGTGCACCTTCCGCGGCCGGTGGTGGGTGACCACGGGCACCCCGCCGGTGCCGAGGGAGGCGCGCACGGTCTTGCGGAAGTCCAGCCGGCCCTGGCGGCCCATCCGCCGCCGCGCCGACAGCCGCACCGCGAGCCGGCGGGCCAGCGGCGCCACCGCCCGCCGCAGCTCGGCGAGGTCGGACTGCTGGGCGCGCAGGAAGTCGACCTGCTCGGCCAGTGGCCGCACCGCGCTCTTCGCCACCCGGTCCCGCCCGCGGTCGGCCGCGGCCCGGCGGCGCACCTCGGCGTCGACGGCGGAGCGGAAGGCGGCCAGCCGCTCCCGGACGGTCTGCCGGGCCACCTGCTCGGCCAGCCCGCCCCGGCCGCCGTCGCCGAGCAGCCCGGCCAGCAGCTGCGTGACCAGGGTGTCCGGCGACAGCGCGCGCATCACCCGGTAGCCGAAGTACGACTGCCCCGACGGCGACGCCGGCGCCCGCCCGAGCTGCTCGACCGCCTGGCGGGCGAAGCGGCGCAGCGCCTCGTCGTCGCCCTCGAGCAGCAACCGGGCCAGCTGCTCGCGCATCCGCTGGGCGAGGTCGCGCTCGTCGCCGTCGCCGTGCCCGTCGGGCAGGTCCAGCGTGGAGCCGTCGTCGGCCCCCGGCTCGCCGTCGGAGGGCTCCGCGCCGTCGTCGGCGGAGCCCGGAGCGGGCCGGTCCGACAGCGGCCACCACAGGTCGAACAGCACGTCGTAGGCCGGGCGCTGCGAGGCGCGCTGCAGCAGCACCGCCGCCAGCCCGTGCCGCAGCTGCTCGCGGTCGAGCAGGTCGACGACGGTGAGGATCTCCGCGGCGTCGACGGCCTGGCTGATCCCGACCGGGATGCCGGCCTCCCGCACCGCCCGCACGAAGCCGTCGAGGTGACCGGCCAGCCCCCCAGGGGACACCGACGGCGCGGACATCAGTTGAGCCGCAGCTCGGCGGCGGCGCGGTCCTGGTCGCTGGCGTGCTTGAGCACCACGCCGAGCGTCGAGCGCACCGCCGTCTCGTCGAGGGTGTCCAGGCCGAGCTCGAGCAGGGTCTGTGCCCAGTCGAGGGTCTCGGAGATCGACGGCGACTTCTTCAGCTCCATCGCTCGCAGCGCCCGGATGGTGCGGACCAGCTGCTCGGCCAGCCCCGGCGCGAGGTCGGGCACCCGGGAGAGCACGATCTCCCGCTCCCGCTCGGCCGAGGGGTAGTCCAGCGACAGGTACAGGCAGCGCCGCTTGAGCGCCTCGGACAGCTCGCGGGTGGCGTTGGAGGTGAGGACGACGGTCGGCCGGCGGGTCGCGGTCACCGTGCCGAGCTCGGGGATCGTCACCTGGAAGTCGCTGAGCACCTCCAGCAGCAGGCCCTCGACCTCGACGTCGGCCTTGTCGGTCTCGTCGATGAGCAGCACGGTCGGCTCGGTGCGCCGGATCGCGGTCAGCAGCGGCCGGGAGAGCAGGAACTCCTCGCCGAAGATGTCGTCGTGGACGGTGCCCCAGTCGGCGCCGTCCCCGCCCTGGGCCGCCTGGATGCGCAGCAGCTGCTTCTTGTAGTTCCACTCGTACAGCGCCCGGGCCTCGTCCAGGCCCTCGTAGCACTGCAGCCGGATCAGCTCCGAGCCCGTCGCCGCGGCCAGCGCCTTGGCCAGCTCGGTCTTGCCGGTGCCCGCCGGGCCCTCGACCAGCAGCGGCTTGCCCAGCCGGTCGGCGAGGAAGACCGTCGTCGCGATCTGCGCGTCCGGCAGGTACCCGGCGGTCGACAGCCGCTTGCTCACGTCCGCCACCGAGGAGAACTGCGGCGACTGGGTCGGCGGGCGGGGCATGCGGCTCCTCAGGTCAAGCGGCCGGGGATCAGCGGGTGTGGCCGTTCCCGGTGACGACGTAGGTGGTGCTGGTCAGCTCGGGCAGGCCCAGCGGCCCGCGCGCGTGCAGCTTCTGGGTGGAGATGCCGATCTCGGCGCCGAAGCCGAACTCGCCGCCGTCGGTGAACCGGGTGGAGGCGTTGACCAGGACGGCGGCGGCGTCGACGCCGGCGGTGAACGCGGCGATGGCCGACGCGGAGTCGGCGACGATCGCCTCGCTGTGCCCGCTCCCCCACCGCGCGACGTGCTCGAGCGCGGCCGGCAGGTCGTCGACGACGCGCACCGCCATGTCCATCGACAGGTACTCGGTGGCCCAGTCCTCGTCGGTGGCCGGGACGACGGCCTGGAGACCGGACTGCGCGGCGGCGTCGATCGTCGCCTGGTCGCCGTGCAGGGTCACCCCGGCGTCGGCGAGCGCGGTGAGCAGCCGCGGGAGGAACGGCACGTCGCGGTGCACGAGCAGCGTCTCGGCGGAGTTGCAGACGCTCACCCGGTGGGTCTTGGAGTTGAGCACGATCGCCTCGGCCATCGCCGGGTCGGCGGAGGCGTCGACGTAGACGTGGCAGTTGCCGACGCCGGTCTCGATCACCGGCACCTGGGCCTCGCGCACGACCCGCTGGATGAGCGAGGCGCCGCCGCGCGGGATGACCAGGTCGACGTGCCCGCGCGCGGACAGCAGCTCGCCCACCGAGGCGCGGTCGGCCGGCAGCAGCTCGACCGAGCCCTCGGGCAGCCCGGCCTTCTGGCCGGCCTCCATGAGCACGGTGACCAGCGCGGTGTTGGTCCGGTACGCCGAGGCCGAGCCGCGCAGCAGCGCCGCGTTGCCGCTCTTGAGGCAGAGGCCGGCGGCGTCGACGGTCACGTTCGGACGGGCCTCGTAGACGATGCCGACCACGCCGAAGGGCACCCGGACCTGCCGCAGCTCCAGCCCGTTGGGCAGCCGCGAGCCGCGGACGACGTCGCCGACCGGGTCGGGCAGGGCGACCAGCTCGCGCAGCGCGGCGGCCACGCCGGCCACCCGCCCGGCGTCGAGCCGGAGCCGGTCGAGCACGGACGCCGGCGTGCCGTCGGCCTCGGCCGCGGCGACGTCCTGGGCGTTGGCGGCCAGCACCTCGTCGGTCCGCTCGACCAGTGCCTCGGCCATCGCGGTGAGCGCGGCGTCCTTGACGTCGGTCGGGAGGGTGCGCAGCACGCGGGAGGCGGCGCGGGCACGCAGCGCGGCGGCCCCGATCAGCGGCAGGTCGGCGGCGTCGGACACGCCCCGCAGGGTACGCGCCGCCCCCTCCGGCCAGACACCTCCGCCGCTGTGTGAGAATGGTTCTCATGACCACGACGACGCGCGTCCTCGCCGCGACGACCGCCGCCGCCACCGGCCTGCTGCTGGCCGCGTGCGGCTCCGCCGGGGAGGACGAGGCCGCGGCCGCGGACGGCGTCTCGGTCGAGGCCGCCTTCTACCCCCTGCAGTGGGCGGCCGAGCGGGTCGGCGGCGACCGCGTCGACGTCGAGTCGCTCACCCCGCCGGGCGCCGAGCCCCACGACCTGGAGCTGACCCCGCAGGACGTCGCGTCACTGACGGAGGCCGACCTCGTCGTCTACCTCGCCGGGTTCCAGCCCGGCCTCGACGAGGCCGTCGACGAGGCCGGGGACGCCGCCTGGGACGCCGGCGAGGCCGCCGACCTGTCGCCGGCCGCCGAGGAGCAGGGCCACGAGGGCGAGAGCGAGGAGGAGCACGCCGAGCACGCCGGCGAGGACGGCGAGGCCGTCGACCCGCACTTCTGGCTTGACCCCACCCGGCTGGCCGACGTCGGCGACGCCCTGGCCGACCGGCTGGCCGAGGTCGACCCCGACGGCGCGGACACCTACCGCGAGAACGCCGCGGCGCTGCGCACCGACCTCGAGGCCCTCGACGCCGAGATGGAGCAGGGCCTGGCGGACTGGGGGGGGGGCCCCCCGGGGCCCCCCCCCCCCCGCGACCGCGGCGGGCGGAGGGCTCCCCACGAGGCGGCCAGCCACAGGACGGTCAGGACGGCGGCCACCCGGCGTGGGTC
>NZ_JBJGZB010000044.1:0-25190 GCF_054050295.1 Geodermatophilus sp. SYSU D01045
GGCGCTCCCCACCACGCCCCCCACCCCGCCCACCCCCACCCCCCCCCCCCGCCCCCCCCCCCCCCCCCCCCCCCCCCCCCCCCCCCCCCCCCCCCCCCCCCCCCCCCCCCCCCCCCCCCCCGGCTCCCGCTGACGGACACGACCGGCGCCCGGGCGCCTCCGGCACCACGCCGGACCGCCCGGGTGCGAGAACGCGGCGAGGGCCGCAGGCGAACGGGAGAACGGCATGAGCGACCGGCCGCAGGCGGTGCGCACCGGGGTCCGCCCGGAGAGCGCAGCCGGAGCGGACGGAGCCCCGGCGACGGGCTCGGCGCCCGCCACCGGCCAGACACCCGCTCCGTCCGGGGCGTCCCCGGCCGGGGCCGTGCCGGCGGGCGCGGGCCCGTCGCTGGCCAAGCCGGCGACCGGCCAGGCGCCCGCCCAGCAGGTGGCGCCCCAGGCCCCGCCGCAGGCCCCCCGGCCGGCCGACGCCACCATGCCGGGGCCGGTGAGCGCCACCCAGGCGGTCCCGCCGGTCGCGGTGGCCGCCCCGCCGGCGGCGGCCCGGCCTCCCCAGCAGCCGCCCGCTGCGCAGCAGGCCGGCAAGCAGGCGAAGAACCGCGGCAACCGCGGTCCGCGCCGCGCCCGGCTCCAGCTGCGGCACGTCGACACCTGGTCGGCGCTGAAGATCTCGCTGATCCTGTCGATCGCGATGTTCTTCATCTGGATGGTCGCGGTCGGGATCCTCTACGGGGTCCTGTCCGGGCTCGGCGTCTTCGACACCCTCAACGACCTGTTCGGCCAGCTCGGCACGTCGGCGAGCGGCGAGGGCGGCGGTGACGTCATCACCCCGGGCATCGTCTTCGGCGGGGCGGCCGTCATCGGCGCGATCAACATCGTGCTGATGACCGCGCTGTGCACCGTCGCGGCGTTCATCTACAACCTCTGCGCCGACCTGGTCGGCGGCCTCGAGGTCACGCTCGCCGAGCGCGACTAGGCGAGGGACCCGCGTGCAGGGGCCGTCCGCGGTCCCTGTACGCTGGTCGAGGTCCACGGGCCTGTAGCTCAGGCGGTTAGAGCGCATCCCTGATAAGGATGAGGCCGGAGGTTCAAGTCCTCCCAGGCCCACCCGTGAACCGGTGCCCCGGCACCGCGACAGCGAGGCCCCGTCCGTGGCCGCCGTCGTACCCAGGAGGTACCGCGTGCTCAAGAAGCTGGCCCTGGCCGCCGTCGCGGCCGGTGCCGTCGCCGCCGTCCGCCGGCGCTCGTCCGGCAGCGGCAAGGCCGAGGCCGACCTCTGGCACGAGGCCACCAGCGGCCCCCAGTCGGTCAGCCGCCCCACCACCCGCTGACCCCGGGCTCCCGCGCGGAGCTCCCGGGGACAGCGCTCCCGGGGACGTAGCTCAATTGGCAGAGCACCGCCTTTGCAAGGCGGGGGTTAGGGGTTCGATTCCCCTCGTCTCCACCGCACCACCGCGGCCCAGCCGCCGCTCAGCCCAGCTGTGAGCGCCAGTCCTCCCGCAGCCGGTACCCGCGGCCCCGCACGGCCTCCACGGCCGGGGCACCCGGCCCCAGCTTGGTCCGCAGGGTCCGGACGACGGCGTCCACGACGTTGCTGCCGCCGGCGTACTCGGTGTCCCAGACCTCCCGCAGCAGCTCCGGCCGGGTGACCGTGCGGCCCTCGCGGTCGCGCAGGCACCGGAAGAGGCCGAACTCGAGCGGCGTCAGCCCGACCCGCCGGTTCCCGACCAGGAGCTCGTGGGCGTCGGGGTCGAGGGCCGGCTCGTCGGCCACCCCGAGCTCCCGGGCCAGCAGCTCGACGAGCCAGCCGTCGACCGAGCGCCTCCCGAAGTCGAGCACGACGCTCGTGAACGGCCGGCCGTCGAGCACGACCGGGGGACCGGGCAGCGGCCGGAAGCCCAACTCCCGGACGACGGGCCAGTAGGCCGGGACGTCCTGGACGACGACGAACATCTCCCGCAGCGCCGGGCGCAGCGCCATGTAGGTCCGCTTCACGTCCAGCCAGCACGCCGCCTGCGTCGTCCCCGGAGCCTCGCCGCGCTCCCGGTCCAGCCACCGGCGCAGGCCCAGCGCGACCTCGCGGCGCCCCAGCGGGTGGCTGTCCAGGTGCCGGGCCCAGGACCGGACGACGGGGTCGTCGGCGACGGGGGAGTGCCGGATGCGGGCGTCGTCGAGCAGCACGAAGAAGGCCGCCACGCCGCCGTCCCGGTCCCGGGAGACGGAGAACGCCGACGGCGTCGTGACCCACCACCGGTCCAGCAGCCGGGCGCCCTCGGGCCCCTCGTGCCGGCGGGTGATCCCCCGGACGGCGTCCTCGTCGAGGGTGGTCGCCGGCTCGACGGTCACCTGCTGCACGTCCCCGGGGAAGAAGGCGGTCCGCACGACCGGGTTGTCGAGCAGGTAGAGGACGTCCGCGGTGTAGCGCCACAGCTCGGCGGGCGCCGCCGACCGCATCTCGTCGCGCAGCCGCCGCCACGCCGCCCGGCGGTACTCGCGGTGGCGCACCGGGTCGGCGGTGCGCAGGTGCCCGGCCACGGCGTCGCGGACCGCCTCGTGCACGACGGCGCCGTCCCGGCCGGCCACGACGAAGGGGAGCGCGAGCAGGCGCTCCATCGCGACGGCGCCGTCGCCGCCCAGGACGGCGTCGAGCAGGGACTCCGTGGCCCGCCGCAGGACGGAGGCCGCCTCGAGCGCCCGCCGGGTCAGCGGGTCGGCGATGTCCTCGAAGTACAGCCGGGTCAGCTCCTCGACGACGCGGGACATCGCCGCGTCCTCCAGCCCGAGCTGCGGGTTCTCCGCGACGCCGGCCGTCGCCAGGACCAGCGCCAGCGGGTGCCCGCGGGCGACGTGGTTGAGCCGGTCCGCCTCCGTCGGGGCCACGCCGTGCTCGGCGAGCAGCAGGCGCGCGTCGGCGTCGGACAGCGGCGCCAGCGGGACGGTGCGGAAGCTGGGCACGCCGTACCAGGCGGGCACCGGGCGCTCGCGTCCGCCGAGGACCAGGAGGGTGCCGGCCGGGAGCGCGGGCACTAGGGTCCGGCGCAGCCAGGTGTCCAGGAGCAGGAAGTGCTCGTACTGGTCCAGGACCAGCACGACCGGCGGCCCGAGCCCCTCGAGGGAGGCGACGAGCGCCTCCACCGTGCGGTGCCCCCCGAGGGCGCCCAGCAGCCCACGCTCGGTCGGCTCCACGGAGCGGCAGTCCAGCGCCGCGACCGTCGCGCCGGCGGCGGCCGCGAGCTCCGCGAAGGCGTCCAGCAGGGCCGACTTGCCGATGCCCGGCAGGCCGTGCACGTGCGTGACCCCGCCGCGGCGCACGTGGTCGAGCAGGAGCGTGACCTCCGGTCCTCGCCCCAGCAGCGGAGCGGCGCCGGGCCGCATGGCCGTGCGCACGCCCCGAGACTGGCCGCCGGGGGAGGGTGCGACAAGGGGCGGACGTCCCCCCGCGACCGGGGCCCCGGGTCACCCGGGGACGACCTCCACGGTGACCGAGACGGACCCCTCGTTGTTGTCGTACCACCCGGGCGGGCCCTGGTAGTAGTAGCCGTCGGCGAAGCCGAGGAACAGCCGGGTGGCCTCGTCCGGAGCGGTGACCCGGAGGTCGCGCCCGTCCCCGACGAGGAAGGTCTGGCCGATCTCCGGCGCGACCGGATCGGCGGTGTCGACGCCGGTGACGTCCAGCCGCGGCGGTGCCTCCCCCTGCGGCGGGTCGTCGGTGAGGAACACCCCGGTGACGAACATGCCGTTGTCGCCGGCGACGATCCCGGAGATCCCGCCGTACGACTCGACGTCGGTCGTCCCGTACCGGCCGCCGTCGCCCCCGGGACCCACCCGGTCCGCCGTGCCCACGATGGGTGTGACGCTGCCGTCGACCTCCGGGAAGGTCACGACGCGCCCCTCGCCCTCCGGCAGCCGGAACAGGGTCGGCAGCACGCCGTCGCCGCCGCCACCCGGGGCGGGCGGGTCGTCGAGCCCGGCGCCGAAGACGTTGGCCTGGGCCGGCACCTCGAGCGCGCCGTCCCCGCTCCCGGAGACGACCGCCACGACGCCCCAGGCGAGGAGCCCGCCGGCCGCCGCGCCGGCGACCACCGTCGCCGCCCGGCGCCCGGGGGGACGCCGCTCGCCGGGCGCCCGGGCCGTCGCCGCTCGTCCCGTCGTGCCCCGGTGCGGCGTGGACGTGGCCATGGCCGTCCCCTCTCGTGCGCCTGGGGAGGATGGTGGCCCGCCGGCGGGGGCGTCCGATGAGGGTTCGATGAGGGTCCGGTGACGTCTGCTCCCCGTGCTCGGGGGGAGCAGACGAGTGGGAGAGTGGGCGGCGTGACCGAATCGACCCCCGCACGCCGTGCCGTGCTGCACACCAACCACGGCGACATCACCGTCGACCTGTTCCCCGACCACGCGCCGAAGACGGTCGCGAACTTCGCGGACCTGGCCGAGGGCCGCCGCGAGTGGACGCACCCGGCCACCCGCGCGAAGACCACCGACCCGCTGTACGACGGGACGATCTTCCACCGGGTCATCGACGGCTTCATGATCCAGGGCGGCGACCCGCTCGGTCAGGGCTTCGGCGGCCCGGGCTACCAGTTCGGCGACGAGTTCCACCCCGAGCTGGCCTTCGACCGCCCGTACCTGCTCGCCATGGCCAACGCCGGGCCGGGCACCAACGGCTCGCAGTTCTTCATCACCGTCGGCCCGACGCCGCACCTCAACCGCAAGCACACGATCTTCGGCGAGGTCGCCGACCAGAGCAGCCGCGAGGTCGTGGACCGCATCGCCAAGGTCCGCACCGGCCGCAACGACCGTCCCGTCGAGGACGTCGTCATCCAGTCGGTCGAGGTGCAGCGCAGCTGACCGCCGGTCCCGACGACGGGGGCGCCGGCCGGCCGCCGGCGCCCCCGTCGGCCACCTGCTACCGCCACCCGGACCGGCCGACGGGCGTCCGGTGCGCGCGCTGTGACCGGCCGATCTGCCCGGAGTGCATGACACCGGCCGCGGTCGGCTTCCAGTGCCCCGACGACGTCCGGGCCGGTGCCGCCGGGGTCCGCCGTCCCCGGGCGGCCTCCCGCTGGTCCGGCGCCCGTCGCCGGTTCGGCCCGGTGACCGTCTCGCTGATCGCCGTCAACGTCGTCGTCTTCGTCGTCACGGCCGTCTCGGCGGTGTCGGTGGGCCAGAGCCCGCTGGACAACTGGCGCTCGCCGGTGTTCGAGGAGTTCTCGCAGGTCCCCGTCCTCGTCGACGTCTTCGGCCAGGACTGGCGGCTGCTCACCGGGGCGTTCCTGCACATCGGGATCACCCACCTGCTGCTCAACATGCTCAGCCTGCTGGTCTTCGGCCCGGAGCTGGAGGGGCGCCTGGGCTGGTGGCGTTACCTCGCCGTCTACCTGCTCTCCGCCCTGGGCGGCGCCGTGGCCATCCAGCTGTTCGGCGAGCCCGCCCGGCCCGTGGCCGGCGCGTCGGCGGCCCTCTACGGCCTCCTGGGCTCCCTGGGCGTGCTCCTGCTGGTCGCCCGGCAGGACCTGCGCGGCCTGCTCACCCTGCTGGCCCTCAACGTGGTCATCAGCTTCCTGCCCGGCGTCTCGCTGCTGGGCCACCTCGGCGGCCTGGTCGCCGGCGCCCTCGCCACCGGGCTGCTCGTCCTCACCCGCCGCCGGACGGCGGCGCAGGTCTCGTCGCTCCTGGCGCTGGCCGCGGTCCTGGTGACCCTCGCCCTCGCCGTACCCGTGCCCCTGGTCGTCCTCGGGCTCTGAGAGCCGGTCCGGCACCTCAGCCGGGCCGCAGCGCCTCCAGGGCCCGGGCGACGGCGGCCGGGTCCGTGCCGAGGTCCCGGCGGCCCAGCAGCACGAGGGTGCCCTCGTCGTCGGGGTGCGCGGCGGTGTCGAGCTCCAGCAGCCGCGAGCGCACCCCCAGCCGCCGGGTCGTCCGCAGCCGCACGCGCAGGCCCGCCCACGGCAGGCGGGTCCGCCCGGCCAGCGTCCGCACGACCACGCCGGCGTCGTCCGCCGCCAGCCGGGGCCGCAGGACGACGTCGCGCAGCGCCGTGCCCACCAGCAGCACGCCGGCGGCGCCGACCAGCACCCGCCCCGCCGCGTCGAGCCCCAGGGCGGCCAGCGTCAGCAGCACCCCGCCGAGCCCGAGCGTGACCGTCTCCGCCGTCCGCGCCGACCACTGCACGTCCCCAGCCTCCCAGGGCGCCCGCAGCGGCTCCGTCCACAGGCCGGGAGAGGTGGGGACGCCCGCCCGCGGGCGGGATCTGCCCTGTTCGGCCCGCGTGTCGACTCCTCGACAGCGGCCCCGTGCTCGCGCTCGGTGACCGTCCCGGCGCTGCGGCATGTCGACACATCCACAGCTGGGTACACAGCTGGGGACAAAGCACAGAGCTGTAGTTACTCGGGTGCCCTTCTCGTCACACGCGCCTCACGAGTTGCGAAACCGCAGGTCAGCGCGGTGGAGTCGAACAGGCGTTCTCCACATGCGGTGGACAACCCTGGGGGTAGGGCGTCATGTCGACCTGTGGATCCACCGGTGGTGTGTGCACAGCGGTCCACACCCCCGGTGTCCACCCCCGGACCGGCCCCGTGTACACGAGAGGCCCCCGTCCCGGGAGCGGGACGGGGGCCTCTCGAGAGGTGCTGGAACGGCCCTGCTGCAGGGTCCCGCCCCGAGCGTGCGAGGGGCGGGGGGCAGCGGGGTCCTTCGTCACCGCCAGCGCATCGACATGACCAGGCCGACCACCATGGCGCCGAAGCCGATGGCGAAGTTCCACGCCCCCAGCGACACCATGAACGGGATCTGGTCGCCGGCCACGTAGTAGACGACGATCCACAGCAGGCCGAGCACCATGAGCGTGACCATGAGCGGCGCGTACCAGCGCGGGCTCGGCTGGACGGCCCGTGCGTTGGCCGCGCGCGACTGCAGCACGCCCTCGGGCGGCGTGTAGACCGACTTCTTGCGGACCTTGGACTTGGGCACTCCGACCGACTCCTGCTGACTCGCTGGGGGTGCCGGTCCGTCGCGACCGGCACGATCGCCTCCCAGCCTAAGCTCCGGGGGGACCCGCACGGCCGCGCCGGACGGCGTGCCTCCCCCTCCCGTCCCCCCAGGAGCCCCCGTGACCGCCTCCGAGCCGCCGGTGAGCCCCTCCCGGGGCCGGTCGGCCTGGGGCGCCCTGGTGCCCGTGGTGGCGCTCGCGGCGGGCCTGCTGTTCGCCACCTCCAGCCAGACCGCGGAGGGCTCGGACCTGCGCGCCGGCGACGTCACCGAGCTGTCCGAGCTCATCGCCCAGCGCGACGAGGTCATCGCCGACCAGCAGCGGCAGCTGGCCGCGCTGCAGCGCCAGACCGAGGCGCTCACCGACCAGGCGGCCTCCCGCAACGGCGCCGTCGCGGGCGCCCAGGCGGCCGGCGACGCCGGCGCCCTGTCGGCGGGCCTGGTCGCCCTCCGCGGCCGCGGCGTGGAGATCACCCTCGACGACGCCCCGCGCCGGCCCGACGGCAGCCTGCCGACGGGCGCCCGCCCCGACGACGTCGTCATCCACCAGTCCGACGTGCAGGCGGTCGTCAACGCCGTGTGGGCGGCCGGCGCGGACGGCGTGGCGATCATGGACCAGCGGCTGATCGCGACCAGCGCCGTCCGCTGCGTCGGCAACGTGCTGCTGCTGCAGGGGCGCACGTACTCGCCGCCGTTCGTCGTCACGGCGGTCGGCGACCCCGCCGCGATCCGCGCCCAGCTGGACGCCTCGCCGCAGGTGGCGGTCTTCGAGCAGGCGGTCGAGGACTTCGGGCTGACCTTCGCCGTGCGCGACCGGCCGGAGGCCGCGGTGCCGGCCTACACCGGCTCGCTGGACATGGCACACGCCACAGCCGCTGACGGCTGACCGGGCGCTGCTGTACACAAGGAACGTGAGCCGGCCCGTCCTCGTCGTCGACAACTTCGACAGCTTCGTCTACAACCTGGTCCAGTACCTGGGCCAGCTCGGTGTGCAGTGCGTCGTCCGGCGCAACGACGCCGTCACCGTCGACGAGCTGCCCGACCTCGACGTCGCCGGCGTGCTGCTGTCCCCCGGCCCCGGCACGCCCGCCGACGCCGGCGTGACCGTCCCCATGGTGCGGGCCGCCGCCGAGGCCGGGACGCCGGTGCTGGGCGTGTGCCTGGGCCACCAGGCGATCGCCGAGGCCTTTGGCGCCGAGGTCGTCCGCGCGCCCGAGCTGCTGCACGGCAAGACCAGCGAGGTCGTGCACGACGGGGTCGGCGTGCTGGCCGGCCTGCCCTCGCCGTTCACCGCCACGCGCTACCACTCGCTGGCCGTGGACCGGGCCACCGTGCCCGACGAGCTCGAGGTGACCGGCACGACGGCGTCGGGCATCGTCATGGCACTGCGGCACCGTGAGCTGCCGATCGAGGGCGTGCAGTTCCACCCCGAGTCGGTGCTCACCGAGGGCGGCCACCGGATGCTGGCCACGTGGCTCGCCGCGTGCGGTCAGGAGCCGGACCCGGCCGTCGTCGAGGCCGCCGCCGCGGGCGCCCGGCGCCTGTCCGCCGCCGCGGTCTAGTCCCCACACGACGAAGGGCCCCTCCCGACCGGGAGAGGCCCTTCCGTCGTGACGGGGGTGGCTCAGCCGCCGATGATGATGCCCGGCCCCAGGCTGGGCGGGCTGGGTGACGGGGAGGACCCGGTCGTGGGGGTCGCCGTCACGCGGGCGATCAGCAGGGTGATGCTGCCGTCCGGGGCCACGGTCTGCCCCGGCTGCGGGTTGCTGCCGGCCACGGTGCCGTCGGCCTGGCCGGGGTCGGCCTCGGTGTCCTGGGTGTCGATCGTCCCGGTGAAGCCGGCGGCGGCCAGCGTCTGCCGGGCCTGCGCCTCGGTCTGCCCGACGATCGCGGTCGGCACGGTGACCTCCGCCACGCCGCCGGACACCTGCAGGGTGATCGGCTGGTCGGCGGATGCCTGCTGGCCCGCGGCCGGGTTCGTGCCGACCACGGTGCCGGCGGGCTGGTCGGAGTCGACCTCGGTCGTGGTCAGGTTGCCGAAGCCGGCCGTCCGCAGCGCCTGCTCGGCGGCGGCCTGGTCCTGGCCGGCCACGTCCGGGACCTCGTCGGTGCCGTCGGAGACCGACAGCGTCACGGTGGTCTCCGGCGCGACCGCGGCGCCCTCCTCCGGGTCCACCGCGACGACGGTGCCCTCCTCGGCGAGGGAGTCGACCTGGTCGGAGTTGACGCTGCCGGTGAAGCCGGCGTTGTCCAGCGCGGTCCGGGCCCGGTCCTCGTCGAGGTCGACCACCTGCGGCACGGTCACGGTGTCCGGCGCGCTGGCGACGGTGAGGTCGACCTCGGTGCCCTCGTCCACGCGGGCGCCGCCGGACGGGGTCGTCGACAGCACGGTGCCGACCGCGTCCTCGTCGTCGGTCACCTGCGGGGTGACGTCGCCGACCGCGAGGCCCGCGGCCTCGATGGCGGCCTCGGCGTCCTCCTGCTGCTGACCGACCAGGCCCGCCGGCACGGTGACCTGTGCGGTGGCCTGCGGCTGGGGGTCCTCGTCGCCGGAGTCGACCAGCAGGGCCACGCCGACGACGGCGCCGATGAGGACCAGCGCGCCGACGACGAGTGCCACGACCCGGTTGCGCCTGCGCCGGCGCGCGGCCGCGTCGTCGTCCCACCCGGCGTCGCCGTAGGCGGGCGCGGCGCCGAGGATGGTGGTCTTCTCCTCGTCGCCCATGACCGGCGTGGCCTCGACCCGCTGCCCGGCCAGCGCCCGGAGCAGGTCGTTGCGCATCTCGGCGGCCGACTGGTACCGGTTCGCCGGGTTCTTGCTCATCGCCTTCATGAGGATGGCGTCGAGCTCCGGCGGCACGGCCGGGTTGATCGAGGACGGCAGCCGCGGGTCCTCGCGCACGTGCTGGTAGGCGACCGAGACCGGCGAGTCCCCGGTGAACGGCGGTGCGCCGCAGACCAGCTCGTAGAGCAGGCAGCCCAGGGAGTAGACGTCGGAGCGGGCGTCGACGGCCTCGCCGCGGGCCTGCTCGGGGGAGAGGTACTGCGCGGTGCCGATGACCGCGGCGGTCGAGGTCATCGTGGCGGCGGAGTCCGACACCGCGCGGGCGATGCCGAAGTCCATCACCTTGACGCTGCCCTGGGGCGTGATCATCACGTTCCCGGGCTTCACGTCGCGGTGCACGATGCCGTTGCGGTGGCTGAAGTCCAGGGCGGCGCAGATGTCGGCGGCCAGGCTCATCGCCCGCTCCGGCTGCAGCACGCCCTCGCGGCGCAGCACGTCGCGCAGGGTCTCGCCCTCGACGTACTCCATGACGATGTACGGCGTCGCGCCGCTGGTCGTCCGGTCCTCGCCGGTGTCGTACACGGCGACGATCGAGGGGTGGTTCAGCGAGGCGGCCGCCTGGGCCTCCCGCCGGAAGCGCACCTGGAACGAGGGGTCGCGGGCCAGGTCGCTGCGCAGGACCTTGACCGCGACCTCGCGGCCCAGCCGCAGGTCGCGCCCGCGGTGCACCTCCGCCATGCCGCCGCGGCCGAGCACCCCGCCGATCTCGTAGCGCTCGCCGAGCACCTGGGGGGTGGTCATGCGTGGTCCTCTCGGGCGGTGCTCTGGTGGGTCGCGGGCGTCCCCGGGCAGCAGGGAGCGCCGGGCGCGCGCCCGGTTCCGGCGGTCACCCTAACGGGCGACGCCGCCCGGTCCCGGACGGCGCGAGGGAGCGCCGTCACTCCGACGGGCCCTGCCCGGCCACGTTCGCGGCACCGGGCGGCTGCAGGCCCTGTCCGTTCGGCGAGCCCCCCGCTTCCTCGCTGACCGTCGGCTCGGTGGTCGGCGGCGGCGGCGCGGTGGTGCCCTGCTGGTTCGTGGTCGTCGGCACGGACGGCTGGGTGGCGGTCTCGGTCGTGGTCGGGGCGGGCGCCGGCGTGGTGGTGGTCGGCGCGGGCGGCTGGGTGGTGGTCGGCGCCGGGGTGTCCTGGCCGCCGCTGTCCTCGTCGCCCGAGCCGCTGTCCTCCTGGCCGCCGGAGTCGTCGCCGGTGTCCTCGGGCTCCTGCTCCGGGGCGTAGTCCTCCCGGGCCACGTACAGGGTGACGGTGGAGCCGCGGGGGACCGGGATGCCGTTGGGGTCGACGGCGGCGACCTCACCGGCACGGAGCTCGACGCCCGCGGCCGCCAGCTGGTCGGTGTCGGCGTCGGCCTGGGCCACCTCGAGGCCGGCCTCCTCGAGCTCGGCCTGCACGTCGTCGGCGTCCTCGCCGATGTACTGCGACGCCGCGGGGATGTTGACCAGCTGCTGCGTCGCGCTGGCCGAGCCGGACGCGGAGGTGCTGGCCGAGGGACCGGCGGTGGTGCCGTCGCGGTCGTCCCCGCCGCCGAGGAGCAGCCAGGCGCCGGTGACGAGCCCGGCGACCACCAGCAGGGAGACCAGCGCCCACACCCACCGGCGGTTGTCCCGGCGCGGCGCGGCCCCGTCGTCCCACCGCTGCTCGTCGCCGTCGACGGGCGGGCCCTGCAGCGGCGGCATGGTGCGCGCACCGGCAGCGTGCCGCCCCCCGGTGCGCGGGCCGGTCGCCGCGGCGGCGCCGAGCGCGGCCCCCGCGGCCGCACCGGTGACCGGGCCGCCGAGGACGCGGGTGCCCTCGCCGTCGACCTCGGGGATCACCTCGGTGCGCGCGGCGGCCATCGTCCCGGTGGCCGACGTCGCGGGCGCCAGGCCGCCGCCGGCGGCCACCGAGCGGATCGCCCCGCCGAAGGCGGCACCGTCGGTGAACCGGTCGGCCGGGTCCTTGGCCAGCGCGCGCTCGACGAGCAGCCGCACCGCCGGCGGGATGTCGCCGGGCAGCGGCGGCGGCGGGCGGTTGATGTGCGCCAGCGCGATGGCCACCTGCGAGGTGCCGTCGAAGGGCCGCACGCCGGTGAGGCACTCGTAGCCGACGACGCCGAGCGAGTAGACGTCGGAGGCGGCGGTGACCTCCATGCCCTGCGCCTGCTCCGGCGACAGGTACTGCGCGGTGCCGACCACCATGCCGGTGCGGGTCAGCGGCGTGGTGTCGCGGGCGCGGGCGATGCCGAAGTCCGTCAGCTTTACCACGCCGTCGGGCCGGACGATGAGGTTGCCCGGCTTGATGTCGCGGTGCACCACCCCGGCGGCGTGCGCGGCCGACAGGCCGTCGGCGGCCTGGCCGAGGACGTGCAGCGTCCAGTCGACCGGCAGCCGCCCCTCCTCGTGGAGGATCGTCACCAGCGGCTTGCCCTCGACCAGCTCCATGACGAGGAAGGCCAGCTGGCCGTTGCCGCCGTCGGCGCTAGTCTCGCCGTAGTCGTAGACCGAGGCGATGTTGGGGTGCGACAGGGCCGCGGTGTGCCGCGCCTCGTTGCGGAACCGGGCGACGAAGCTCGGGTCGCCCATGTACTCGCTGCGCAGCACCTTGGCGGCGACGACGCGGTCGAGGACGCGGTCGCGCGCCCGCCAGACCTCGCCCATGCCGCCCGTGGCGATCGGCTCGGTGATCTCGTAGCGGCCGGCCAGGATGGTGCCGGTGGACAGGGCCATCAGCCCCCCTGACCCTCGAGGTAGGCCTCGATCACGTCGCGCGCGATCGGGGCGGAGACGTCGCCGCCGGTACCCCCGCCGTTCGCCACGAACACCGCGACGGCGATCTGCGGGTCGTCGGCCGGGGCGAAGCCGATGAACCAGTTGTGGTCGGGGCCGGCGTTCTGCGCCGTCCCGGTCTTGCCGGCGACCTCGATGCCGGGCACCTGCGCGCGCCGGCCGCTGCCGTTCTCCACGACGCTGACCATCATCTCGGTCAGCTGGTCGGCGACCTCGGGCGTCACCGGCTGGGAGAACTCCTCCGGGTCGGACCGGTCGATGACGGTGAGGTCGGGGGCGCGCACCTGGTCGACGAGGTAGGGGGTCATCAGGGTCCCGTCGTTGGCCACGGCCGCGGCGATCATCGCCGCCTGCAGCGGGGTCGTCCGGACGTCGCGCTGGCCGATCGAGCTCTGGCCCAGCGCCGCTTCGCTCTCGATGTCGCCGACGCTGCTGCCGGCGACCTCCAGCGGGATCTCCATGCCGTCCCCGGTCATGCCGAACGCCTCGGCCATCTCCCGCACCCGGTCCTCGCCGAGGTCGATGCCCAGCTGCGCGAAGGCGGTGTTGCAGGAGATGGTCAGCGCGTCGATCAGCGACTGCTCCTGGCTGCTGCTGCAGGAGGAGCCGTTGAAGTTCTCCAGCGTCGTCGACGTGTCCGGCAGCGTGAGCAGGTCGGGGGCGGGGACGACGGTGTCCGGGGTGTACTCGCCGGTCGCGAGCGCGGCCGCCGAGACGATCACCTTGAAGATCGAGCCGGGCGGGTAGTTGTCCTGGGTCGCGCGGTTCAGCCGCGGGTCGGCCTCCATCGCGTCCAGCTGGTCGGCGTAGGCGCGGATGGCGGCGGGGTCGTGGCTGGACAGCTGCCCGGGGTCGTAGGTGGGCGTGCTGGCCATGCCGAGCACCGCGCCGGTGGACGGGTCGAGCGCGACGACCGCGCCGGTGACGCCGTCGAGCCCGGCCATCGCGGCCTCCTGGACGGCGGCGTCCACGGTGAGGACGACGTCGCCGCCGGCCGGGTCGCGGCCGGTGAACAGGTCGGCCAGCCGCCGGGTGAACAGCCGGGCGTCGGAGCCGGTGAGCACGTCGTTGGCCGCGCGCTCCATCTGGGCGCTGTTGTAGAGCAGCGAGTAGTAGCCGGTGACCGCGGCGTACGTGGCCCCCTGCGGGTACTGCCGCAGGTACTCCAGCGTGTCCTGGGTGGGGACCGAGAGGGCCACCTCGGTGCCGTCGACGACGATCGAGCCGCGCTCGCGCGAGTACTCCTCGGTGAGCACGCGGGTGTTGCCCGGGTCCTCGCGCAGCTCGTCGGAGCGCACGACCTGGATGTAGTTGACGTTGACGATGAGCAGCGTGAACAGCACCAGCACGCTGATCGCCACCCGGCGCAGCGGCGCGTTCACGTGGACACCACCTCGGTCGGGGCATCGCCGAAGGCGGCCTTCGGCGGAGCGGGCGGGCCGGCCGGCCGGCGGGCGGCGTCGCTGATCCGCACCAGGATCGCGACCAGCCCGAAGTTGGCCACCAGCGAGGACCCGCCGTAGGCGACGAACGGCGTGGTCAGGCCGGTCAGCGGGAGCAGGCCGGTGACCCCGCCGAGGACGACGAACAGCTGCCAGGCGACGGCGAAGGCCAGGCCGCCGGCCAGGAGCTTGCCGAAGGCGTCGCGCACGATCAGCGAGGTGCGCAGGCCGCGCTCGACGAGCACCAGGTAGATGACGATGACGGCGACCAGGCCGAACAGGCCCAGCTCCTCGCCGATCGCCGAGGCGATGAAGTCGCTCTTGGCCACCGGCACCTGGTCGGGGCGGCCGCCGCCGAGGCCGGCGCCGAACAGCCCACCGGTGCCCAGGCCGAACAGCGACTGGACCAGCTGGTAGCCGCCCTCGTCGCGGTAGGCGAAGGGGTCCAGCCAGGTGTCCACACGCACGCGCACGTGGCCGAAGAGCTGGTAGGCGAGGAACGCGCCGCCGGCGAACAGGCCCAGGCCGATGAGCAGCCAGCTGGCCCGCTCGGTGGCGACGTAGAGCATCACCACGAAGATGCCGAACAGCAGCAGCGAGCTGCCCAGGTCGCGCTCGAAGACCAGCACGAGGATCGACACGACCCAGACCACCAGCACCGGGCCGAGGTCGCGGCCGCGCGGCAGCTCCAGGCCCATGACCCGGCGGCTGGCCAGCGCCAGCACGTCGCGCTTGTCGACCAGGTAGGCGGCGAAGAAGACGATCAGGCAGATCTTGGCGAACTCGCCGGGCTGGATGCTGAAGCCCGCGACCCGGATCCAGATCTTGGCGCCGTAGACCTCGGAGACCGACGCGGGCAGCACCGCGGGCAGCGCGAGCAGCACCAGGCCGACCAGGCCCAGGGTGTAGGCGAAGCGGGACAGCAGCCGGTGGTCGCGCAGCACGACCACGACGGCGACGAACAGCGCCACGCCCAGGGTCGCCCACAGCAGCTGGACCGGGGCGTCCTCGCGGGTGGCCTCGCCGTCCTGCAGCCCGGCGAGGTCGAGCCGGTGGATCATCGTCAGCCCGAGGCCGGTGAGCACCGCCACGGCGGGCAGCAGCAGCGGGTCGGCGTAGGGCGCGAACCGGCGGACGACGAGGTGCACGACCAGCCAGAGGGCGGTGAACCAGCCGCCGAAGGTCAGCAGGTCCGCGCGCAGCGAGCCGGTGACCGTGACGTCGACGATGCACTGCGCCGCGAGGGTGATGAGGACGGCGAACCCGAGCAGCGCGAGCTCGGTGTTGCGCCGCCGGGGCGGGACCGTGCCCGGCGCGGGCGCGCGCGGGTCGGTCGAGGGGCCGCCCATCACTCCGCCTCCCGGCAGTCCACCCCCGGCTCGGGCGACGACGACGGGGTGACCGACGTCGGCGCGGCCTCGGTGCTGCCGCCCGCTCCCGGCCCGGAGGGCACGGCCCCGGCGTCCGGGGAGGGCAGCGCGCCGTCAGGGAGCGGCGACAGCGAGGCCTCGGCCGACGGGGGAGCGTCGTCCGAGGGGGTGGACGGTTCGGGGTCGCACGGCGGCAGGGTCGCGTCGTGCAGGTCGCGCACGATGCGCTGCGCGTCGTCGGCGTCGCTGGCCTCGATGCCCTGCCGCACGCTGTTCCGGTCGTAGGAGGACAGGTCGTCGAGCGCGATGTCGGTGACGTCGTCGACCCGGTAGAGGTCCAGGCCGAGCAGGGCGGTGTCGAAGCCGCGGTAGACCGCGACCCGGTCGCCGCCGTCGGCGGCCGCGACGCCCACGAACCAGTGGGTGAGCACCCACAGCCAGGTGGCGATCGCACCGGCCACCAGGAGCAGCACCGCCCCCACAGCGACGAACAGCCGCCGCCGAGGGCGGCGGCGGTCGGTGGGAGCGGCGGCCGTGGAGCTGTTCGTCGGTGGTGGAGGCGGCGTGGGCGGGGGGTCGGCGAGCGCCGCCCGGCCGGCCGCCGAGCGGGGGTCGACCTCGCGCTGGCCGCGGTTGTCCCCCGCCGCGCCGTCGACCACCGGCTCCATCGAGGTGCCCGTGCCGGAGTCCTCGACGACGTCGGCGACGATCACGGTGATGTTGTCCGGGCCGCCGCTGCGCAACGCCAGCTCGACGAGCCGGTCGGCGGTCGACTGCGGGTCGGGGTCCTTGAGCGCCTCGGCCAGCGTCTCCTCGCTGACCACCCCGGACAGGCCGTCGGAGCAGAGCAGGTAGCGGTCGCCGGCGCGCGCCTCGCGCATCGACAGGTCCGGGTCGACGTCCTGCCCGTTGAGCGCCCGCAGCAGCAGCGAGCGCTGCGGGTGGTGGTTGGCCTCCTCGGGCGTGATCCGCCCGTCGTCGATGAGCGTCTGCACGAACGTGTCGTCGTGGGTGATCTGGGTGAGGACGCCGTCGCGCAGCAGGTAGGCGCGGGAGTCGCCGACGTGGCACAGCGCCAGCCGGCCGCCGGCGAACAGGACGGCGGTGAGCGTGGTGCCCATGCCCTCCAGCTGCGGCGACTCGCGGATGACCTCGCGCAGGTGCTCGCTGCCGTCGAACACCGCCTCGCGCAGCGCCTGCAGCATGTCGCCACTGGGCGCGTCGTCGTCGAGGTGCTCCAGCGCGGCGATCACGACCTTGCTGGCGACGTCGCCCGCCGCGTGCCCGCCCATGCCGTCGGCCACGGCCAGCAGCCGGGGCCCGGCGTAGACCGAGTCCTGGTTGTTGCCGCGGACCAGACCGCGGTCGGAGCGGGCGGCGTAGCGCAGCGCGAGACTCATCGGGACCTGCTCACGTCTGCTCTGCCGCTCCCCGAGGTCGTCGCGTCCGTCGTCAGCAGGGTCATCAACGCAGCTCCAGGGCGGTCTGGCCGATGCGGATCGGCTGGCCGGGAGCCACCAGCAGCGGACCCTGCACCCGCTGCTGGTCGAGGTAGGTGCCGTTGGTCGAGCCCAGGTCCTCGACGTACCACTGCCCGCTGCGGTTGGTCAGCCGGGCGTGCCTCGAGCTGGCGAAGTCGTCGGTGAGGACGAGCGTCGAGTCGTCGGCGCGGCCGATGAGGATGGGCTGCTCCCCGAGGGTGATCTTCGTCCCGGTCAGCGGACCGGCGGTCACCACGAGTGTGCGGGGGCCGCGTCCGCGCTTGCGGGCGGGGGTCGCCGCGGCCCGGGGCGGGACCGAGGCGACCCGCCCCGTCCGGCCGCCGAACAGGTCGGCGCGGACCACGCGGAACGCGGCGAAGATGAACAGCCACAGCAGCAGCAGGAACCCGAAGCGGAAGACCTGCAGCACGATCTCGGCGGTCACGGCCGGCCTCCGTTCACGCGCCGTCCTGCCGGTAGACCAGCACCGAGTGGCCGATGCGGATGACGTCGCCGTCGGACAGCGCCTGGCGGCTGACCCGGCGGCCGTTGACCAGCGTGCCGTTGGTCGATCCCAGGTCCTCGACGACGGCGGTCCCGTTCTCCAGGACGCAGTCGGCGTGCTTGCGGCTGACGCCGGTGTCGGGCAGCCGGATGTCGGCGTCGGTGCCGCGGCCGATGACGTTCCGCCCGGTGCTGAGCTCGTGCCGGGTGCCGGGCCCGTCGACGACGAGCACGTGGGTGACGCCGGGGCGGGAGCCCGCGCGGCCCACCACCGAGGGGTGCTGCCGCCCGGTGTCGGTGGCCACCCGGCCGTGCAGGGGCGGCAGCGGGGGGACCGCACCGGAGCCGTGCAGCGGCGGCGCCGGCGGGACGGCGGAGTCGGCGCGCGAGCCCGGGCGGGCGGGGTCGGCTACGTGCGAGCTGACCTCGAACACGCCGGTCGGCAGGGCGTCGTCGCGCTCGAGGCGCACCTGGACCTGGCCGAAGACCTGCCAGCCCTCGTCGTCGATGTGCTCGGAGACCATGTCGGCGAGCTCGGAGGCCAGCTGACCGGACCACTCGGCGAGGTTGTCGTAGTCGGTGGGGCCCAGGCGGACGTCGTAGACGTTGGGCGCGAGCACCCGGCCCTCGCCCATGACCGACTTCTGCTCGTCGGCCTCCCGCTGCAGGGCCTTGGCGATCTCGGCCGGGTGGACCTTGCCCTTGAAGATCCGGGCGAAGGCGAAGCCGACCATCCCCTCGAGCCGTCGCTCGAAGCGCTGCAGCACGCCCACAGTCGCTCCTCCACGCTCGCCCGTACAGGTGATCCCCGACTGATCGTAGCCGGGTGGTTGCGTCGCGACCGGCCAGGAACGCGTGACACCCCCGGGGCCGATCGACGCCCCGGGCCCGGGAGCAGGACCCCTCCGCCGGGTCCCGCCGGCGGGCTGCTACTGTCGTTCCTCGCCAGGGCAAGTGGCGGAATGGCAGACGCGCACGGTTCAGGTCCGTGTGTCCGGAAGGACGTGGGGGTTCAACTCCCCCCTTGCCCACCCAGACGAACGGCCCCCGGGATCCCCGGGGGCCGTTCGCGTTCCCGGGGCCCCCGATGCACCTCCTCGACCAGGACGGGCGCGGGCCGGCACCAAGACGCCCGCGGCTCGCTGCGGACGGCGGTGGGGCCCGTACCGAACGCCGTGCCACGCCTGGGACCGTCGGCGGCGTCGGGCGGGGGCTTGTCCGCCGCAGCGGTCCCGAGGACGGTGACCCGGGCACGGGGACCGGCCCGCGGAGGCCTGCGACATGAGTCCGAGACCGACCCGCTCCACCGCGTCCGACGACGTCGACGCCGACGTCGTCGTCGTGGGCGGCAGCATCGCCGGCTGCACGGTCGCCACCCTGCTGGGCCGTGCCGGGCTGCGCGTCGTCGTCCTGGAGGCCCACCGGGACCCCGCCGCCCACAAGCGGCTGTGCACGCACTTCATCCAGTCCTCGGCGCTGCCGACCATGCGCAGGCTGGGCTTGGACGAGCCGCTGGAAGCGGCCGGCGCGGTGCACAACGACACCGACCTCTGGACCGAGGCCGGCTGGATCCGGCATCCGAGCCCGCGCCCGGACCTGCCGCCGCACGGCTACAACGTGCGGCGGCAGGCGCTCGACCCGCTGCTGCGTTCCCGCACCGCCGGCACACCCGGCGTCGAGGTGCGCCACGGCGTACGGCTGCGCGACCTGCTGCGCGAGGACGGCCGGGTCGTCGGCGTCCGCGCCGACGCCGGCGGTGAGCCGCTGGAGATCCGCGCGCGGCTGGTCGTGGGAGCGGACGGCCGGGGGTCACGGACGGCGTCGCTGGCCGGCCTGCCCGGTCGGGAGGCACCCAACGCCCGGTTCGCGTACTTCGCCCCCTATCGCGACGTCGGCCTCCCCGAGCCAGGCGTCTCGAGGATCTGGTTCCTCCCGTCGGGGGAGGCCTCGTACGTGTTCCCCAACGACGACGGCGTGACGGTGATCGCGACCTTCATGCCGAAGGAGCGCCTGCCGGAGTTCCGGTCCCGCCCGCTGGAGGACTCCCTGCGGGCGTCGTTCACCGGGTTGCCCGAGGCGCCCGACCTGGCCGGCGCGGAGCGGGTGGGCGACGTCGTGGGGATGGTCGACTACCCCAACGTCACGCGGCGGCGGGTCACCGGGCCGGGCGTCGCGCTGGTGGGGGACGCGGCGCTGGTCGGGGACCCGGTGTGGGGCGTCGGCTGTGGCTGGGCGTTCCAGACCGGGGAGTGGCTGGCCGATGCCGTGGCACCGGAGCTCCTCGACGGCCGGGTGCCCGTCCGGGGCCTGGCCGCCTACGGCCGGCGGCACCGCCGCCGGCTGCTGCCGCACCAGCGCATCCTGGTCGACCTGTCGTCGGGGCGGCCGTTCAACCGGTTCGAGCGGCTCGTCTTCGGCGGCGCGGTGCACGACGAGCGGGTGGCCCGCACCGTCGCGGCCTTCGCGACCCGCAACGCACCACCGACGGTCCTGTTCTCCCCGGTCCTGCTGGCGCGGGCGGCCCGCGCGCGGCGGAGCGCGGGCCGCACCGCGGTCGCCGCCGGGGCGCGGGAGTGACCTACGCGGTGCCGGCGGTCTCCTGCAGGAAGGCGGCGGAGTCGTAGTAGGTGCGGACACCGGTGAGCAGGCCGTCGTCGGACCCGTCGCCCTCGATCACGGTGACGCCGCGGTAGGTGAACGGCTTCCCGCTGCGCAGCGTGCCGCGGGACTCCCACTCCAGCGCGGCCGTGTTCTCCCCGACCGACCGCGAGGTGAACGTCGTCTCCAGCTCGCCGAAGACGTTGCGGTAGTCCTCCCAGAAGCGCCGGGCGCCGTCGCGCCCGCGGGCCTCGTGGTCCTGGTTGAGCTTCATCAGCTCGGCGTCGTCACCGGTGAGGTCGACCAGCGGCTGGGGGTCGCGCTCGGCGTCGAGGTGGTGCAGCGCGTCGGCGAAGCGTTCGGTGAGCGTGTGCACGGGAGTCCTCCGGGGTCTCGGCTGCGGTGCCCGGAGGGCTACCCGGCCGGGACCGGACGGACCCGCACCGGTTCAGGCGGCCGGCCGCCGCGCACCGCGCCGCTCACCGAGGGTGCGGGCGAGCAGGACGACACCCCACGGGCCGACGACCCACACCGGCCACGGGTGGACGAGGTCCCCGCTGCCCAGCACCGACACCAGCCAGATGCCGACGACGATCACGCCGGTCACCAGCCAGCTCGTCCAGGCCGCGCGCAGGTCGTGCCCCCACGCGCCGTGCCAGGGACCGCCGCACGCGGCCGCGGTCACCGGGCGGGGCGCCGGGCGGGCCGGGCCGGGCAGGTCCGTGGTGAGCTCGGCCAGCTCGCCGTAGGTCCGGGCGGCGTGCGCGCGGGCCGACCGGTCCTCGTACTCGGCCAGGGTCAGCCGGCCGTCGGTCAGCGACTCGTCGAGGCGGGTGACGACGGCGGCGCGGTCGGCGTCGGCGGCGCGCAGGTGCGGCTCGGGCATCTCGGGGCTCCTCGTCGGGGGGTGACCCGAGTCTTTCCCCGCGCGACACCCGTCACCATTGACAGACGTCACGACTCGGCCGTGCGTCCTGCACGGTCAGCCGTTCGCGGGCACGGCCTCCGCCGCGAGGTGCTTGCCGATGACCATCCGCTGGATCTGGTTGGTGCCCTCGAAGATCTGCATGACCTTCGCCTCGCGCATGTACCGCTCGGCGGGGTGGTCGCGGGTGTAGCCGGCCCCCCCGAGCACCTGGACGGCGTCGGTGGTGACCTTCATCGCGGCGTCGGTGGCGACGAGCTTGGCGATGCTGGCCTGCCGCGAGTAGGGCTGCCCGGCGTCCTTGCGGCGGGCGGCGACCAGGTAGGTGGCGCGGGCGGACTCGACGGCGGCGGCCATGTCGGCCAGCAGGAACGCCACGCCCTGGTGGTCGACGATGCGCCGGCCGAACGCCTCCCGCTCCAGCGCGTAGGCGACGGCGACGTCGAGCGCGGACTGCGCCAGCCCGACGGCGACGGCGCTGACGCCCAGACGCCCGGAGTCCAGCGCGCCCAGGGCGATGGCCAGGCCGCGGCCGGGCTCGCCGACCATCCGGTCGCCGGGCACCGCGACGTCGTCGAGCCGGATCGCCGCGGTCGTGGAGCCGGTGAGGCCCATCTTCTGCTCGGGCGGCGCCGCGGACAGGCCGGGCAGGTCGGGGGTGAGGTGGAAGCAGGAGATGGCGCGGTCCCCGTCGTCGGGGGTGCGCAGGAAGGTCGTGTAGAAGTCCGCCTGCCCGCCGTGGGTGACCCAGGCCTTCTCCCCGGTGGCGACCCAGCCGTCGTCGGTGGCCTTGGCGGCGGCGCGCATGGCCGCGGGGTCGGAGCCGGCGTGCGCCTCGGACAGGCAGTAGGCGCCGAGCAGCCGGCCGCCGACCATCTCCGGCAGCCACTCCCCGTGCTGCTGCGGGGTGCCGAACCGGTCGACCGGGCCGCAGGCGAGGGTGTGCACGCTCACGCCCAGCGCCACGCTGGCCCACCGCATGGCCAGCTCCTCGACCACCTGCAGGTAGACGGCGTAGGGCTGCCCGCCGCCACCGACGTCCTCGCCGAAGGGCAGGCCGAGGAGGCCCGCCTCGCCGAGCAGGGCGAACACCTCCCGCGGGAAGCGCTCCTCGCGCTCGTACGCGGCCGCCTTCGGCGCCAGCTCGGCGTCGGCGATCTCGCGGGTGAGCGCGATCAGGTCGGCTGCCTCCTGGGTGGGCAGCTCACGGTCGACGGCCACGGGGTCCCCCTCGTCGCGGATCAGCGGCAGTACCAGCAACGGTACGGCAGTATCGTCCGTCGTCCAGGGGCATGCTGTCGGGCCGGTGGGAGGTGCCGTGACGACGACCGAGACCGGCGAGCGGCGGCTGACCGCGCGCCAGGCACAGCTGCTCGACCAGCTGACCGAGGTGTTCCTCGCCGAGGGCTTCGCCGGGTTCACCCTCGAGGACCTCGCCGTCCGCCTGCACTGCTCCAAGACGACGCTGTACGCCCTCGCCGACAGCAAGGAGCAGCTCGCCGTCCGGGTGGTGCGGCACTTCTTCCGCCGGGCGACGGCCGCCGTCGAGGCGCGGACCGCCGGGGAGACCGACCCGGCGCGGCGGGTCACCGCGTACCTGGAGGCCGTGGCGGGGGAGCTGACCCCGGCGTCGCGGGCGTTCTACCGCGACCTGGAGGCCTTCCCGCCGGGGCGCGCGGTGTACGAGCACAACACCGCCGCCGCCGCCGAGCGGGTGACCGCGATGATCGCCGACGGCGTCGCGGCCGGCCGGTTCCGCGAGGTGCACCCGGCGCTGGTGGCCGACACCGTCACCACGCTGATGTCGCGCATCGGCCGGGGCGACACCGCCCGCGCCACCGGCCTCGACGACGCCGCCGCCTACCGCGAGCTCGCCGCGCTGCTGCTGCACGGGATCAGCCGGTGACGGTCGTGCTGGAGCCCGCCGCGTGGGACGACGACGAGGTGCGGCGGCTGACCACCGCGCAGCAGGCGGAGCTGCGGGCCCGCTACGACGGTGACGGCGAGCCGGGGACGCCGCCGTCGGCCGCGGACGTCAGCGTCGTCCTGGTCGCCCGGGACGCTTCCGGCGCGGCGGTGGGCTGCGGGGCGCTGCGGGCCCTGGGTGACGACGTGGCCGAGGTCAAGCGCATGTACGTGGCGCCGGAGGCCCGCGGGCAGGGCGTGTCGAAGCTGGTGCTCGCCGGCCTGGAGGCCGCGGCCCGCGAGCGCGGCTGGACGACGCTGCGGCTGGAGACCGGCCCGCGCCAGCCGGAGGCGATCGCTCTGTACGAGGGGGCGGGTTACCGTCCGATCCCCGCGTTCGGCGCCTACGGGGACGCCCCGGACGCCGGGTGCTCGCTGTACTACGAACGGGGCCTCGCCGGCCGCGCGTGAACCCGATCCGGCGCACCGGACATGGAGGGACGTGACCCCCTCGCCGCCCGCGTCCGGCCCACCACCGGTCGCCACCGCCCTCGCCGAGCACCGGTCGGCCGGCCCGTCCCCGGACGCCGTCCCGCTGCGCGCGCTGCCGTCGTCCCTGCCGACCGACGCCGAGGTGCTCGCCGGGTCGCTCGCCGAGCCGGAGCTGTTCGCGACGCTGTTCGACCGGCACGCCACAGCGGTGCACCGCTACCTGGGCCGGCGGGTCGGTGAGCTGGCCGACGACCTGCTCAGCGAGACCTTCCTCGTCGCGTTCCGCCGCCGCGCCGACTACCGGCCGGAGCGCCTGGACGTGCGGCCCTGGCTGATCGGCATCGCCACCAACCTGGTGCACGGCGCCGCGCGGGCCGAGCGGCGCCGCTACCGGGTGCTGGCCCGGGCGGCGGCCGAGCCGGACGCCCGCCCGGACGACGACCCGCACGACCGGCTCGACGCCGAGGCGCTGCGTGGCCCGCTGGCCGCCGCGCTCGCCGGGCTCAAGACCCCCGACCGCGACGTCCTGCTGCTCGTCGCCTGGGGCGACCTGTCCTACGAGGAGGTCGCCACGGTGCTCGACGTCCCGGTGGGCACCGTCCGCTCCCGCCTGCACCGCGCCCGCCGCCAGACCCGCGCGGCGCTGGAGGCGCCCACGCTGTCCGACCTGCTGTCCGACTCGGCCCCCGAGGAGACCCGGTGAACGACCTCACCCTGCTCCGCGAGGCCGGGCCCGAGGCGCCGGCCCTGACGCCCGCCGCACGCGCGGCCGCCCGTGCCGCCCTGCTGGCGGAGGTCGACGCCTCGCGCACCCTGCGCGGCCGGCTGCGCACCTCCCTGCCCGGCCGGCGGCTGTCGCTGCGCATCGGGGCCGCGGTGGTCGCCGTCGCGGCGGCGTGGACGACGGCGGTCGTGGTCGCGCCCGACGACGCCGTTCGGCAGTCCTCCGCCCCGCCGTCGGCCGCCGCGCCGGCGCCGGGCGGGATCACGCTCGTCGCCGCCGAGGCGGTCACCTTCCCGGTGACCCTCGATCCCGTACCCGAGGGGCTGACGCCGCTCTACAGCCGCCGGGGCGGCATCCCGGAGTACGGGAGCACGCCGCCGTACTTCGTCGCCGACTACGAGCCGACCTCCCTGGTGAGCGGGGGTGCCGGGTCCGGCGACCCCGGACGGGTGCTGCTCAGCGTCTTCCCCGAGGACCCGAGGACGTCGGAGGACTACGGGTTCTGGCCGGAGGGGGAGCCGACGGGGGCGGCGACCGTCGACGGCATCAAGGCCGACGTCTGGAGCGAGGACGGCGCGGTCAGCCTGCTGTGGGAACGGCCGGACGGGCGGTGGGTCTGGCTCGCGGGCGAGGGTGCCCGGGCGGAGGTCGCGGGCCTGGTCGCGATGGGGGAGTCGATCGTCGACCGGCCGCAGGCGGTGGGGCTGCAGTTCGGGCTGGCGCCGGCCGGCTGGTCGGTGGGCGGCTACGAGGAGAGCCGCAGCCTCGACCTGGTGAGCGACGCCGACCCCGTGCTGGCGCTGCGGCTCAGTGCGGTCGGCACGCAGTACACCGGGACGATGGACGAGCTCCTGGAAGGGATGCCGACGGCCGCCCCGACGGAGCCGGTGACCGTGCAGGGCCGCGACGGCCGGCTGGCGCTGCTGACCGGCGACGTGGGGCAACCGCCGTTCTGGACGCTGATCGGGCAGCTCCCGGACGGACGGTTCTTCCGCCTGCTCGCCCCCCAGGCGCTGACTCGCGGGCAGGTGCTGCAGATCGGCGAGCAGGTGACCGCCGCGCCCTGACGGCGCGCAGCCCGGGGCCGGGGGGGCCGCCGCCCGGCCCGGGGCGGGCCGGGGCGCGTCGCTTAGCGGGGGGGCAACCGCGGGGTGGGCCC
>NZ_JBJGZB010000045.1:0-24327 GCF_054050295.1 Geodermatophilus sp. SYSU D01045
GGGGGGGGGGGGGGGGGGCGCGGGGGGCGGGGGGCGGGGTGGGGGGGGGGGTGGGCGTGGTCGGCGACGCGCCCCCCCCGCCGCCCGCCGGCCCCCCCCGCCTCGACGTCGACGTCGACCACGCGCGCGTGGGCGTGCGGGCTGCGCACGAAGGCGGCGGCCAGCGCGCCGGCGCCGATGTCGTCGAGGTAGCGGCCGCGGCCGGTGATCAGGCGGGCGTCCTCGCGCCGGCGGACCGGCTCCCCGAACAGCTTGGTGGTCACCGCACTCGCCTCCCGGCGGCAGGAACGGCCGTTCCTGCCGCCCTCACCGGGCGTCCTCCCGCATCGCCGCGGCGGCGTGCCGGACGGCCTTCTTGATGTTGGCGTAGCCGGTGCACCGGCAGAGGTTGCCGCCGACGAGCTCGTCGACCTCCTCCTCGGTGATCTCCGTGGCCGTGTCGCGCGCCTCGAGGCCCGCCGCGATCGTGACCAGGAAGCCCGGGGTGCAGAAGCCGCACTGCAGGGCGTGGCACTCGCGGAAGGCCTCCTGCACCGGGTGGAGCACCTGCCCGCGCTGGTGGTCCTCGCGGGCCAGGCCCTCGACGGTGGTCACCTCGGCGCCGTCGACCTGCACGGCGAGCACCAGGCAGGAGCGCACCGGGTCGCCGTCGACGAGCACCGTGCACGAGCCGCAGACGCCGTGCGCGCAGCCGACGTGCGTGCCGGTCAGCCCGAGGTCGTCGCGTAGCGCGTCGGCGAGCACCCGGCGCACCGGGACGGTCACCTCCCGCGGGACGCCGTTCACCGTCACGCGGACGGTCCGCTCCGTGTCGATCCGTGGGGTGTCGACGGAGGTCATGCAGCGGTCCTCTCGATCGCCTCGGCGGCCGCCTCGGCGAGGGTCCTCTCGGTGAGCACGCCGACCAGCAGCCGGCGGTAGTCGGCGCTGGCGTGGATGTCGGTGTCGGGGTCGACCAGCGTGCGGGCCAGCGCACCGGCCGCGGCCCAGTCGGCGCTGTCCACGGGCTTGCCGGCGACGGCCTCGGTGAGGTCGTGCACCTCGGGCACCAGCCCGACCGACAGGTAGGACGCGCGGACGGCGGCCACCCGGCGGTCCGCGTCCAGGGTCACGACGACGCCGGCCCCGCAGACGGCGTAGTCGCCCCTGCGCCGGGCGACCTCGGCGAAGGCGGTGCCCGAGCGCTCGGGCAGGGCGGGGAAGAAGGCGTCGACGACGACCGCGCCGCCGGGCAGCGAGGTCTCCAGCGGCCCGACGAACAGGTCCCGCCAGCCGACGGTCTCCCGGCCCTGCGGCGTCGCCACCGTGACCGAGCCGCCGGTGAGGGCGAGCACCGAGGTCATCTCGCCGGAGGGGTCGGCGTGCGCGATCGAGCCGACCGTCGTCCCGCGGTTGCGGATCGCCGGGTGCGCGACGTTCGCCGTCGCCCGGGCCAGCAGCGGCTGGACCCGGGCGGCGGCGTTCGCGTCAGGGCTGTCGCGGAGCAGTCGTGCGTGCCGGACGAGGGCCCCCACCCGCACGCCGTCCCCGGTCGCCTCGACGGCGTCGAGGCCGGGTACCCGGTTGACGTCGACCAGCGTGGCCGGCGCCGCCAGGCGCATCGCCAGCAGCGGCAGCAGCGACTGCCCGCCGGCGAGCACCTTGGCGCCGGGCTCGGCCAGGACGTCGAGCGCCTCGTCGAGGGACCGGGGGTCGGCGTAGCGGAAGGGTGCGGGCTTCACTTCTCGAGCATGTCCCTGCGTCGGTCGGTGCCGGGGCGGCCCACCTGGTCGACCGACGACGGGTCGGCGCTGTACTCCTGACCCCCGGCGCGGTAGTCGTGCGCCCCGGCGTGGCCGAGCGCGGGACCCGTGCCCCCCGCGTACTCCCGCTCGGCCACGAGCGCCGCCTTCATCTCGGCCGGTGCGAGGGCGCGGGCGACGTGCCACCCGAGCACCGCCACGATGGTGCCCAGCGCGATGCCGCCCAGCGAGAAGGTGTCGGTGATCTGCAGGTTCACGTTGCCGATGGCGATGATGATGCCCGCGGCGAGCGGCACCAGGTTGATCGGGTTGGCGAAGTCGACCCGGTTCTCCTTCCAGATCTTCGCGCCGAGCAGGCCGATCATCCCGTAGAGGACGACGGTGATCCCGCCCAGCACGCCGCCCGGGATGATGTTGATCAGCGCGCCGAACTTCGGGCACAGGCCGAGCAGGATCGCCACCAGGGCCGCCACGTAGTAGGCCGCCGTCGAGTAGACGCGGGTGGCGGCCATGACGCCGATGTTCTCGGCGTAGGTGGTGGTGGGGGAGCCGCCGACCGAGGAGGCCACGACGGTGGCGACGCCGTCGGCCGCGATCGCCCGGCCCATGTAGGGGTCGAGGTCGCGCTTGGTCATCTCGGCGACCGCCTTGACGTGGCCGGCGTTCTCCGCGACCAGCGCGATGACGGCGGGCAGCACCAGCAGGCTGAAGTTCAGCGAGAAGCTGGGCGCGGTGAAGTCGGGCAGGCCGAACCAGTCGGCCTGGCCGACGGTGTCGAAGTTGATCCGGTCGCGGGTGACGACCTCGCCGGTGCCGTCGGGCGAGGTGATCTGGCCGGCCGTCGCGTCGAGCAGGATCGACAGCAGGTAGCCGAAGACCAGGCCGAGCAGGATCGAGATGCGGGCCCAGAAGCCGCGCAGCAGCAGCGAGGCGACGATGACGAAGCTCATCGTGGCCAGCGCCACCCACTGGTCCTGGGGCCAGTAGATGCCGGCGACCACCGGGGCCAGGTTGAAGCCGATCAGGAGCACGACCGCGCCGGTCACCGCCGGCGGCAGGATCGCGTGCAGGAACCGGACCCCGGCGAAGTGGATGAGGACGCCGACCAGCGCCAGTACGACGCCGGAGACAAGGATCGCGCCGACGACGTCGCTGGAGTCGCCGCCCTGCGCCCGGACGGCGACGACGCCGCCGACGAACGAGGCACTGGTGCCCAGGTAGCTCGGCACCTTCCCGTTCACGATAAGCAGGAAGATGATCGTCGCGATCCCGCTCATCATGATCGCCAGGTTGGGGTCCAGGCCCATGACGATCGGGAAGACGAAGGTCGCGCCGAACATCGCGACGACGTGCTGGGCGCCGATGCCGACGGTGCGGGGCCACGACAGTCGCTCGTCGGGCGCGACGGCCTCGCCCAGCGGCGGCGTCTTGCCGTCGCCGTAGAGCTTCCAACCGAACGCCATGGGGTCCTCCTCGCGAGGCACAGCCGATGCGGGCCGGGAGGTGCCGCCACCCCCGGGAGGCCGTCACAGTGTCACGCGACACGCCGGGGCGAAAGTGCCTCAGCGCTAAATGTTCGACCGGCAACAAGATCGTTGCGTCGTCGATATCTCACCGTTGAGGGATCTCCCGGTACGGTCGGCGGGGTGAGCGCTCCAGGCCCCGGAGAGGGCGTCCGGCACGTCTCCCTGCGCAGCGGCGTCTACGCCGACTCGGTGCGGTTGATGCAGGTCAGCCGCGACGTCGGCGCCCGCGAGGGCGTCAGCGCCGTCCTCGTCGCCATGGCGACGCCGCTCAACGTCGAGCTCGCCGCGGGGATGGGGCTGGCGCCCGCGGAGACCCCCGCGCCCGACCAGCTGCTCATCGCGATCCGGGCCGCGGACGACGACGCCCTGGCCGCCGCGGTGGCCGCCGTCGACGCCGCCCTGGCCGAGCGCGAGCGCTCCCGCGCCACCGCCGACGCCCAGCCGGCCCGCACGATCGGCGCCGGCCTCGACGACCTCGAGCCGGGCGCCCCGGCGCTGGCGATCGTCAGCGTCCCCGGGCAGTACGCCGCGCTCGAGGCCGCCGACGCGATCGCCGCCGGCCGCAGCGTGCTGGTCTTCTCCGACGGCGTCCCGGTCGAGCAGGAGGTCGCGCTCAAGCGCGCCGCGCATGACGCCGGCGTGCTGGTCATGGGTCCCGACTGCGGCACCGCGATCGTCTCCGGCGTCGCGCTGGGCTTCGCCAACGTGGTGCGGCCCGGGCCGGTCGGCGTCGTCGCGGCGTCGGGGACCGGCGCGCAGCAGGTGTCCTGCCTGCTCGACGCGGCCGGCGTCGGCGTCTCCCACGTGATCGGTGTCGGCGGGCGCGACCTGTCCGAGGCCGTCGGCGGCCTGGCCACCCTCGACGCGCTCGCCGCCCTCGACGCCGACCCGGCCACCGAGCGGGTGCTCGTCGTCTCCAAGCCGCCGGCGCCGTCGGTGGCCGAGGCGGTCGAGCGGGCCGCTGCGGGGCTGGCCACGCCGGTGCGGTCGGCCGCCCTGTCGCCGGAGACGCCCGACCTCACCGCCGCCGTCGAGGCGCTGCTGGCCGACACGGGGCTCGACGTCCCGGTGTGGCCCTCGCGGCCCGGGCCGGCGGAGGCCGCGCTGCCCGGCGCGGTCCTCAAGGGCCTCTACTCCGGCGGCACGCTGGCCGACGAGGCGATGCTCATCGCCGCGCCGGTGCTCGGCGACGTCCGGTCCAACACCCCGCTGCGGCCGGAGCTGGACCTCGGTACGGACCTGTCCGCCCGCGGCCACGTGGTCGTCGACTTCGGCGACGACGCGCTCACCGTCGGCCGCGCCCACCCGATGATCGACCCGACGCTGCGGCTGGAGGCGATCGAGCGGCTGGCCGAGTCCGGCGAGCCCGCGGTGCTGTTGCTCGACGTCGTCCTCGGCCACGGCGCCGACGCCGACCCGGCCGCCGCCCTCGTCCCCGCGCTCACCGCCGCCCGCGCCCGGGCGCACCTGCCGGTGGTGGTCGCGCTGGTCGGCACCGAGGCCGACCCCCAGGGCTGGAGCCGGCAGGCCGACGCCCTCGCCGCGGCCGGTGCCGCGGTCTTCGCCTCCAACGCCGCGGCCACGCGGTACGCCCTCGACCTGCTGGGAGCGCAGCGATGAGCCTGGGTGGTCTGCTGGACGGCCCGCCGGCGGTGGTGGCCGCGGGCGTCGACGTGTTCTCCGGCGCGCTGCGCGCCCAGGGCGCGTCGGTGGCCGACGTCGACTGGCGGCCGCCCGGCTTCGGCGACCCCGCCGACCTCGCCGCGCTGGCGCTGGACCCGCGGCGGGCGGCGGCCAACCGGACGGCGGTCGAGCGGGTGCTGGCCGCGGGGTCGGTGCTGACCGACGTCCGGCCGGCCGGCGAGGTGCTGGGCCTGGAGGGGCGGGTGCTGCTGCACTCCGGTCCGCCGCTGGCCTGGGAGGCGGCGTCGGGCCCGATGCGCGGCGCGCTCGTCGGCGCCTGCCTGTTCGAGGGCTGGGCGTCGACGGTGGAGGAGGCCGAGGCACTGCTGGCCTCCGGCGGCGTGGAGCTCGAGCCGTGCCACCACCGCTCCGCCGTCGGCCCGATGGCCGGGGTGACCTCGCCGTCGATGTGGGCGTGGTGCCTGGAGGACCCGGTCAACGGCGGCCGGGCCTACTGCAACCTCAACGAGGGCCTGGGCAAGGTGCTGCGGATGGGCGCCTTCAACGAGGAGGTGCTCACCCGGCTGGCCTGGATGCGCGACGTCCTCGGCCCGCTGCTGGCCCGCGCGGTGCGCTCGATGGCCGAGCCGCTGGACGTCAAGGCCGTGCTCGCGCAGATGCTGCAGATGGGCGACGAGGGACACAACCGCAACCGCGCCGGGTCGCTGATGACGCTGCGCGAGCTGTCCCCGGCGCTGGCCGCGCTCGACGCCCCGTCGGACGACGTCGCCGCCGCGCTGCGCTTCATCGGCGGCAACGAGCACTTCTTCCTCAACCTCGGCATGCCGACGGCGAAGCTCGCGATGGACGCCGCCCGCGACGTCCCCGGCTCGACGCTGGTCACCGTCATGGCGCGCAACGGCACCGAGTTCGGCGTGCAGACCGCCGGCACCGGCGACCGCTGGTTCACCGGCCCCGCGCAGACGCCGGTGGGCCTGTTCCTCGGTGACTACGGCCCCGAGGACGCCAACCCCGACATCGGCGACTCCGCGATCATGGAGACCTACGGCGTCGGCGGGTTCTCGATGGCCGCGGCCCCGGCGATCGTGCGGTTCGTCGGCGGCACCGTGCCCGACGCGCTGGCCACCACCGAGCGGATGTACCAGCTCACCCTGGCCGAGAACCCGGCGATGGCGATCCCGATCCTCGGCTTCCGCGGCGCCCCGACCGGCATCGACGTCCTCGCCGTCGCCCGCACCGCGTGGCTGCCGCAGATCAACACCGGCATGGCCGGGCGGGTGGCCGGCACCGGCCAGGTCGGCGCGGGCCTCGTGCAGCCGCCGCGGGAGTGCTTCGAGCAGGCGCTGGCCGCGCTCGCCGAGGAGGCCCGCGCCGCCACCGCCGCGTGAGCTGACGCCGGCATCGTCGACCGACCGGTTCGCCGGCCACTGAGCGGGCCGTTCCGTCGAGATCGCGTGATCTCGACCATCCGAGCCCTCCTCCGCGGCGAGATCACGTGATCTCGCCGCGGAGGAGGAGGGATCAGGCCGGCCCGCAGGCGAGCAGGGTGTCCAGCGCGGCCGCCAGGCCCTCCCCTGCGGACAGTGGCACCCGGAACGGCACGCGCAGGTCGTAGCAGGAGCGCCGGGCCTCGACGCGGAACCGCACGCCGTGCCGGTCCAGCCCGAGCAGGCGGACGTCGTCACGCGGACCGGCCCAGGCCTGCACCCGGCCGAGCAGGGAGCCCAGTGCGCCGGCGTGCGCGGCGGCGAGGCCGAACTCGTCGGCGCACACGGGGTCCGGCCGCGCGTCCGCGAAGTCCTCGGGCTCGACCTCGCACGTCGTCCCGGCGTCGGTGAGCAGCACCTCGGCGAGGTCCAGGCGCAGCAGCGCCGCGCCCAGGCCGACGTCGAGCAGCGCGTCCGTGGGGCGGACCTCGGCGAGGTCCAGCAGGGCCGCCTGCACGCCGGCCGGGTGCACCGGGGTCAGCCAGCCGGACAGCTCCACCTGGCCGCGCACCGGGTGCTGCACCGGGAAGGGCGTGCGGTCGGTGACGGTCAGCCGCGCCGGCAGGTCACCCAGGGGCGAGGTCCGCAGCGCCGTCGCCAGCCGCCCGTCGGCGGGGACGACGACGAGCACCTGCCCGGCCGCCGTCGTTCCGCTGACCGTGACCTCGACCGCGCCGACGCCGACCGCGTGCAGCGCCGCCGAGGCCCGGGCGGCCACCGTGCGGGCGCGTTCGGCGGGGGAGGGCCGGGGGATGCCGGTGGTGCCCGCACCGGCGCGGGGGGAGGGGCCGGCGGTCATCGACCACCTCGGGTGTCGGAATGTGGGTAAGGTGAACCTAACCTAACTCGACTACGGAGGTCCGGTTGAACACCCCGCGTCCCAAGGTCCGGCTCAGTCGCCGGCTCGGCCTGCCGCTCACCCCGAAGGCCGTGAGCTACTTCGAGCGCCGCCCGTACCCGCCGGGCGAGCACGGCCGCAAGCGCAAGCAGCAGAGCGACTACTCCACCCGGCTGCTGGAGAAGCAGCGGCTGCGGGCGCAGTACGACGTCAGCGAGACCCAGCTGCGCCGGGCGTTCGACCGGGCCCGGCGCGCCGGCGGCAAGACCGGCGAGGCGCTGATCCAGGACCTCGAGTCGCGGCTGGACGCCACCGTGCTGCGGGCCGGCTTCGCGCGGACCATCTACCAGGCGCGCCAGTTCGTCACTCACCAGCACGTGCTGGTCAACGGCCGGCGGGTGGACCGCCCGTCCCACCGGCTGCGCCCGGGCGACTGGATCTCGATCGCCGAGCGATCGCGGACGAAGGAGCCGTTCCAGGTCGCCGCGGCCGGCGCGCACGCCACCGCCCCGGCCTACCTCGAGGTGCGGCCGGCCGATCTGACCGCGCGCGTCGAGCGCGTGCCCGCCCGCGAGGAGGTCCCGGTGGTGTGCGAGGAGCAGCTGGTCGTGGAGTACTACTCCCGCTGACCCGGCACCAGCACCCCGACGTCGTCGGCGAAGGAGAGCCGGGCGGCCGTGGCGCCCTGCAGGTCGTCGCGACTGAGCCCGGCCACCATCTCGCGCACGAGGAACCCGTCGGCGGTGACGTCGAGGACGGCGAGGTCGGTGTAGACGCGGTCGACCACGCCGGCGGCGGTGAGGGGGTACGTGCAGCGCGGCACGAGCTTGGGCTCGCCGGACCTGGTCGTGTGCGTCGTCATGACCAGCACCCGCTTGGCGCCGACGGCGAGGTCCATCGCGCCGCCGACCGCGGGCGGGTGCGAGGCGTCGTCGGTGGCCCAGTTGGCGAGGTCGCCGCGCTCGGAGACCTGGAAGGCGCCGAGCACGGTCAGATCGACGTGGCCGCCGCGCATCATGAGGAAGGCGTCGGTGTGGTGGAAGAACGCCCCGCCGGGCAGGAGGGTGACCGGCTGCTTGCCCGCGTTGATCAGCTCGGGGTCCTCCTCGCCCGGCGCCGGGGCGGGGCCCATCCCGAGGATCCCGTTCTCCGAGTGGTAGACGACCTCCTTGTCGTCCCCGATGCAGTCGGCGACCAGCGTGGGCAGCCCGATGCCGAGGTTGACGTAGGCGCCGTCGGGGATGTCCCGGGCGATCCGCCGTGCGACGTCCCGCGTGTCCAGCCTCACGCCCTGCCCACCTCCACGACGCGGTCCACGAAGATCCCCGGCGTCACGATGACCTCCGGGTCCAGCTCACCCAGCTCCACGAACTCGTCCACCTGGACGACGGTCAGCGCGGCCGCCGCGGCCATCGTCGGGCCGAAGTTCCGCGCGGCGGTGCGGTAGACGAGGTTGCCCCAGCGGTCGGCGCGCGCGGCCCGCACCAGGGCGACGTCGCCGGGCAGGGGCTCCTCGAAGACGTGACGACGCCCGTCGATGACCCGCACCTCCTTGCCCTCGGCGAGGCTGGTGTCGGCACCGGTCGGGGTGAAGAACCCGCCGAGGCCCGCGGCCGCGGCGCGCATCCGCTCGCTGAGCGTGCCCTGGGGGACGAGCTCGAGCTCCACCTCACCGGCGCGCCAGCGCTCCTCGAACCAGATCGAGCCGGTCGAGCGCGGGTAGGAGCAGACGATCTTGCGCACCCGCCGCTCGCGCAGCAGCGCCGCGACGTCGGTCTCCCCGGAGCCGGCGTTGTTGGTGACGATGGTGAGCTCGGTGGTCCCCTGGTCGAGCAGGGCGTGCACGAGCTCCACCGGGACGCCGGAGGCGCCGAACCCGCCGATGAGCACGGTCGCGCCGTCCTCGATACCCGCGACGGCCTCGGCCGGCGACCCGACCCGCTTGTCGATCATCCGCACCCTCTCCGGCTCCGTTGACGTGCCCGACGCTAACGGGCTGGCGCCCGCCCGGCCGGACGCGCCAGGCTGCGCCCCGTGTGGCACACCGGCTTCCCCGACGGCGACGCCCCCGACGACGACGCCCCCGACGAGGAGTTCCTCCGGCGGATGGGCCCGCCGGACAACGAGGTGCCGGTGGCGCTGCCGGTGAACGTGCTGCTCGCCCGCACCGGCGACGCCGCCGTCGCCCTGGTCGGGCTCCAGGTCTACTCGACCGGGGTCTCGACGACCCTGGCCGTCCGCGTGCGCGAGCGCCCGAGATCGGTGCACGGCCTGTCGGAACTCGTCTTCGGACCCGGGCGCGGCGGACTGCTGGTCGGGGTCGGTCTCGCCGACGGCCGCCGGGTCGCCAGCGGGGGTGTGCCCCGGAACGACCCGGACCTGGTCTGGCAGCCCGGGGCGGGGTCGGCCGGCGACCGCACGGCCGACCAGGAGTGGTGGCTGTCGCCGCTGCCCCCGGACGGGCCCCTGACCGTCGTCGTCCGGTCCGCCGACCTGGGCATCGAGGAGGCGGCGACCGAGCTGGACGGGACGGCGATCCGGGCCGCAGCCGCCGGTGTGGTGGAGCTGTGGCCGTGGACGCCCCCGGCACCGTGGGACCCGGAGCCGCCGGTGCCCCCGGACCTGCCGCCGGGGTCGTGGTTCCGCGGACCCTCCTGACCGCGGACACGCCACGGCCGGCGCCGGGGTGCCGTGGAGCACCCCGACGCCGGCCGGCGGGTCCACCTCAGGAGGACAGGCGGACCAGCCGCTGGATCAGCGACCTGCTGGGAAACCGGTCCTGGCGGATCTTGTCCAGCAGGATCTCCGCGTACTCCTGCTTGCGCCACGGCGTGAGCAGCGCCTCGACGTCGTCCATCATCGTCGCCGACGGGTAGTGGTCGGTCTCGATCTTCTCCAGGAGGACGTCGAGGACCTCCTCCCGGACGCTGAGCGAGACGGCAGCCTCACGCAGCGACGCCGGGACCTCCCCGTTCTCGGTCTGGGACACGGACTCCTCCTCTCAGCGGGTCCCGGCGGGTGCTGCCCGCCGCGCCCGTCGCCGCGGGGGCGTCCCGCCCCCGGATCCGTCGCCGGAGGGCGCCCCTGCAGGGACCGGCTCCTCCTCGGGAGCCTCCTCCGGCGTCTCCTCGGGCTCCTCCTCGGGGGCCTCCTCGGGCTCCTCCTCAGCGCCCTCCTCGCCGGCCTCCTCCTCCTCGCCGGCTTCCTCCTCGTCGTACCCGGCCTCCTCGTCGTAGCCGGTCTCGTCCTGGTCCTCGGCTCCTTCCGGAGCCTCGGCACCGGTCTCGTCCGGCTCCGGCTCGTCGGGCCCGCGGACGACCTCGCCGTCCCGGATCTCCCCGCGCCAGCTCCCGGTGGCTTCGCCGCGCATCATGATGAAGCGCCGGAAGTGCTTGAGGTCCAGCCGGGCGCGGCGACCCTGGGCCCGCCAGATGTTGCCGGTCTTCTCGAACAGGCCCTGCGGGTAGTACTCCATGACCAGCAGGACCTGGGTGAGGTCGTCGGCGAGCGGGTGGAACGTGATGACGCCCTTGGTCGTGCCCTTGGCGCCCTCGGTGGTCCAGACGATCCGCCGGTCCGGGATCTGCTCGGTGATGGTCGCCTTCCAGTTCCGGCGGGACTTGGCCACCTTCACCCGCCAGTTGCTGGACACCTCGTCCGCCTGGTCGACCGAGTCGACGCCCTTCATGAAGCTGGCGAACTCCTGGAACTGCGTCCACTGGTCGTAAGCGACGTTCACGGGGACGCCGACGTAGACGTCCTCGACGATGTTGACGAACTTCTTGTTGCCGCCGGCCCCGCCGCCCTTGCGGAAGGCGCCCTTGATCTTCTCCTTGATGCCGGAGCCGACACCACCGAGCACCGCCTTCACCGGGCTGTCGCCCTGGGCCAGCCGGGAGATGGCCCCGGTGGCGGCGGGAGCGACGAAGCCGCCGCCCTCGGCCTTCTCCTTGAGGCCGTCGGTGACGCCGGTGACCTTGCTGCCGAGCGACTTCACCGCGTCGGTGGCGCGGGCCTTGGCGTAGTCCTTCGCCGCGTCACCGAGCTTGCCGATCACCGGGTTGCTGGCGAGCCCGCCGAGCAGGCCCCCGCCACCTCGGCCGCCGCCGGTCTCCTGGTTCTCCTGGTTCTCCGTGCTGGTCATGCCCGGGTTCCTTCCGTGCGCGGACGACGGGGAGTGCGGCCCTGCGGCCGGGCGCGGCGTGCCGGCTCGGCCTCGGTCTGGCGGCCCTCGTCACGGCGGCCGGCCTCCTGGCCGCCGCCGGACGCGGCGTCGCCGGTCTGCCGGGACCGCCGGCGGGGCGCGTCGGAGGACTGCTGTCCCCGGTCGCCCTGGGCCCCGCGGGCCCGGCCACCCTCCTGGCGGCCCTGCGGACGCCGGGCCCCGCGGCGCGGCGGCAGCGGCGTGTCCTGCTCGCCCCCGTCGTCGCCCCCGTCGTCGGTGTCGTCGCCGGGTGAGCCGCCGGCCTGGCCGGGGTCGACGTCGACGTCGGCGTGACCCGGGTCGGGGGTGCGGTCGCTGCCCTCGTCGGACGTCTCCTCCTCGGACGTCTCCTCCTCGGACTCGTCCTCACCGGACGCGTCCCCGGCCGAGGTGTCGCCCTCGGCGGTGGCGTCCTCCTCGCCCTCGGCGGTGGCGTCCTCCTCGCCCTCGGCGGTGGCGTCCTCCTCGCCCTCGCCGGACTCCTCCTCGGACTCCTCGTCCTCGTCGGAGGTGTCGTCCTCGTCGGAGGTGTCGTCCTCGGCGGTGAGGTCCTCGTCGCCCTCGTCCTCCGCCTCGTCCTCCGCCTCGTCCTCCTCGTCGTCGTAGGAGTCCTCGTCCTCGTAGTCGTCCTCGTCGGTGTCCTCGTCGGACTCCTCCTCGTCGGAGGTGTCGTCCTCGGCGCTGAGGTCGTCGTCCGCCTCGTCCTCGTCGGACCCCTCGGCCTCGTCGGTGTCCTCGTCGGTGTCCTCGTCGGACTCCTCGGCCTCGTCGGTGTCCTCGTCGGACTCCTCGGCCTCGTCGGTGTCCTCGTCGGACCCCTCGGCCTCGGCTGCGCCGGTGTCCTCCTCGGCCCGGTCGTCGGGGACGTCCTCGCCCTCGGCCTCGCCCTCCTCGGACTCCTCGTCCTCGGCGGCCTGGTCCTCGGCGGCCCGGTCCTCGTCGGTGCCGGTGTCCTGGTCCTCGGCGGTGTCCTGGTCCTCGGCGGTGTCCTGGTCCTCGGCGGTGTCCTCCTGGTCCTGGCCCTCCTGGTCCTTGTCCTCCTGGCCCTTGCCCTTGCCGGTGATCGCCCGGAGGCCGCGGCGGAGGACGCCGGTGCCCGACTCGGCCGCGCCGCCCGCGGCGCCGGTGGCCGTGCCGGCCGCCTTGCCGGCGGTGTCGGTGGCCGTGGAGGCGGCCTCGCCGGCGGTGTCGGTGGCCTTGAGCGCCGCCTCACCCACGGTGTCGACGGCCTTCCCGGCCTTCTCGTTGAGCGCGGCCGTGCGCTGCTCCAGCGCCTTGGTCAGCGCCGCGAGCTGGGTGTCGAACGTCGCCGTCGCCGCGCTCCTGCCGGCCTGCAGCAGGGGCCCGCGCAGCTGGGTCAGCAGCTCCTTGGCCTCGTTGCTGCTGGCGACGGACAGGAGGGCCTCACGCAGGAGGCGCTTGGGGTCCAGCGCGGACTGCGAGCCGGCGACCCACATGGCGAAGCTGAGTGCGGCCCGGCCCTTCTTCATGCGGCCCAGCAGGTAGCCACCGAGCGTGGCGGCTCCCAGCTTGAGCACGGACGGGGTGGGACTCTCGGTCACAGTGATCCTCTTCTCCCACCGGGGACCCGGTCCCCGGTGCAACTGCTCGATCGACTGCCGCCGGCCCCCGTACCGACGGTGTGGTGCTTTCCCTCACCACCCCCATCGCGAACGGGGTGCGGGCTGCGAGCCCACGACCACGTCGTCCAGGAAGCTGTAGACGGGCATCGGGCCCACGTACTCGACGCCCGCGCTGCCGGCGGCCGCCTCCCGCAGGCGGGCGACCGCGGCGTCGGCGTCGTCGAGCCGGTCACGGCGGACCAGGTACGCGGTCCGCGACACCTGCTCGTCGACGTGCAGCTCGCGCGACTGCTCGGCGACCCCCGCCAGCTCCTGGGTCCAGGTGGCGGCGAGCTCGGCCTGCAGGTCGGCGACGCGCGCGGCCACCGCCTCGCCCACCGCCATCCGGTCGGCCAGCGAGGCCCCCGGCACCCGGGCGCGGGCGGCCAGCCGCGCGATGTCCCGGTCGTCGCGGCTCACCGCGGCGACCGAGGCGTCGGTGTCGAAGTCGAGGTCCAGCCGCAGCTCGACCAGGTCTGCCACGGCGTCCAGGCGCTGGGCCAGCTCGTCCGCCGACGGCTCGAGCACCTCGGCCCGGACGGCGTCCTCGTCGGGCGCGACCGTCCCGAACGGCAGCGGCAGCACCGGGACGGTCACGACCAGGGTCACCAGCAGGTCGAGGTGCGCGACGGCGTCGTCGCCGGCCAGGTCGCCCTCGGGCGCGTCGGACACCACCGCCGCCAGCGGCCCCGCGACGACGGTGCGCGGCTGCCCCAGCCGGCCGGGGGGCACCCGGCCGACGGCGGGCGCGTCGGCTCCGCGGAGGACGCCGTGGACGAGCAGCACCGTCAGCTCCGGTTCTGCGGCCGCCGCGAGGCCGGGGCGCCGCGCTCGCCGCCGCGCGAGCCGCCGTCGCCCTCCTCGCGGTCCCGGTCGCGGCCGGTGAGGGAGCCGATGACGTCCTGGGCGGTCTCCCGGGCGCCGCTCAGGGCTCCTTTGGTCTTGGCCCGGGACCCACCCTGGGTGACCTCGCGGATGAGGCCGGGGAGGCCCGCGACCTGGTCCTGCGGCTGCAGGTCCAGACGGTTGACCGCCTCGGCGAAGCGCAGGTACGTGTCGACGCTGGCGATGACGATCCGCGCGTCGATGGTGAGCAACTCGATGCCCACCAGCGCCACGCGCACGTACGCGTCGATGACGATGCCCTTGTCGAGGACGACGTCGAGGACGTCCGCGAGGCCGCTGGGCCGGGGGGCGCGGTTGACGGAGGACGTGGACATGGTCATGGCTGTCTCCTGCTCGGGTCGGGGTCGGGGGGCCGTGCTCTGGTGCCCGTGGTGCCACCGCGGGCCAGCGCGGTGAGGTCGAGGGGCAGGTACAGGTCCTCGGGAACGACGCCGAACGCGTCGATCAACTCGTCGAAGGTGGCCTCCAGGTCGATCAGGGCCCGGCCGAGCTGCTCGACCTGGGCGTCGGTGAGGTCGCCGGCGTCCACCCGCCGCAGCGCCTGGCGCTCGACGACCTGGCGGACGACCTCCAGCAGGGACACGACCAGCCGCCCCAGCGAGCGGCCGACCTCCTCGCCGCTGCCTTCGAGGCGGCGGGCGGCGCCGGACGGTCCCCTCCGCTGCGGGAGCTGGGGGTCGGGGCCGGTCACCGGACGGCCTCCACGCGGACCGGCTGCGGTTCCCGGGGCTGGACGGCGGTGAGCAGCAGGCGCAGGTCCAGCCGGACCAGGTCGATGCCGGCCAGGGTGATGACGACGTCCCCGCCGACGTAGGCGCCGCGCTGCAGCACCCGGTCGAGCAGCTCGACCAGGCTCGTGCCGCGGGTGTCCCCGCCGAGGATCCCGGTCCGCTCAGCCACCGCTGCCCTCCGCGGTCAGCGCGGCGAAGGAGTACGGCGGCCAGGGGCCACTCACCTCCAGCGCGAGTCCGTCGGCCTCGAGCTCCGGCCGGACCTCGCCGACCGCGGCGAGGAACGCCTCGTCCGCGTCCGGCACGACCAGGCAGGCGAGGTCGAGCAGCAGCCCTGATGCCGGCGCGGCGCCGCGGTGCAGGCACTCCCGGACGTGCGGGTCCAGCGCCTGCTCGAGCCGGTCGGCCGCCCGGGCCGCGTCGCGGGCCGACTCCTCCCGCTCGCGCAGCGCCTGCCGGCGCTGGGCCAGGTACGCGGTGCCGGTCAGCTCCTCCCGGTCGGGCCGGGACCCGCGGTCGGGGGTCTCCTCGCCGTCGGCCGAGCGGACCAGCCGGACGCCCCACTCGCGCGCGTCGCCGATGCGGGTCAGCTGCTCACGGGCGACGGCGGCGTGCTCGGCCAGCAGGCGGCGGGCCGCCGTCGCGTCGGGGACGGCGGTGCCCAGCCGCAGCGGCAGCACCGGACCGGCGGCGACGGCGGCCCGGACGACGGCGTCGTGGCCGCGGGCCAGCAGCGCCAGCCGCCCGCCCTCGGACAGGTCGTCGGGATCGACCTCGAGGTCGGCGCGCGGCACGCGGCGCACGAGCAGCCCGAGGTCGCCGTCGGTGACCAGCTCGAGGGGGTGCCCGCCGTCGGGGGCGCCGGGCGGGTCCGCGGGCACCGGCAGGTCGGCGCGGGTCAGCGCGAAGGCGTAGAGCACCTCGCCGGAGGCCGGGGCCGCGTCCGTCCGCGGCGCGGGCACGGGAGGCGGAGCGGGGTCGGGCGCCGGGGCCGGATCGGGCGCCGGGGCGGGCTCCGGGCGGGCGGCCGCGGCCGGCGCGGGAGCCGCACCCGGCGCCCGGCCGGCGAGGACCTCCGCCACGAGGGCGTCGGCGAGCAGGCCGGCCAGCCGCTCGACCGCCAGCTCACGGCCCCGGACGACCGCGTCCGCCAGCACCTCGGGGCCCAGCTCGCGGGCCACCCGGGTGAGGCGGTCGGGGACGTCGGGACCGGTCACGGCTGCTCGGCCCCCCGCCGCTCCGGCGCCTCGTCCGTCGCCCCGTCCCCGTCCGCCGGACCGGCCTCGAGGCCCTGCCGGCGGACCAGCTCCTCCAGCTCGGCGACGCGCGCGCGCAGGGCGGCGACCTCGCCGTCGTCGCGCTCACCGTCGTCGCGCTCGCCGCCCTCGACGGCCGGCGCGGGCCGGCCGGAGAAGAACGGGTCGTGGCTCCACCAGTCCAGGCCCATCTCGCGGGCGGTCTCCGCGGAGGACACGAACAGGCGCAGCTTGAGGGTCAGGAGCTCGATGTCGAGGATGTTCACGACGATGTCGCCGGCGATGACGATGCCCTTGTCGAGCACCCGCTCGAGGACGTCGGCCAGCGAGTCGGGCTGCCGGCCGAGCGCTCCGCTCCCGACGCCGACCTGACGGCGGGCGACGGGTCCGCTCATGCCTGGTCCACCTGGCCGCGGCTGAAGCGGCGCAGCCGCTCGAACCCCGTCAGCGTCCCGGAGCCGTCCATGTCGACCCGGTAGGTCGCCATGACGCTCGTGGTGGAGGGGATGCGCTCGAGCTCGACGACGTCGACGAGCACGGACCACCCGTCGCCGTCCCGGCGCACGCCGGTGGTGGCGACGGGTTCGAGGCCCGTCAGAGCCATGAACTGCTCCAACGCGCCCCGGACGGCGCCCACGAGTCCCCCGTGACCCTCGCGATGATCCGTGTCCATGGCTCGGCCCACTTCACTCGTCGAATGATCAGGATCCGCCTCTACCCGACCCCCATGCAGGGGAAACGGGATGATCACGGACGGGTGACGGTGTACCGGAGCAGGCCCGGGTGCGCCACCGCGGGGCCGGGTGACCGGCGACCCCGGGAACACGCCCGCACCCGCCGGGAGCTGTTCGCCCCGTGCCGCGCGCAGGTCGCGCGCGTGCCGTCCGAGACCCGAGGAGCCCCGTGCGCATCGACCTCTCCGGCCGCACCGCGGTCGTCACCGGCTCGTCCCAGGGCATCGGCCTGGCCATCGCCACCGGGCTGGCGGCCGCCGGCGCCGCCGTCGTCCTCACCGGCCGCGACCCGGGCAAGCTCGAGCGGGCCGCCGCCGGGATCGAGAGCGAGGTGCGCACCGTCGCCGGCGACGTGACCACCGACGAGGGCACCGCGGCCCTGCTCGAGGCGGTCCCCGACGCCGACGTCCTGGTCAACAACCTGGGGGTCTTCGGCGCCCGGCCGGCGCTGGAGATCACCGACGACGAGTGGCGCCGCTACTTCGAGACCAACGTGCTCACCGCCGTGCGGCTCACCCGCGCCTACCTGCCCGGGATGCGCGAGCGCGGCTGGGGCCGGGTGCAGTACATCGCCAGCGACTCCGCGGTCGCCATCCCCGCCGAGATGGTCCACTACGGCGTCTCCAAGACGGCTCTGCTCGCGGTCTCCCGCGGCTTCGCGAAGGAGGCTGCCGGGTCCGGGGTGACGGTCAACTCGGTGATCGCCGGGCCCACGCACACCGGCGGCGTCGAGGAGTTCGTCCACTCGCTGGTGGGGCGCGACCTGCCGTGGGACGAGGCGCAGCGGCGGTTCGTGCGCGAGCACCGCCCGGCGTCGCTGCTGCAGCGGCTGATCGAGCCCGAGGAGATCGCGAACATGTGCGTCTACCTCGCCTCGCCGCTGGCCTCGGCCACCACGGGCGGCGCGCTGCGGGTCGACGGCGGCTACGTGGACGCGATCCTGCCGTGAGCGGGACCCGCAGGGTCGGGGCCCTGCGGGTCCCCTCCGTCAGGCCTCGATGATCGCGGCGACCGGGCCGCCGCCGGACGGGCCCTGGTGCACCGCGGCCACCGAGACGAACACCGCCGGGTCGCCGGTCACCGACGCCGCGACGCCGCCCACCGTGGCCTTGATCTGGCGGTGCCAGAAGACGTCGGAGTCGTCGAGCATCGCGTTGCGCCGGCCGCGGACGTAGCCGGTCGGGTCGGCCTCGCACTTGAGGAAGACGTTGACCAGCCGGCCGCCGAGGTCGCTGACGTGCGGCCGCTCGGGCAGTTCGAGCCCGGCCTGGCGGATGGCGTCCCAGATGCCGTCCTGGTCGAGGGCGTCCTTCATCACCGAGTGCCCGATCCGGTACTTCCCGCCGTGTCCGCGCGCGTTGCCGACGACGACGATCTGCGCCCGGTCCAGCTCCACGCCCGACGAGCAGGAGGCGACGGCGCTGTAGAGCGACAGGTCGCGCATGACCTGCTCCTGCTCCGGCATCTCGATCTCGCCGAGCGCCACCGCGATGCCCAGCGCCGTCGTCCCGTTGGACAGGTCCATCGAGCCGTGCGGCTCGTCGTAGTAGGTGTCCTTGCCGCGGTTCTTCGCGTCGCGGATGGTCTCGATGGTCAGCAGCGGCGTCTTGGTCTGCACGTAGTGGACGTCGGCCGGGTCGGTGATCCCGGCGGCCTCCATCGCGCGGCGCACGCCCTCGGCGACCTTCTCCACCATCGAGATGCGGCCGATGTCCTCGGGCAGCAGGACGTCGCTCATCGCGTAGCCCACCGTCAGCCGCGGCTCCTCGGTCTTCTCGACGGCGTCCTCGGGCAGCGTGGCGAAGATCGTCGCGTGCGGGCTGATCACGCCGTCGGTGCCACCGGACCACACGATCGGGATCTCGGCGACCTCCTCCTTCGACCGGGTGCCCTTCTCCAGCAGCACCTCGCGGAAGGCGCGGTCGGCGATGATCCGGGTGTAGTCGTTGACGCCACCGTTGCCCTCGGTCTTGCCGATGACGGCGACGACCCGGTCGGCCTCCATGACGCCGTCGTCGATGAGCTTGGCCAGCTCGCTGGCGTCGCTCACGTTGTGCAGCGGGACCTTGCGGACCTCGATCGGTGCGGGCACCTGTTCCTCTTTCCTGTGCGGCTCTATGCGGCGGTGAGCACGGTGCCGACGGCGTCTCCGGTGACGGCGTCGGCGATGTTCTCGAGCGACGTGACGACGGCGCGCTCGCCGCCGCCCTCGACGAAGCGGAGGACGGCCTCGACCTTGGGGCCCATGGAGCCCCGGGCGAACTGGCCGTCCCCGGCGTGCTTCCGGAGCTCGGCCACCGTGACCCGGCCGAGCGGGCGCTGGGACGGCGTCCCGAAGTCCACCATCACGTTCGGGACGTCGGTGGCGATGACCAGGGTGTCGGCGTCCAGGTCGCGCGCCAGGACGGCGGCGGTGAGGTCCTTGTCGATGACGGCCTCGACGCCGCGCAGGGCGGCGCCGTCCCCGCCGTCGTCGGTCACCGGGATGCCCCCGCCCCCGGCGCAGACGACGACGAAGCCGGCCGCGGCGAGGGCGTGGATCGCGGGGGAGTCGACGACCGCCCTCGGCTCGGGCGAGGCGACCACCCGCCGCCAGCCCCGCGGGCCGCGGTCCTCCCACACCTGGCCGAGGGAGACGAACCGCTCGGCCTCCTCGCGCGGGAGGAAGCGGCCGACCGGCTTCGACGGCTCGCGGAAGTGCGGGTCGTCGACGTCGACCAGGGTGCGCGTGACCAGCCCGGCGGTGCGCTGGGGCAGCCCGCGGGCGGCCAGGGCCGCGTCGAGCTCGTCGGCGACGGTGAAGGCGATGGTGGCCTGGGTCTGCGCGACGTTCCAGTCCAGCGGCACCGGTGGCACGACGTGCGCGGCGAGCTCGTTCTTGACCAGCAGGTTGCCCACCTGCGGGCCGTTGCCGTGGGTGAGTACGACCTCGACCCCGGCGGCCACCACCTCGGCGACGTGGCCGGCCGCCTCGTGGATCGCGTCCCGCTGGGCCTGGGGCGTGGCGGAGCCGTCGGCTCCGGTCATGGCGTTGCCCCCGAGGGCGATCACCACGCGGCGGGACGTCACCCCGGCGACCCTAGCGGCGTTTCTCTTAGCGGTGAAGTAGTTGTCGGGACCTCGTGCCCCTCCGCGGGACCCCCGGCCACGGGACACTCCCGGGGGAGCGGGGGCAGCCCGGGAGGAGACGGTGATGCGCGTCCGCTTCGGCTTCGACACCCGCGCCACCCCTGCCCAGGCCCGCGAGGCGTTCACCGACGTCGGCGACCGGCGGCTGGAGGTGTGGTCGAAGACCCTCGACCCGGCGAGGTACGAGGTCCGCGAGCAGGGTGAGGGCTGGGCCGTGCTGCGCGAGGGCAGCGCGGGCGTCCCCTTCTGGGTGCTGCTGCGCTACGAGTGGTCGGACCCCGATCGGGTCACCTGGACGCTGCTGGACAGCGACCACTGCGACCGCGGCACCGGCGAGGTCCGGATCACCCCGCGGGACGACGGCGGCAGTCACGTCGACGTGACGTGGCGCCACAGTGGCGGCCGCGGGCTGCGCGGGCGGGCGGTGCTGCTGGCCCAGGGCCTGATCGCCCCTGTCGCGCTCCCCCGGGTCTATCGCGCCGCCCTCGACCGGGCGGCCGGCTGAGCTCAGCGGCGCCAGAAGTCGAAGCGGTCCCGTCCCGGGCGGAACCCGGCGGCCTCGACGACGTCGACGGCGAGGTCGAAGCGCTGCCCCACCGCGCCGGGCTGGTGGGCGTCGCTGCCGAAGCTGACCGCCTCGCCGCCCTCCTCGCGGAACCAGCGCACCTGGTCCACCGAGGCCAGCGGGCTGCTGGTGTTGACCTCGAGCGCGCGGCCGGTGCCGGCCAGCGCGCGGAACACCGCCCGGTACTCCTCCTCGTAGTCCTTCTCCACGTAGCGGTGCGACCCGCCGGGCCAGTAGCGCCGCGGGAAGTCGACGTGGGCGAGGACCTGGAAGACGTCGCTGCTCTCGACCATGTCCACGACCTCGGCCAGGTAGCGGCGCATCGTGCCGTCGGCGTCGGAGTAGAGCAGCTGCCCGACGCCGTAGAGCCGGCCCTCGTGGTGCAGCGAGTGCAGCGACCCCAGGATCCGGTCGACTGGCGCGCCGGACAGGTGGGCGGCGACGCTGGACTCGAACAGGTGCGGCTCGCCGGCCTCGACGCCGGACCAGATCCGCAGCTCGGGGAACCGCTCGCGGACCTCGGTGAGCTCGGCCCAGTAGCCCTCGGTGTCGATCGGCGCGTGCCGCGAGGCGTGCCGGTCGACCAGGCCGAGCGTGGTGGCCCGGTCGTCGGCGCCCCACACCGTGAAGTCGAGGTGCTCGGTGAAGGCGATCGCGGGCAGCCCCTGCGCCACGGCCTGCTCGCAGGCGCGGGCCATCGTCACGCTGCCCGGGGTGTCCCACGACCACCCGGTGTGCACGTGGTTGTCCGGCGGTCGCATCGTCCCCATCCTGCCCGTCGTCCCCAGGTCCCGCTCGCACGGCCCCGCTGTCGGGGGACGCACCTACTGTCGGGTGCCATGAGCACCGCCGCGCCCCCGTCCGACCTGGCGACCGAGGCCCTCGGCGTCCTCCGCGAGCTGACCGGCCGGCCCGACGCGGTGTTCCGCGAGGGACAGGACGCCGCCGTCGCCGCGCTGGTCGAGCGCTCCGAGCGGGCGCTGGTCGTGCAGCGCACCGGCTGGGGCAAGTCGGCGGTCTACTTCGTCTCCACCGCGCTGCTGCGCCGCCGCGGTGCCGGTCCCACCCTGCTGGTCAGTCCGCTGCTCGCGCTGATGCGCGACCAGGTGGCCGCCGCGGCCCGCGCCGGCATCCGCGCGGTGGAGATCTCCAGCGCCAACGCCACCGAGTGGGACGACGTCGCCGCCGCCCTGGCCGCCGACGACGTCGACGTCCTGCTCGTCTCCCCGGAGCGGCTGACCAACCCGCGCTTCCGCGAGGAGCAGCTGCCCGGCCTGGTCGCCCGCTGCGGCCTGCTCGTCGTCGACGAGGCGCACTGCGTCTCCGACTGGGGGCACGACTTCCGCCCGGATTACCGCCGCATCCGCGACCTGCTCGGCACCCTGCCGGCCGGCACGCCCGTCCTCGCGACCACCGCCACGGCCAACGAGCGCGTCGTCGCCGACGTCGCCGAGCAGCTGGGTGCCGGCGGCGTCGGGGTGACGACGGTCCGCGGCCCGTTGGCGCGCGACTCGCTGCGCCTGGGCGTGCTGCGGCTGCCCACCGACCGCGCCCGGCTGGCCTGGCTGGCGGCCCACCTCGGCGACCTGCCGGGCAGCGGCATCGTCTACACGCTCACCGTCGCCGCGGCCGAGGAGACGGCGGGGCTGCTGCGCGACGCCGGGCACGACGTGCGCGCCTACACCGGCCGCCTCGACGACGCCGACCGCAAGGAGGCCGAGGAGGCGCTGCGGGAGAACCGGGTCAAGGCGCTGGTCGCCACCTCGGCGCTGGGCATGGGCTTCGACAAGCCCGACCTCGGCTTCGTCGTCCATCTCGGGGCGCCGTCGTCGCCGGTCAGCTACTACCAGCAGGTGGGCCGCGCCGGCCGCGCCGTCGACTCCGCCGACGTGCTGCTCCTGCCCGGCCCCGAGGACCTCGCCATCTGGCAGTGGTTCGCCACCTCCTCCATGCCGCGCGAGGACCACGCCGCCGCGGTGCTCTCGGCGATGGCCGACGGGAAGGCGTGGTCGGTGGCGCGGCTGGAGACCGTGGCCGACGTCCGCCGTTCCCGGCTCGAGCTGCTGCTCAAGGTGCTCGCCGTCGACGGTGCGGTGGAGCGGGTGCAGGGCGGCTGGCGGTCCACCGGCCGCCCGTGGGTCTACGACGCCGACCGCTACGCCCGCGTCGCCCGCACCCGGGAGGCGGAGCAGCGGTCGATGATCGCCTACGCGAAGCCGGTCGACGAGGCTCGCTGCCGGATGGCGTTCCTCCAGGAGGCGCTCGACGACCCGACCGCCGCCCCGTGCGGCCGCTGCGACGTCTGCGCCGGCCCCTGGTACCCGACCGACGTCCCCGCCGGTGCCGCCGAGGCGGCCTCCGCCGCGCTCGACCGCCCGGGCGTCGAGCTTGCCCCGCGGGCCCAGTGGCCCACCGGTGCCGACCGGCTCGGCGTCGAGGTGAAGGGGAAGATCGCGCCCACCGAGCAGGTGGACCCGGGCCGGGCGGTCGCCCGGCTCACCGACCTGGGCTGGGGCCAGCGGCTGCGCACCCTGCTCGGCGACGACGGCGTCGGCGGCACGGTGACCCTCGACCTCGAGGCGCCGGGCATCGAGGAGGACCCGGACGCCGCCTTCGACGTCCCCGTGCAGCGCTCGGTGTCCGACGTCCCGCCGGACGAGGACCTGCTGCGCGCGTGCGCCCGCGTGCTCGGCGCCTGGGACTGGGCCGAGCGGCCGGTGGCGGTGGTCGCCGTCCCGTCGCGCCGCCGGCCCCGCCTGGTGTCCGGGGTCGCGCAGGGCCTGGCGCGGATCGGGCGGCTGCCGTACCTGGGTGAGCTCTCACTCGCGCACGGCGGGCCGACCGGGGGCCCGGGCGGGAACAGCGCCTTCCGGCTGGCGGGGGTGTGGCAGCGGATCGTCGTCGGGTCGGAGCTGCGGTCGCGGCTCGACGAGCTGGGGCCGGTGCCGGTGCTGCTCGTCGACGACCTCGCCGACTCGCGCTGGACGATGACCGTCGCCGGGCGGGAGCTGCGACTGGCAGGGGCCTCCCGCGTCCTGCCCTTCGCGCTCGCCCTCACCGCCTGAGGACTCGTACACACGTTCGATTACGGCTAGCCTGCCGCCATGTCGCTCGCGCACCAGCCGTCGATGTTCGACGTCGCCGAGGAGGCCGCGCTCACCCCGCTCCGGGGTCGGGTGCGGAGGCACGTGCTCAGCGGGGGCGCGTGGGTCGACCACCTGCCGGGCTGGGTGAGCGGGTCGGACGAGGTGCTCGAGGTGCTGCGCGGCGACATCGGCTGGCGGGCCGACCGGCGTCAGATGTACGACCGCGAGGTCGCCGTCCCGCGGCTGCTCCGCTGGTACGGGCGCGGTGAGACGCTGCCGCACCCGCTGTTGACCGAGGCCCGCGCCGCGCTCGACGCGCACTACGCAGCCGAGCTCGGTGAGCCGTTCGTGACCGCCGGAATGTGCCTCTACCGGGACGGCCGGGACAGCGTGGCCTGGCACGGCGACCGCCTGGGTCGCAGCCGCACCGAGGACACGATGGTGGCGATCGTCTCCTTCGGCTCGCCCCGCCCGCTGCTGCTCCGGCCGGCCGGCGGAGGCGGCGAGACCCTGCGCTTCCCCCTGGGGCACGGGGATCTGGTGGTGATGGGCGGCTCCTGCCAGCGGACCTGGGAGCACTGCATCCCCAAGACGACGCGGCCGGTCGGCCCGCGGGTGAGCGTCCAGTTCCGCCCGGCCGGCGTGGCCTGAGGAAGGACCTTCCTGCCCCTGCCACTCGAGGCCGGTGGGGGTCCCCTGCAGAGGGGCACCCGGGTCCGACACGGCCATTGGGACCCCCCTGCAGGACCCCTTCGGGGCCGTGTATGGTTCTTCCTGCACCAAGCGAGAACGGACCGGGCCGCCAGCCTGGTCAACCGCCGGAAGCGCCTCTGAGGGCGCGCTGTTGCGGAGCCTGG
>NZ_JBJGZB010000046.1:0-22682 GCF_054050295.1 Geodermatophilus sp. SYSU D01045
AGATCGCGCGATCTCGACGGGGAGCCGGCGCCGCTACGTGGCGTCGACCGGGCGCAGGCGCGGGCCCGCGGCGCGGTGCTGGGCGGCGGCGAGCAGGCCGATGACGGCAGCGGCGTTGCGGATCCGCCCGTCGAACACCCGCTGCACCGCGTCGTCCAGGGGCACCCGCTCGACGGTCATGTCGAGCTCCTCGTGCTCCACGGTGAAGCCCTCGGGCCGGTCGACGTCGGACAGGCCCTCGGCGAGGTAGACCAGCACCTGCTCGTCGCAGAAGCCCGGGGTGCTGTAGCTGGTGGTGAGCAGCGACCACCGCTCGGCGGCCATGCGCACCTCCTCGGCCAGCTCCCGCTTCGCCGTCTCCAGCGGCGGCTCGCCGTCGGCGTCGCGCAGGCCGGCCGGCAGCTCCCACAGGTAGCCGCCGACCGGGTGCCGGTACTGCCGCAGCAGCACGACCCGCCCGTCGTCGCCCAGTGCGACGACGGCGACGGCGCCCGGGTGGCGGACCACCTCGCGCACGCTGTCGCCGCCGCCGGGCATGGCGACGGTGTCCTTGACCAGCGTGATGACCCGGCCCTCGTAGACCGTCTCGGTGCCGAGGACGCGGTAGTCGCCGTCGGCCGCCGGCTCGGTCACCTCAGATCCCGACCTTCTCGGCCTCGGCCTCCACCGGCACCGGCAGGCGGGCCGACTCGGCGCGGTCGATGGCCGCGTCGACGAACGCGGCGAACAGCGGGTGCGGGCGGGTGGGCCGGCTCTTGAGCTCCGGGTGGGCCTGGGTGCCGACGAAGAACGGGTGCACCTCGCGCGGCAGCTCGGCGAACTCGACCAGCAGGCCGTCGGGCGAGGTGCCGCTGAACACCAGGCCCGCGTCGGAGAGCCGGTCGCGGTAGGCGTTGGCCACCTCGTAGCGGTGCCGGTGGCGCTCGGTGATCTCGGTCGAGCCGTACGCCGCCGCGGCCTGCGAGCCCTTGAGCAGGTGCGCCGGGTAGCTGCCCAGCCGCATGGTGCCGCCCAGGTCGCGCTCGCCGGCGATGACGTCGACCTGGCTGGCCATGGTGGCGATGACGGCGTCGGGGGTGTCGGGGTCGAACTCGGCGGAGTTGGCCTGCTCGAGCCCGGCGACGTTGCGGGCGTACTCGATGACCATGCACTGCAGGCCCAGGCACAGCCCCAGCGTCGGGATGCCGTTGGTGCGGGTGTAGCGGATTGCACCGAGCTTGCCCTCGATGCCGCGCACGCCGAACCCGCCGGGGACGCACACGCCGTCGACGTCGGACAGCGCGGCCGCCGCCCCCTCGGGGGTCTGGCAGTCGTCGGAGGGCACCCAGCGGATCTGCACGCGGGCGCGGTGGGCGAAGCCGCCGGCGCGCAGCGCCTCGCTGACCGACAGGTAGGCGTCGGGCAGGTCGACGTACTTGCCGACCAGCGCGATCGTCACCGTCTGCTTCGGGCGGTGAACCCGCTCGAGCAGGTCGCCCCACACGGTCCAGTCGACGTCGCGGAAGGGCAGGCCCAGCCGGCGGACGACGTAGGCGTCCAGGCCCTCGCGGTGCAGCACCTTGGGGATGTCGTAGATCGACGGCGCGTCGGGGCAGGAGATGACGCCCTCGGCGTCGACGTCGCACATCAGGCTGATCTTGCGCTTGAGGCCGGTGCCGATCTCCCGGTCGGCGCGGCAGACCAGCGCGTCGGGCTGGATGCCGATGTTGCGCAGCGCGGCGACCGAGTGCTGCGTCGGCTTGGTCTTCAGCTCCCCCGACGGCGCGATGTAGGGCACCAGCGAGATGTGCAGGAAGAAGCAGTTGTCCCGGCCGATCTCGTGGCGCACCTGCCGGGCGGCCTCGAGGAAGGGCAGCGACTCGATGTCGCCGACGGTGCCGCCGATCTCGGTGATGACGACGTCGACGCCCTGGTCGTCGTCCGTGCCGGACTCGGCCGCGGCGAGGATGCGGGACTTGATCTCGTTGGTGATGTGCGGGATGACCTGCACGGTGTCACCGAGGTACTCGCCGCGCCGCTCCTTGGCGATCACGTCGGAGTAGACCTGCCCGGTGGTCACGTTCGAGCGCCGGCCGAGGTCGGTGTCGAGGAACCGCTCGTAGTGGCCGACGTCGAGGTCGGTCTCGGCGCCGTCCTCGGTGACGAAGACCTCGCCGTGCTGGAACGGGTTCATCGTCCCGGGGTCCACGTTGAGGTACGGGTCCAGCTTCTGCATGGTCACCCGCAGGCCGCGGGCGGACAGCAGGGCGCCGAGGGAACTGGCCGTCAGGCCCTTGCCGAGAGAGGAGACAACTCCACCGGTGACGAAGACGAACTTCGTCGGCTGGGAGTTGTGGAGGAGCCCGCGATCACGCATTCCAGGTCGACCCACGGGAACCCACCGTAACACGGTCGGGATCCTCGCCCCGGCCACCGGCGGGCCCGCCCCGCCCGCCCGGCACGGTCGCGGCCAGCGTCACCAGCAGCGGCACGAGCAGCGCCGCGGCGGTCGCCGGCAGTGCGACGCCGGAGTCGTTGACGGCGGCGCCCAGGGCCAGGCTCAGGGCCGCGGCGACCAGCCCGGCGCGCAGCACGGCGGCGTCGGCGGGGCGCAGCCCCGAGCCGCCGTCGCGCAGCAGGCCGGGGCCGCGCAGCAGCGCGGGCCGGCGCCCGCGCACCAGCCAGACGGCGGCCACGAGCGCCACCGGCAGCATCCAGGCCAGCGCGCTGCCGAGCAGGATGTCGACGTTGGCCGAGGCCTTGCGGCTGACCACCGTCCACGCCTCGCCGGTGAGCAGCTGCTCGACGAACCGGCCCAGGTGGCTGCGCTCGGCGGCCGGCCGCAGCCAGTCCAGGAACGCCAGCGTCCCGACCGCGACCACCCCGGCGGCCAGCACCGCGGCCAGCCGCACCGCGGTCACCCGCACGCCGGTGAGCAGCATCGCCAGCAGCAGGAAGCCGGGCAGCACCGCGAGGACGCCGCCGAAGTCGCGGCCGAGGCCCGGCGCGCCGACCAGCGCCACGGTGACCAGCCCGGCGCCCAGGACGACGGCGCCGGTGACCCGCCGGGCCCGCCGCCCGCCGTCGTCCCGCCCGGCGCCGGCGCGGCGGCCGGCCGCGGTGGCGACGACGGCGGTGCCGACCAGCACGGCCGCCGACAGCAGTCCGGAGCTGAGGTTGCCGTAGCCGGTGAACCGCCCGGCGACGATCGCGTCGTAGCCGAGCAGCCCGTCCAGCTCCAGCGACGAGCCGGTGAGCACGTCGGCGACCAGCGTGCCGACGGTGACCGCGAGCACCGCCAGCGCCGGCCCGCCCCGGCGCCGCCGCCACGGCCCCAGCAGCGCGACCGCGACCACCACGGCGTCGGCCACCAGCAGCGCGCCGGCCAGCGCCCACCGCGGCGCGCCGGCGCGCTCCCAGGGCAGCAGCCCGGCCAGGTAGGTGGCCACCGGCAGCGCCGCGGCCGCCAGCGCGGCGACCTCCAGGACCGGTCGCAGCCGGGCACGCGGCCGCGCGCCCCGGGTGAGGCCCAGCACCAGCACGCCGAGGACGACGACGGCCGCCTGCACCGCCACCAGGCCCACGAAGAACGTGCCGGTGCTGCGGTGGTGGGTGACCGCGGCGGTGTTGGCCCGCGCCAGCTCCGCGACCGCCTGCGCGGTGGCCGGGTGGCCCCCGGCGACGGTGAGCGGCTGGCCGTTGACCGACGCCGGCTGCGCCAGGCCCAGCGCGCGCAGCGCGGTCGGGGCGACGTCGATGAGCTGGGTGAACGGCGCCCGGCCGGTGCTCGCCGAGGTGAGCCAGCCCGGCCCGGTGAAGCCGGGGCCCGAGGCGATGCCCACGTGCAGCTGCGGGCGGCCGTCGTTGACCTCCGAGACGCCCTGCACCAGCAGCAGCGTCTCGCCGGGCAGCGTGTCCACGGCGGCGCGCAGCCGGGCCACCTGCCCGTCGACGGCGGCCAGCGCGGCATCGCGGGAGACCGGGTCGGTGCCGGTCTCGCTGCCCTCGGGCGCGGGGACGCCGGCGTCGACCAGGCCGTCGAGGGAGACCAGGGTGAGCGGGCAGGGCTGCAGCAGCGCGGCGAGCGCCGCCGGGCCCGCCGGCAGCGCGTCCTCGCGGGTCAGCCCGACCCCGGGCGCGGCCACGGCCAGCGCCGCCGCCCGGCCGACGACGGTCGCGCAGCCGACCGCGGCGCCGAGGGCGCCGGGCTCGGCGCCGAAGCGGGCGCTGGCGTCGTCCTCGGCGACCGCGCGGACGGCGCTGAGCGGATCGGCCAGCCCCGCCTCCGCCAGCCGCTCCTGCAGCCCGCAGTGCGACAGCTCGGGGCTGGCCGGCGGCCCGGCCGGCACCGGCTCCTGCGACGGGGCCGCGCCGGGCCCGCCGGGGGCGCCCGGCGTCTCCCCCGGCAGCGGCACGGTGGGCAGGGGGACCATCGGCAGCATCTCGTCCGGCGCCGGGAAGCGGGCCCGGTTGCCGGCGCCGAGGGTGGCCCAGCCGTCGAGCAGGCAGGTGGTGGAGCGGGCCGCGCGCACCGACACCGCCCCGACCGGCGAGGTGTCGGCCAGCTCCCACAGGGCCCGCGTCCGCTCGGGGTCGACGTCGTCCCACACCAGCCCGGGCACGCCGACGACGAGCACCCGGTCCGCGCGCCAGGCGTCCTCCGCCGCCCCCGCGGGCGTCCCGACGGCGAGCAGCCCCAGGAGCACGGCGAGCAGGACGGCGGCGCGCCTCACCGCGCGGGCCCCAGCAGCTCGCGGTAGACGGCGACCAGCGTGCGGGCGGTGGCGGCCTCCTCCGGCCAGCCCGCCGCCTGCGCCCGCCCGGCCTGCGCCAGCGCGGCGGCGCGGGCGGGGTCGGCCAGCAGGTCGGCGACCGCGCCGGCCAGCGCGGCGGCGTCGCCGGGGGGCACGAGCAGCGCGCCGTCGCCGAGCAGCTCCGGCAGCCCGCCGGTGCGCGTGGCCACCAGCGGCGTGCCGGCGCGCAGCGCCTCCTGGGCGGTGAGCGAGCGCGCCTCCCAGCGGGAGGGCAGCACGACCAGGTCGGCGGCGGCCAGCAGGTCGGCGACGTCGTCGCGGCGGCCGAGCAGGGTGACCGGCAGCCGCTGTGCGGCGATCCGGGCGGACAGCTCGGCCTCCAGCGGCCCGTCGCCGGCGATCGCGACCAGGGGCCGGGGCCCGTCGGTCGCTCCTGGGGTCAGGGCCGCGGCGGCGTCGAGGAGGACGTCGTAGCCCTTCTGCGGGTGCAGCCGGCCGACGGCGAGCACCAGCGGCCGGCCGTCGGCCAGCCCCAGGCCGGCGCGGACCTCGTCGCGGGACCGCCGGGCCGGCGGCAGCGCGGGCGCCGACACCGGCGCCACCCGCACGTCGCGGGCGCCGAGGCGGCGGGCGTTGTCGGCGAGGTCGCCGGAGGCGGCCAGCACGACGTCGGCCGCGCGGACGGTGGCCCGCTCGGCGGCGGCCAGCACCCGGCGCAGCGGGCCGGAGCGCTCGGGCAGCGCGTTGTGCAGGGTGACCACCAGCGGGCGGCGCGTCCCGGTGCGCACCGCGGCGGCGGCGACCAGGCCGGCGCGCAGCCCGTGGGCGTGCACCAGGTCCGCGCCGGCGGTGGCGCGGCGCAGCGCGAGCACCGCGCGGGTGTCGGCGAGCGGGTCGAGCCCGGCGGAGATCTCCACGGGCGTGAACGCCGCGGCGGCGGAGAAGCCGAACAGCGCGTCGGTGGCCGCGGGCCCGCAGACGGTGACCCCGGCGCCGGCGCCGGCCAGCGCGGGCAGCACCGAGCGCAGGTGGGTGCCGACGCCGCCGGTGCTGGTGGCGAGCACCTCGGCGACCCGGCGGCCGGCCAGCGGTCGGGCCTCAGCCACCGTGCACCTCCGTCCCCCCGGGCGTCCGCAGCGCGCGCACCGCCGCGGTCAGGGGGCGGCGCGCCGTCCCCATCATGACCGCCGCCGCCACCGCGGTCACGGTCGCGGCCGCCAGCAGGCCGGCGCCGACCGCGCCGGCCAGGGAGCCGCCGGGCACCGGGTCGGCGCCGAGCGCGCGGGCGACCGCGAGGCCGGCGGCCGCGCCCGCCCCGGCGGCGAGCAGCGCGGGCAGCCCCAGGCGGGCCAGCCCGGCCAGCCCGGCCGGCCCCGCCGTCCGCGCGGTGACGACGAGCAGGCCGAGGCCCGCGGCGGTCACCCCGACGCTGTGCCCCGCGGCCAGGGCCAGCGCCCGGTCGGCGGCCGGCAGCACGGTGGACAGGACGACGTCGGCGGCCACGGCGAGCAGCCACCCGCCGAGGACGCACGCCGTCGGCGCCCGCCACAGCCCGCGGGCGTACAGGGCGCGGGTGAGGACGGCGACCAGGCCGTAGCCGACCAGGCCCGGGGCGAAGGCGACGACGGCGTCGCGCAGCGCGGCCACGCGGTCGTCGCCGCCGTCGACGAGGAACACCCGCGCCATCGGCCCGGCGACGGCGGCCAGCACCGCGGCGGCCGCGGCGCTGGCGACCACGACCAGGGCGGTGACCGGCGCCAGCGCGCGGCGGTAACCGGGCAGGTCCCCGACGGCGGCGCGCTCGACCATGAGCGGGTAGGCGGAGGTGGCCAGCGGCACCGCGACCGCGGCCCACGGCACGAGGAACAGCGTGAGCCCGGCGGTGTAGGCGACCTGGGTGCCGTCGGGGCCGTCGCCGGCCAGCCGGATGGCGACCGCGGCCACCAGCTGCTGCCCGGCGAGGGTGAGCACCCCGGCGACCGCCAGCCGGCGCACCTGCGGCGCCACCCCGACCGGGAAGCGCAGCGCGGGCCGCAGCCCCAGGTGCAGCCGCCGCACCGGCACCAGCACCGCCAGGGCCAGCGCCAGCACGCCGAGCGTCGTCCCGACGCCGAGCACCAGCTCGCCCGCCGTCGTCAGGTCCTGCACCTCCCGACCGCCGTCGGTCCACGCGAAGGCGGCGTAGGCGGCGGCCACGACGACGCTGGACAGCAGCGGCGCCAGCGCCGGCCAGGCGAAGCGGCGGTGGGCCTGCAGCACGCCGGTGGCGACGACGGCGAGGCCGTAGAGCACCACCTGCGGCGCGAACACGACCAGGAAACGGGCGGCGAGGTCGACCTCGGCGGGCGTGCCGCCGCCGAGCAGCAGCTCGGCGACCGGGTGCGCGAGGAGGGCGAGCAGCGCGGCCAGCGGCACGAGCACCAGCAGCGTCCAGCCCAGCAGCGCCGAGGCGGTGCGGCGGACCTGCTCGCGGTCGCCGGCGGCGATGCCCCCGGCCAGCATCGGGACGACCAGGGAGGCCAGCGCCCCGCCCGCGACCACCTCGAAGACGATGTTGGGGACGGTGTTGGCCGCGGTGTAGGTGTCGCCGGTGCTGTCCGCGCCGACGGCGTTGGTGAAGACCAGCGTGCGCCCGAACCCGGCCAGCCGGGCCAGCACGGTGAGGACGGCGATCAGCGCGGCGGCGCCGGCGACCCCCTGCGCGACCCGGCGGCCGGGCGGGCGCACCGCCGGTCCCGCGCTCACGCCGGGCGGCGGCCGAGCCGGTCGAGCTCCCGCAGGCCCGGCGTGGCCTCGATGACCCGGGTGAAGCTGACCCGCTCGCTGGCGAGGGTGAGCGCGGTGACCGCGGCGAGCAGGCCCGCGCGCGCCGGGCGCGAGGGGACGGCGGCGGCCCGCAGGCCGAGCAGCGCGCCGAGGGCGTTGGCGCCGGCGTCGCCGAGCATCACCCGCTCGCCGAGGTCGGCCGGCAGCACCGCCAGCGCCGCGCCGAGCGGGCCGGCGACCAGGCCGCCGGCGGGGCCGCGCAGGCCCGCCGCGGCGGCGATCGCGCCGGCCTTGGCGGCGCGGCCGGGGCGCAGGTCGAGCAGGTTGACCAGGTTGGCGGTGCCGGCCACCAGGCCGGTGGTGAGGACGGCGTCGGCGATCCCCCGGTCCCGGCGCGTGAGCAGCGCGGTGACGGCGGCGGCCGCGCCGATCCCGGCGACCTTGACCGCGCCGGCCGAGACCCGCCCGGCGCGCAGCGCGGCGAGGTGCCCGGCCAGGCCCTTGTCGCGCGCCTGCTCGGGGCGGGCGCCGGCGAGGTCGTCGTAGCCGCCGACCAGCCCGGCCACCGCCCCGGCGACGGTGGCGGCGCCGCGGGTGCCGGCCGGGGCGCCGAGGACGGCGCCGGCGGTGGCGGCCGCGGCCAGCGCCGGGCCGCCGAGCAGGGTCACCGGTCGCCCCGCGTAGTTGGTCCGCCGCCACGGGGCGCCGGCGGGGCGGGCGGTGACCGCGGCGGCCCCGGCGAGGCCGGCCCGGGCCGCGACCGCACCGGCGAGGGCGAGCAGGACCCGGCGCGGGGTCACGGCGTCGTGGCGGGCACCGGCGGGACCGGCTGGGTGTCCTCCCCGGTGCCGTACTTGCCGGAGGTGCCCTCGCGCTCGCGACCCAGCGCCAGCACGGTGCTGATCTGGCCCGACGGGCTGGTCACGTTGTCCACCGTGGAGACCGCCGCGGACACCTCGGGGTCGGCGCGCACGATGCCCACGAGGCCGGCCTCCCCCGCCGACGCGGCGTCGCCGGCGACCACGGCACCCGAGCCCGCGGCGTCGAGGGCGGTGACCAGGTCGAGCACGACGTCGTTGCGGTCGGCGGCGTCGTCGCCGGTCGGCTCGCCCGCGGTGAGCACCACGGCGAAGTCGGCCGGGGTCACCGACGCGGAGTCCTGGGAGAGGACCTCCAGCGCCGACAGCCCGGCCAGCACGGTGGACACCGCGGCGGTGTCGGGGGCCGGCGCGCCCTCGGCCGGGATCATGAGGACCTGGGCGAGCAGCGCGCCGACCAGCTGGCCGGTGTCGTCGGTCTCGGGCAGCGCGACGCCGGCCGGGCGGCCCGGGCCGGTCACGTAGCTCTGCAGGCCCGCCTCGCTGGCCGGGTCGCTGTACTCCGGCGCCAGCGACACCTGCCCGGAGACGGTGCCACCGGCCTCGGTGACCAGCGCGGTCACCTCTTCGACGGTGTCGGTGGTGACGTCCTCGGAGGCCTGCACCAGCAGCACGCTGCGGCCGGTGAGGGCGCCGCGCACCAGGGCCGGGCCGACGGCGGACTCGAAGGCCTGGCTGCTGTCGACCTGCGTCTGCAGGTCCTGGGTGGTGTCCTCCAGCGCGCGCTTGTCGTCCTGCAGGGAGGTGACCTGGCCCTGCAGGTTGTCCAGCAGCGGGCCCGACAGCTGGGTCGCGCCGATCACCAGCCCCAGGGCGATCGCGAGGAACACCGCGATCAGGGAGACCAGGTGGTACCGGAAGTCGATCACGAGAAGAGGTTCTCCAACCAGAACACGAAGCTGTCCCACTGGTCGACCAGCAGGTCGAAGTAGATCCGCCCGGCGGTGGTGACGGCCAGGGCGGAGACGATGGCGACCAGCGCGGCGAGCACGAGCACGACCAGCGCGGCGGTCGAGATGCGGCTGCGGTAGAGCCGGCTCACGCCCTTGGCGTCGACGAGCTTGCCGCCCAGCCGCAGCCGGGTGAGGAAGGTCGAGGCCATGCCGCCGCGGCCCTTGTCGAGGAACTCCACCAGCGTGGCGTGCGTGCCGACGGCGACGATGAGCTTGGCGCCCTTCTCGTCGGCCAGCAGCATCGCGATGTCCTCGCTGGTCGCCGCGGCCGGGAAGGTGATCGCGTCGACGCCGAGGTCCTGCACGCGCTTGAGGCCGGGGGCGCGGCCGTCGACGTAGGCGTGCACGACCACCTCGGCGCCGCTCTTCAGGACGTGGTCGCTGACCGAGTCCATGTCGCCGATGATCATGTCCGGCTGGTAACCGGCCTCGATGAGCGCGTCCGCGCCGCCGTCGACGCCGACCAGCACCGGCCGGTAGTCGCGGATGTAGGACCGCAGCGCCTGCAGGTCCTCCTTGTAGTCGTACCCGCGGACGACGACGAGGACGTGCCGGCCCTCGATCGCGGTCTTCACGTCGGGGACGCCGACGCCGTCGAGCAGCAGCGCGCGCTCGCGCTTCATGTACTCCATCGTGTTGGTGGCGAACGCCTCCAACTGCGTGGACAGCCCGGCCTTGGCCTCGGCCATCGCGGTGGCGACGGTCTCCGGCGTCTGCTCGGTGCCCTTGGCGACCGCGGAACCGTCGGGGCCGTAGAGCGTGTCGCCGTCGACGCGGACCTGCGCGCCCTCCTTGAGCGCGCCGAACACGTCCTTGCCGACGCCGTCGACGAGGGGGATGCCGGCCGCGGTGATGATCTCGGGGCCGAGGTTCGGGTAGCGGCCGGAGATGCTGGGGGCGGCGTTGACGACGGCGCCGACCCGGGCGGCGACGAGGGAGTCGGCGCTGACCCGGTCGATGTCCACGTGGTCGATGACGGCGACGTCGCCGGGCCGCAGGCGCTTGGTGAGGTTCTTCGTGCGACGGTCCAGCCGGACGGTGCCGCCCACCCCGGGTGCCGCCTCCTGGGCCCGGCTCCGTCGCAGGGTGCCGATGCGCATTGGTCGATGGTCCCACGCACGCCGTCGGCGGCAGTCCTCCGACGCGCAACTGCAACGGCCTGGTCACGCAGGGTGTCCGACACCACGGCCGACGCGACACGCCCGGCACGCACGCCCCACCGGCCCCGCTCCATCTGCCCGCGATGCTGTCTAGCGTTCTCCGCTGTGACACGTGGGGCTCCTGCTGCCAGCATCCCGGCGACCCGAACCGGGGCCGCGGAGGGAGAGCCGGAGTCGACGGCTCCCCCGCACATCCGTGCGGTCCCCGGGGGCCCGGCGCCCGCGCCCGGCCCACCGGTCACCCCCGCGGGCCGGCCCGGGGACGCGCCCGCCGGGGAGCGCCGGGCCGCGCGCCGGCGGGAGCGGCGCGGCTCGGGCGTGCGGGAGCGCCGCCGGCGGGAGACGCACGACCGGATCGTCGACGCCGCCGCCGAGCTGTTCGCCGAGCGCGGCTTCGACGCGGTGAGCGTCGTGGAGATCGCGCAGCGCGCAGGCGTGGTGGAGAAGACGGTCTTCAACCACTTCCCGGTCAAGGAGGGGCTGGTCCTCGCGGCCGACCCGCCGATGCGCGCCGCGCTGCTCGACGCCGTCGCCACCCGGCCGGCCGGGGAGTCGGTGGCCGCGGCGGCGGGGACCTTCGTCGTCCGGGCGATGTCGATGCTCGGTGCACCCGAGGCCGCCGAGGGCGTGGCCGCGATGGCGCGCATCGTCCGCGGCTCGCGGACGCTGCAGGCCCGCGAGCGGGAGATCCTCGGCGACCTGACCGCGGCGCTCGCGGCGCAGATCCGCGCCGAGACCGGCGCCGGCGACGGCGCGGTCGAGCCCGAGCTCACCGCCGCGGCGGTCACCGCGCTCTACGGGCGGCTGCTCGAGCTGGCCCGCGACCGGGTGCTGGCCGGCGTCACCGGTCCCGAGCTGGCCGAGGAGCTGCGCAGCTCCGGCCGTCGGGGGCTGTCGCTGCTCCAGTTCGGCCTGGCCGGCTACGCGAAGCGCCGCTGACCGCCCGGTTCCGGAACCCGCCTGCGTCTGCCAGGCTGCGCGCCGCGCGCGCGCTGTGGCGACCGGCCGCCGTCCTGTCCGGGGCGGTCCTCGCCGCCCTCGCCGGCTCCGGCTGCAGCCTGCTGGTCGCCGTCGCGGCGCCGGACGAGGAGCGGCCGGTCGTCTCGAGCAGCCCGGAGCCCGGCCCGTACGTCCCGCCGCCGCCGGCGCCGGTCGAGGTGGCCGCGGCCGAGCTGGCCGACCGCTCCGGGCAGCTGGACGTCACCGGGTCGGTGCGGGTCACCCCGGTCCGCGGTGGCGGTCGGGCTGCCGCCGCTGCCACCGCCCTTCCCGCAGGACTGCGCGCTGCCCGACGACGGCTCCGTGCGGACGCTCGCCGTCGACGTCCAGCTCACCGACGACACGTCCGCCGCGGCCGGGCTCGCCGCGACCGTGGAGCTCACCGCCGCGGACGGCGGCGCCCCGCGGGCGGGCACCGCGGTGTTCGTCGGGTCGTCGCCGTCGGCCCGCTGGTGCCGGGACGGGGACACCACGCCCACCCGCGACGGCTTCGGGCTGTCCGCCGCGGCCGGGAACGGCGCCTCGGCGACCGTGCACGTCGTGGCGCGCGACGCCGTCCCCACCAGCGACCTGGTGCTGCGGATCTCCGGGCTGCGCAACGAGGCCGGGTCGAACGCCACCGGCCCGTGGGACGAGGTGACCGTGACGGCCGGGGCGTGCGCCGACGACCCGGTCGCGCTGTGCGTGCCGCTGGGCTGAACGCTCCCGCTCAGGCCGGCAGCTGCAGCGCCCGGAGCAGCTGGTCGGCGCGGTCGCCGGGGATGTCCGGGTCCCTGGTGAACAGCGCGACGGCGACCATGTACTCGTCGTCGCCGGCCCAGCCGCGGCCCTCGGCGACGATCCGGCGGATCTGCTCGCGCACCTTCGGCTCGCTGCTGTAGGGCCCGTAGTCCAGGCCCATGGCGAGGAAGTTGACCACCCGGTAGCCGAGGTCGGCGGCGGTGCTGACGGTGCTGACCGGGTCGGCGTAGCTGGCGACCGCGGTGATCACGTGCTCGTAGCCGGCCTTGAGCAGCTGCAGCGTGAGGTCGTTGCCGCGGACGCCGCCCCACAGCTCGGGCATGAGGATGTCGCGGTCGGGGGCCGGGATGTAGGGCGGGTTGGCGATCGCGGTGGTCACCGGCTCCCCGCCGGCGGCGTCGGCCTGGTCGAAGAAGTCACCGAGCTCGACGGTGTAGCGGTCGGCGACCCCGCGCTCGGTGACGTTGGCCCGCGCCTCCCGCACCGAGTCCTCGCTGATGTCGTAGCTGCGGATGCGCAGGCCGGGCAGGCCCGCCACCACGTCGGCGATCGCCAAGGCGTCCCCGGTGCCCAGCTCCACCACGGGCGCGGACTCCCACCCGAGCTGCTCGCGGTACTGCTGCAGCAGCATGCAGACCGAGAAGCCGTAGTGCGCCGACTCGTCGGCGGAGCTGAAGCAGCTCACCGGGCGCCCCCGGCGGTCCGGGCGGCGGGAGCCGCGGCAAGGGGTGTCGGGAGCGGGGCATCGGCGGCGCGCACGGTGGCGGCCTACCCCCGTGGCGTGATCGGCACTCCTGCGTTCCACCACCCGGTCGTGTGCGACCGGGCCGTCTCCTACGCGGTCCGCGCCGCGGCGGCGACGGCGAGCAGCTCGCGGGCGTGCGCCTGCCCGGTGTCGCTGTCGGACAGGCCCGACAGCATGCGCGCCAGCTCCCGCACCCGGTCCTCGCCGTCGACGGCGCGGATGTCGGTGGCGGTGACGCCCGCGGCGGTGTCCGGGGACTTGTCCACCACGAGGTGGGTGTCGGCGAAGGCGGCCACCTGCGCGAGGTGGGTGACGACGACGACCTGGTGGTCCCGGGCCAGCCGGGCCAGCCGCCGCCCGATCTCGCCGGCGGCCTGCCCGCCGACGCCGGCGTCGACCTCGTCGAACACCATCACCGGCACCGGGTCGGCGCCGGCGAAGACCACCTCGATGGCGAGCATCACCCGGGACAGCTCACCGCCGGACGCGCCGCGGTGCACCGGCCGCGGCGGGGCGCCGGGGTGGGCGGCCATGAGCAGCGCGACCTCGTCGACGCCCTCGGGCCCGGGCTGGTCGGGGTGGCTGTCGATCGAGAAGGACACCCGCGCGCTCTTCATCGCCAGGCCCGCGAGCTCGCGGCCCACCTCGGCGGCGAACCCGTCGGCGGCGGCGCGGCGGCCGGCGGAGACCCGGGCGCCCAGGTCGTCGACCTCGGCGCGGGCGGTGTCGCGGGCGGCCTCCAGCGCCTCGAGGGCCTCGTCGGAGACGTCGAGCGCGTCGAGCTTGGCGCGGGCGTCCTCGGCCCAGCGCAGGACGCCGGCCAGCCCCTCCCCCGGGTCGGCGTACTTGCGCACCAGCGCCGTGATCGCCGCGCGCCGGTCGAGCACCTCGGCCAGCCGCGCGGGGTCGGCGTCCAGGTCGGCGACGTAGCCGGCCAGCTGCACGCTCACGTCGGACACGACCGCGACGGCGTCGGCGAGGTCGCGGGCGAGCAGGACCAGCGCGGGGTCGTCGGTGCCGGCCAGCGCCCGCTCGGCGGTGGCCAGCGCCGCGGTGGCGTCCTGCGGCAGCCCCTCGGCGCCGAGGTCGCCGGTGACGTCGCCGACCAGCGCCATCCGCGCCTCGTCGACCGCGGCGCGCAGCGCGTCGGCGTCGCCCAGCCGCTTGGCCTGGGCGTCGAGCGCCTCGTCCTCACCCGGCTCGGGCGCCAGCCCCTCGATCTCCTCCAGCCCGTGCCGCAGCACCTCGGCGGCCTGGGCCAGCTCGCGGGCCTGGCCGCGGCGGCGGTCGAGGTCGGCGGCGAGCTCCCGCCAGCGGGCATGGGCGGCGCGGTAGTCCTCCAGCAGCTGCAGGTGCGCGGCGCCGGCGTAGCGGTCGAGGGCGTGCCGCTGCTCGGCCGGGCGGGACAGCCGCAGCTGGTCACTCTGCCCGTGCACGGCCAGCAGGCCCTCGGCGAGCTCGGAGACCACGCCGACCGGCACGCTGCGCCCGCCCAGGTGCGCCCGCGAGCGGCCCTCGGCGCTGACCGTGCGGGCGAGGATCAGGCTGCCGTCGTCGTCGGGCTCGGCGCCGGCGTCGGCCGCCCGCTCCCACACCGGGGAGTCCGGCGGCAGCTCCAGCCGGCCCTCGACGCCGGCCCGCCCGGTGGCGCGCACCCGGCCGGGGTCGGCGCGGCCGCCGAACAGCAGCGTCAGGCCGGTGACCACCATCGTCTTGCCGGCGCCGGTCTCGCCGGTGACCACGGTCAGGCCGCGGCCGAGCTCGAGGGTGACGTCGTCGATCGCGCCCAGGCCGCGGATGCGCAGCTCGGTCAGCCGGCCGAGGTGCTGCGTGCTGCGCGGCGCGGCGTCCTCGCGGCGGGCGGCCGGGCGGCCGCCGTCGGTGTCGGCGTCGGCCGGGACGGGGGCGTCGGGGGCCGGCGCGGGGCGCGCGCGGCCGGCGCGCTCACGCGTCGGGGTCCGCGGTGCCACCGCGCACCTCCTCCCGGACGCCCGCGTCGCCGTTGCCCGGGTAGGACACGACGTCGCGGGCGAGGACGTTGCGCGAGGGCCGCAACTCGTGGCCGGGGTCGTGCCGGCGGGCCTCGCGGAAGCCGCGCACCGGCAGCCCGAACTTGGCGACCAGCCGGTCCCCGAACGTCGTCGTGTGCACCCGCGCGATGCGCACCGGCCGGGCCGCGCGCCGGACGTCGACGCGGCCGCCGTCGGGCACGTCGAGGGCGCGCCGGCCGTCGGCGGAGACCCGGGCGCGGTTGCCGTCGGGCGGGATCGCGACCGACAGCACGGCGTCGGGCGAGGTCACCAGGGGCCGGGAGAACAGCGCGTGCGCGTTGGAGGGGACCAGCAGCATCGCCTCGACGTCGGGCCAGACCACCGGGCCGCCGGCGGAGAACGCGTAGGCGGTGGAGCCGGTGGGGGTGGCGAACAGGACGCCGTCGCAGCCGAAGCTGGTCAGCGGCCGCCCGTCGATCGAGACCACGACGTCGAGCACGCGCGAGCGCTCCGCCTTCTCCACCGACACCTCGTTGAGCCCCCACGTCCCGGCGACGACGTTGCCCGCCGCGTCCAGGACGTCGACCTCGATGGCCAGCCGCTTCTCCACCGAGTACTCGCACTGCTCGATGGCCGTCAGCGTCTCCTCGACCGCCTCCGGCTCGGTCTCGGCGAGGAAGCCGACACGGCCGAGGTTCACGCCCATGAGCGCGGCGTGGCTGAAGCGGGCGAGCTCCGCGGCGCGGAGGAAGGTGCCGTCGCCGCCGAAGACCATGACGATCTCGGCGCCGCGGGCGGCCTCGGCGTCGGCGGGGACCACCTCGGCGCCCTCGATGCCCAGCGCCTCGGCCTCGTCGTCGAGCACGCGCACGGTGATGCCGGCGCGCGCCAGCCGCGCGGCGGAGCTGCGGGCCAGCTCGGTGATGTCCTGCCGCCCGGTGTGCACGGCCAGCAGCACGTGCCGCCCGCCTCCCGGGCGCCATCCGCCCTGGCCGGCCTCGCTCATCGGTCCTCCTCGATCCGGGCTGCTCTGCCCGCCCGCGCCCTGTGCCCCGGCGTCCGCCGCCGGTCCCCAGCGTCCCCCCGGACGGGCGTCCCCGCCCGGCCGGTCCCTCGCGTCACCGTGGTCCCTCCTCGACGGCGCGGCGCACGGCCTCCTCGGCCGGGGCGCCGGCGTCGCGGCGCAGCCACAGGAAGAACTCGACGTTGCCGGCCGGCCCGGGCAGCGGGCTGGCGACCACGCCGGCGGTGCCCCAGCCCAGCGCGGCCGCGGCCTCGGCGACCCCGAGCACGGCCGACGCGCGCGCCGCCGGGTCCCGCACCACGCCGCCCGAGCCCAGCCGCTCGCGGCCGACCTCGAACTGCGGCTTGACCATCGGCAGCAGGTCGGCGTCCCCGGTGGCGCAGGCGGTGAGCGCGGGCAGCACCAGCCGCAGCGAGATGAACGACAGGTCGGCGACCACCAGGGCGGCCGGGCCGTCGATCTGCTCCGGGGTCAGCGTGCGGACGTTGGTGCGCTCGTGCACCCGCACCCGGTCGTCGGTGCGCAGCGACCAGGCCAGCTCGCCGTAGCCGACGTCGACGGCGACCACCTCGCGGGCGCCCCGGGTCAGCAGCACCTCGGTGAAGCCGCCGGTGGAGGCGCCGGCGTCCAGGGCGCGGCGGCCCTCGACCGGCACGGCGAAGGCGTCCAGGGCGCCGATCAGCTTGTGCGCGCCGCGGGACACCCAGCGGTGCTCGTCGGGATCGGTGCGGACGACGACGGGCGTGCCGGCCTCCACGCCGGTGGCCGGCTTGGTGGCAGCGCGCCCGGCGACGGCGACCCGCCCCTCGGTGATCAGCTCGACGGCGTGCTCGCGGGAGCGGGCCAGGCCCCGGCGGACCAGCTCGGCGTCGAGTCGGCTGCGGCGCGGCATCAGAGCTGGTCGATCGTGCCGAGCTCGCGCTTGAGCCGGTCGTGCTCGGCCTCGAAGACGGCGACGTGCTCCCCCACCGGGCGCTGCGCCAGGTCGGCGAACCGCGTCCCCGGCTGCTCGGACGCGTCGGTGCCCCGGTCGGCGGCCGCCGCGTCGACGACCGGCCCCGCCGGGACGGGCCGGGCCGGGACGCCCGCGGGACCGGGCCGCGGCGGGCCCGGGACCGGTCGCGGCCGGGTCGGCTCGGTCATGGCGCTGGCCTCTCGGGAGGAGTGGGGAACGGGGTCGCCGGACGGCGGGCACGGGGCAACGCGGTGCAGCGCCCCTGGCCCGCGAGGGTACCGGCCGGGGACGACGCCGCGGGCCGCCCGAGGGGACCCCGGACGCCCCGTCGGCTCCCCCGGCTCCGGGTGCCGGCGTGCCGGCTCACCGCTCCGCCAGGCCCCATGCGGCGAGCACCCGGCGCGCCTCGCCGTCGGCGGCGCGCACCCGCACCGGAGCGCCCTCGGGGAGCCCCGTCCACGCGGCGAGGCAGAGGGCGCGCAGGCCGTCCAGGTCGTCGCCGGCGCCGTCTCCGTCCCCGGTGCGCAGCTCCAGCGGGCCGTCCCCGTCCGCGGTGGCCAGCCAGCGCCCGCAGCGCCACCCGCCGTCCTCGGCGGCGACCGGCGGGTGCGGCACCAGCAGCCCGCCGGCGTCGGCGGCCAGCAGGTCGGGCCGGTGCAGTGGGCCGGCGGCCAGCAGGGTGGCGGGGACGGTGACCCCGCTGAGGACCAGCAGGCTGGCCGCGCCGGCCCGGTGGCTGCCCTCGACGTCGGTGTCCAGCCGGTCGCCGACGACCAGCGGGCGCTCGGCTCCGGTCCGGCGCACGCACTCGGCGTGCATCGCGGGGTCCGGCTTGCCGGTGACCAGCGGCTCGCGGCCGGTGACGTCGTGGACCACGCGGACCATCGCCCCGTTGCCGGGCAGCGGGCCCCGCGGCGAGGGGATGGTCGCGTCGGCGTTGGTGGCCACGTGCCGGGCGCCGTTGCGGACGGCGACCACCGCCTCGGCCAGCTGCGCCCAGCCCACCTCGCGGCCGTAGCCCTGCACCACCGCGGCAGGCTGGTCCTCGGCGCGGCCCACGACGGTCAGCCCGGCCGCCCGCAGCGCCGCCGCGACGCCGGGGCCGCCGACGGGCAGCACCCGCGCGCCCGGCCCGAGCATCCCGGCCACGACCGAGGCCGCCGCCTGGGAGCTGGTGATGACCTCGTCGCCGCCGGCCGGCACGCCGAGGTCGGTCAGGTGCCGGGCGACCTCCTCCGGCGGGCGGGCGGCGTTGTTGGTGACGAAGCCCAGCCGCATGCCCCGCTCGCGAGCGGTGGCGAGGGCCCGCGGCACGCCGGGCACCGCATCCGGCCCGACGTAGACGACGCCGTCGAGGTCCAGCAGCGCGACGTCGTACACCTCGGCCGGCGGCCGCGGGCTGCCGGCCGCGAGGGCCGGCCGCGCGGACGGGTCGTTCACGCCGCTCCCCCTCCGGACGCCCGCCGGGCCCGCACGCCGCGCAGGGCGCGGGCGTAGTGCGCCTGGTCCGGCCGCATGGCCACCGCGAGCGCGAGGTGCTCGGCGGCCAGGCCCAGCTCGCCGGCCCGGCTGGCGGCCATGCCCAGCCCGAACTGGGCGTAGTCGTCGGTGGGGTTCACCGCCGCGAGCTCGGCGAAGCTGTCGATGGCGTCGCGGTAGCGCCCGGCGTCGTACTGCGCGCGGGCCAGTGCCTCGAGGATGCTGCGCGAGCCCGGCTCGGCCTCCGCCGCCCGGGCGAGCAGGGTCGCCGCGGCCGCCGGGTCGCCGCCGCTGAGCAGGTCCAGGCCGCGCCGGTACCACTCGTAGACCCCGCCCTCGGGCACACCCCCGCCCGGGAGGTCGTCCTCCGGTGAGCCTGCTGTCGACACCGCTGTCCTCCCGCTCCTGCCGCTCACCTGCGCGCCGGCCGGTGCGAGGCCCGACGGGGACCGTTGACCCGGCTGCCGCGGCAGTGCGCGGCCGACGGCTCCTACGATCCGGTCGTGCACTCGTCGTCGGCGGGCCCCCTGCCCCACGCTGTGGCGGGACTGGACGTCCGTCCGTTCCGGGCCCTGACCTACCGGCGCCACGACCCCGGGCACCTGGCCCGCGTGAGCTCGCCAGCCTACGACCTGGTGACGCCGGACGGCCGCGAGCGGCTGGCTGCCGCCGATCCGCACAACATCGTCCGCCTGATCCTGCCGGGCGGCACGTCCGGACCCGGCACGGCCGGGGCGACCGGCCCCTGCGGCGGCAGCACCGGCGAGGGCACCGCGGCCCGCGCGGCCCGCACGCTGCGCGAGTGGGAGGACGCCGGGGTGCTCGTCCGGGACGACGAGCCGGCCCTGTGGCTGTACGAGATGCAGCCCGTCGAGGGAGCGGCCACGGTCGGCTGGCTGGGCGCGGTCGCCGTCGGCGCCGCGGGTGGCCGGGCGGTGCTGCCGCACGAGGACACCTTCCCGGCCGCCGTCGAGGGCCGCCGCGCGCTGCTCGCGGCCACCGCCACCGACCTCGAGCCGATCGTCCTGGCCCACGACCCGGAGCCGGAGGTCGCCGAGCTGACTCAGGCAGCGCCGGCCGGGCCGCCCACGATGGACGTCACCGATCCCGACGGCGTCCGGCACCGCCTGTGGCGCGTTCCTGACCGGGAGGTGCTGCGCCGCGTGCCCGGGGCCCTGGCCCGCACCGGCGCGGTGATCGCCGACGGCCACCACCGCTTCGCCGCCGCCCGCGCGCTCCACCGGACGCGTCCCGAGGGCGACACGCGGGTGCTCGCGCTCCTCACGCCGATGGGCGCCGGTGGCCTGCGGGTCGAGGCGATCCACCGCGTCGTGCCCGACCTCTCCCTCGACGCGGCCGCGGAGGCCGCCGCCCGCGGGTTCACCGTGACCGAGCTCCTCGCCGGTCCCGACCCGGACGACGTCGAGGCCGCCGTCCGGCACGCGCACGCCTCGGCCGAGGGCCTCTTCCTGCTCAGCGACGGCCGCCGGCTGCTGCGCCTGTCCGACCCGTCGGCCGAGGTCCGGGCGACCGTGCCGGCCGAGGCGCCGCCGTCCTGGCGCGGCCTCGACGTCGTGCTGGCCACGACCGGGTTGATCGGGCACCTGTGGGGCCGGCCCGACGACCCGGGGTCGGTGCTCGTCGCCCACGACGTCCCCGAGGCGCTGGGCCTGGCCGACCGTCGCCACGGGGTGGCGCTGCTGCTGCGGCCGCCCTCCCCCACGGACGTCGCCGCGGTGGCGCGGGCGGGGGCCCGGATGCCGCGCAAGTCGACGCTGTTCGTGCCCAAGCCGCGGACCGGGCTGGTCCTGCGCCCCCACGGGGACTGACCGCCGGCGGGCGCCCGGACCTCCGCCGGTCACGCCGTCCGCACCGTCCCCCCGGCGCCGCTGCGCGGCACCTTGCGACCGCGCCGGCAGTTCACCTCGCACGCCGAGGCCGTGCCGCCCGGCGTCCGCCAGAACCGCCGCTGCAACGCCCCCTCGACCTCGACGACGTCCCCGGCCTCCCAGGCCGCCACCCGCCGCTGCAGCGCGCGGTGGTAGGTGATGCAGGTCAGCACGTCCACCGACTGCCCGCGCGCCCGGGGCTCGGGCCGGCGCACCACCAGGCGGAAGGTCACCAGCGTGTCCCCGCTCGGCAGGGCCTTGAGCTCCGCGGGGGCCGAGAGCCGCCCGCGGAGCACGACGTCGTTCCGGTCGATGACTGCCACGCTCATGGCGGCAGCCTCACCCGGCCGTGGACCCCCGGGAGGCGCGCGGCGACGCCTGTGGACCCCCAGCGGCGGTGTGGACGACGGCGACCGGATCGTCGGTGGTCAGTGCCCGGACTCGCCCTCGGCGGGCGGCTCGACCTCACCGAGCAGCTCGGCCACCTCGCGCTCGACGTCGGCGTCGAAGTCCAGCTCGTCGTCGCCCGCGTCGACCTCCACCTCGTCCGCCGCCACGGCGTCGTCGTCCCCGGCCGGCTCGATGTCGGGGACGTCCGGCAGCTCCTCCTCGCCGAAGGCGACGTCCTCCTCGGGCGAGGCAGCGGCCACGGCCTCCCGCCAGGCGTCGGCCGCAGGGTCGTCGGTGGCGGTGAGCAGGTCGGCGTAGGCGATGGCCAGTCGGCGGGTGGGCTCGTCGTCCCAGTCCACCTGCTCGGGCCGGGGCCGTCCGCCGAGGGCGCCCTCGAGCACCAGCCGGGCTGCGGGCACCTCGCCCAGGTCCTGGCGGGCGCCTGCCTCGACGAGCTGCAGCTCCACGGTCTCGTCGCGGTCGGGCCGCTCGGCCAGCGCCTCGCGGACCAGCCGCAGCGCCACCTCGGGACGTCCCTGCGCCCGCTCGCAGTCGGCCAGCACGGCCCGGTACCCCTGGTCGCCACTCATCCGCCGGTAGGCGCGCAGCTCGCGCGAGGCCTCGGCGTAGTCCCCCGCGTGGTAGGCGGCGACCCCGACGGCCTCCCGCACCAGGGCGATCCGGGACGCCCGGTCACGCGCCGCCCGGGCGTGGGCGAGCGCCTGCTCGGGGTCCTCGTCGACGAGCGCACCGGCGACCACCAGGTGCCGCGCGACCGTCTCGGCGTTGCGGAAGTCCAGCCCCCGGAGGCCGGCCCGGACGGCGGGGTCGAGGTCCCGCGCGTCGGCCCAGTCGGGCAGCGGTGGGCCGGCGGGCGCCGGGGGCGTGCGGTCGACCCGGGCCGGCCCGCCCGCGCGCCCGCGGCGGTCCTCACTCGGCCGACGCTCGCGCCAGTTGCCCCCAGCGGACCGGTCGGGGCGTCCCGCGCCCGCCGGGCGGCTCGCGCGGCCCGCGGACCGGTCCCTGTCCCGACCGGCGGGCCGCTCGCCCCGGTCCGTCGGGCGGGCGGACCGGCGGTCCTCCCAGGACCGGCCACCCTGGGGGCCGGCTCCGCGGCCGTCCCTGTTCCGGTCGCCGCCCGGCCGGTCACCGGTGGGACGGCGATCCCGCCTCGTCCCCTCCGGCCGGTCGCCGCTCCCCGTCCGGCGATCGCGCCAGGAGCCCTCGGTGCGGTCCGCCCCGGGACGCCGGTCCTGCCAGGACCGCTGCGGGCGGTCACCGCCGGGACGGCGGTCCTGCCACGAGCGCTCCGAGCGCTCGCCACCGGGACGGCGGTCCTGGCCGGTCCGCTCGGTGTGATCAACGCCGGGACGGCGTTCCTGCCAGGAGCGCTCAGAACGGCCACTCCCGGGACGACGGTCCCGCCAGGAGCCCTCCGAGCGTCCACCGGCCACCGGACGGCGGTCCTGCCACCCCGCGTCACCGCGGTCGCCACCAGGACGGCGTTCCTGCTGGTCTCCGGCCTTGCGACCCCCGGCCAGCGGTCGACCGCTCCGCTCGCCCGAGGCGGGGCCACCACGGCGTCCCTGGGCGCCCTGCCGGCCGGAGCCGGACCCGCGCTGGCCGGTGGCTCCCCCGCCGGAGGAGCCACCCGCCCGGTCGTCCCGCCGCGGGCGTCCACCGCCGCGCGGGTCCTGGCCGTCGGGCCGGCCACGGCCGGCGGAGCCTCGTCGGGGAGCAGTCATGTCGTCGTCAGTACCTCGGTTGCAAGGACGGCACTCGTTCGAGCGCCGGAGTGGTGTGCCGGACATGCGAAACGGGGGCCGGAGCCAAAGGCTCCGACCCCCGTTCGTGAATGGTTGTCCGGCGGCGTCCTACTCTCCCACCCCGTCTCCGGGGCAGTACCATCGGCGCTGAGAGGCTTAGCTTCCGGGTTCGGAATGGGTCCGGGCGTTTCCCTCTCGCCATGGCCGCCGTAA
>NZ_JBJGZB010000047.1:0-20418 GCF_054050295.1 Geodermatophilus sp. SYSU D01045
CACCACCCCCCCCCCCCCCCCCCCCCCCCCCCCCCCCCCCCCCCCCCCCCCCCCCCCCCCCCCCCCCCCCGGCCCCCCCCCCCCCCCCCCCCCCCCGCCGCGTCCCCGGGGCGCGGCGCGGGGAGGCGCCGCACCCGGCACGGGCACGATGGCGGCAGGACCGTCGAGGAGAGGGAGGGGCCACGTGACCGAGGAACGGGGAGGACCGCTCCCGGGCCACCGCGACGCGCCGCCGGCGCCGGGCGCCGAGCCCCCGCCGCCGGCCGAGCGGCCGGTCGCGGTGCGGGTGGGGATCGGCGCGTTCATGGCCGCGCTGATCCTCGGCCTGGTGTCCTCGGTGGTCACGCTGTCCGACGTCGACGGCGTCGTCGCACAGGTGCAGGCCGCCTCGGGAGCCGAGGTCCCCGAGTCGACGGCGCGGGCCGCGTTCTGGGTCGGCGCGGGCTTCGGGGTGGTGCTGGTGGCCCTGGAGGCGCTGGTCATCCGGTTCGCCTGGACCGGGCGCGCCTGGGCGCGGGTGGTGCTCCAGGTCCTCGGTGCCGTCAACGTCCTCGGCGGGTTGTCCGGCCTCACCGGTCCGGGGACGACCGGTCAGGGCTTCCTCGGGTCGCTGTCGGTGTTCATCACCGTCATCAGCGCGGTGGGGCTCGTCGCGCTCGCCCTGCGGCCGGCCTCGGAGTGGTACCGGACGGAGGGGGAGCGCCGGCGAACGTCCGCCCGCTGACCGCCGGCCGGCCGCGCGGCGCGCCCGGGGGTGGTCGGACGGCGGCCCGTCGATCATCATGCGCGGGCCACCACGACGGGAGAGGACGGACATGACCGCAGGACAGGGCCCGCAGGGCTGGGACCAGCCGGGGCAGCCCTACGGCCAGAACCCCTACGGCCAGGACCCCTACGGCCAGAACCCGTACGGGGGCTACGCCTCCGCGCCGGCCGCGCCCGACGGCCTCGGCGCGCCCGCCCCGCTCGAGCGGCCGCAGGCGGTGCGCCTCGGGATCGGCGCCTACGTCGCGAGCCTGGTCCTCGGCCTGCTCGGCGCGATCGTCGCGTTCGCGCAGTTCGACGAGGTCGTCGACCGGGCGCTGGTAGACGCCGGCCTGGACCCGGCCGAGTACGAGGGCGTCTCCGGCGTCGCGAGCGCCACGGTGGTCACCGTCGGCATCGTCTTCAGCCTGGTCCTCCTCGGCCTGCAGGCGCTGTTCCTCTGGTTCGCCTGGACGGGGCGCAACTGGGCGCGGATCGTGCTCTGGGTGTTCGGCGGCCTGGCCGTCGTCGGCGGGCTGTTCTCGCTGGCCGGGCCGTCCGTCGGCGGGCTGACCACGGTGCTGAACCTGGTCCAGACGCTGCTCGTCGTCGTCGGCGTCGTCGCGCTCGCGCAGAAGCCGGCCAGCGACTGGTACCGCTCCCAGGGCTGGCGGCGGGCGCAGGGACGCTGATTCCGTCGCGCACGATCTGATGTCGTGACCGTTTCGTTACCTCCGGTGGTGAACCGCTCGCCCGGCCGCCCCGAACGCCGGACGTGACCACCACCGAGCAGGCCCCCGCGCCGGCCACCGGACCGGACGGGGCCGACCGCCCTGCCCGCCGCGGCGCGCGCGGGCTGCTCGCCGCGCTCGCCGGGCTGCTGGCCGCCGCGGCCGCGCTGGGCGTGGCCGAGCTGGTCGCCGCGCTCGTCGGTCCGGCGTCCTCGCCGGTCGTGGCGGTCGGCGACACGGTCATCACCCTGGTCCCCGAGCCGGTCAAGCAGTTCGCCGTCGCGACGTTCGGCGAGGACGACAAGGTCGCCCTCGTCGTCGGCACGCTGGTCGTCGTCGCTCTGTACGCGGCGCTGGTCGGGCTGGTGTCGCTGCGCTCCCGGCGGGCCGGCGTGGCCGGGATCGTGCTGTTCGGCGCCATCGGCGCCCTCGCCGCGGCGACCCGGCCGGCGGGCGGCCCGCTCGACGCGCTGCCCTCCGTCGCGGGCGCGGGGGCCGGCGTCGTCGCCCTCCTCCTGCTGGTGGCCCCGCTGACGGTGCCGCTGCGCCCCGCCCCACGCGGCGACGACGAGGCGGTGCTGGACCGGCTGCGCGACGCGCTGACGACGGCCGGTCGCGAGGACGCCGGCCTGGACCGCCGGCGGTTCGTCCTCACCGGCGCCGCCGCCCTGGGCGCGGCCGCGGTCGCCGGCGGCGGCGGGCTGCTGCTGCAGCGCCGGTTCGACGTCAGCGGCGACCGCGGCGACCTCTCCCTGCCGACGCCGTCGTCCCCGGCCCCCGCGCTGCCCCCCGGCGCCGACCTCGCCGAGCGGGTCGAGGGGCTGACGCCGCTGTTCACGCCCGACCGCGACTTCTACCGGGTGGACACCGCGATCACCGTCCCGCAGATCCGCCCGGGGGAGTACCGGCTGCGGCTGACCGGGATGTTCGACTCCCCGCGCACGTACACGCTGGCCGACCTGTTCGACCGCGACGACGTCGTCGAGCGCGACGTCACGCTCACCTGCGTCTCCAACGAGGTCGGCGGCGGCCTGGCCGGCACCGCGCGCTGGACCGGCGTCCCGCTCCGCGCCTTCCTCCGCGAGAACGGCGTCTCCGACCGCTCCGACCAGCTGGTCTGCCGCTCGGCCGACGGCATGACGATCGGCGCGCCCACCCGCTCGGCGCTGCAGGTCGACGACGCGATGCTCGCCTTCGGGATGAACGGCGAGCCGCTGCCGGTCGAGCACGGCTTCCCGGTCCGGATGCTCATCCCGGGGCTGTACGGCTACGTCTCGGCCTGCAAGTGGATGACCTCGATCGAGGCCACCACCTACGACGCCTTCGACGCCTACTGGGTCGAGCGCGGCTGGGCCGCCCGGGGCCCGGTCAAGGTGGCCTCCCGGATCGACACCCCGGCCCCCCTGCGCCGGTTCCCCGCCGGCCGGCGCGCGATCGCCGGCGTCGCCTGGGCGCAGACCCGCGGCATCTCCCGCGTCGAGGTCCGGGTCGACGACGGCGACTGGCTGGAGGCCGAGCTCGCCCCCGCGGTCGACGCCGACGTGTGGCGGCAGTGGCGGCTGCCCTTCGACTTCGCCCCCGGCTCCTACCAGCTCACCGTCCGGGCCACCACGGCCGACGGCGAGGTGCAGACCGGGGAACGCGCCCGGCCCTTCCCCGACGGGGCCAGCGGCCTGCACTCCGTCCGGGTGATCGCGACCTAGCGGTCCCCGCCCCGCGGGGCGGCACCCGGCACACCCCAGAACCCGTCTCGGCCACCCGGCCGCAGACGCCTCTCCCGACCCCTCGAACGGGCCGGGGGACCATGGACCGACGACCGAGGAGCACCCACCGTGAAGAGCACCCTGACCCGCGGCCTCCTGCTGGCCTCCGCCTCGACCCTCGCGGTCACCCTGAGCGCCTGCGGCTCGGAGGACACCAGCGCGGCCTCCGACAGCTCGCCCTCCGACAGCAGCTCGGCGCCGGCCTCGGAGAGCCCGGACTCGACGGAGAGCAACAGCCCGATGGCCGAGCCGGCCTCCGACGAGCCCTTCGGCGCCGCCTGCTCCTCGGTCCCGGCCGACGGCGAGGGCAGCTTCGCCGGCATGACCGACGACCCGGTGGCCACCGCGGCCAGCAACAACCCGGTCCTGTCGACGCTGGTGCAGGCGGTCACCCAGGCCAACCTGGTGGACACGCTCAACACCACCGACGACATCACCGTCATCGCCCCGGCCAACCCGGCGTTCGAGGCGATCCCGGCCGACCAGCTGCAGGCCGTGCTCGCCGACCAGGCGATGCTGACCCAGGTCCTGACCCACCACGTCATCCCGGGCCGGCTCTCGCCGGACCAGCTGGCCGGCACGCACACCACCGTGGCCGGCGACGAGGTCACCATCGAGGGCTCGGGCGAGAGCTTCACCGTCGCCCGGACCGTCACCGGCACCCCGGCCTCGGTGGTCTGCGGCAACGTGCAGACCGCCAACGCCACCGTCTACATCGTCGACCAGGTCCTGGCCCCCGCCCAGGGCTGACGCACGACGGCCACCGGCCCGTTCCCTCGCGGGAGCCGGGCCGGTGCCGTGCGTAGGGTCGCTCCCATGGAGAAGGACCCCGTTCCCCCCCACCCCTCGTCCCTCGGGGCGGGCCCCTGGAACGGAGCCGCCCAGCCCGACCGCGACCGCCTGCTCGAGCTGGTCGTCGACCTCGCCGTCGTCCACGGGCGGGTCACGCTGTCCTCCGGGCGCGAGGCCGACTGGTACATCGACATGCGCCGGCTGACCCTGCACCACGAGGGCGCGCCGCTGGTGGGCCGGGTGATGCGCCAGCTCACCCGCGACCTGCGCTACGACGTCGTCGGCGGGCTCACCCTCGGCGCCGACCCGGTCGCCACGGCCATGCTGCACGCGGCCGCCGACGGCGAGGGGTTCCTCGACGCGTGCGTGGTCCGCAAGGACGGCAAGGCGCACGGCCTGCAGCGGCGGATCGAGGGGCCCGACGTCGCCGGGCGGGCGGTGCTCGTCGTCGAGGACGTCTCCACCACCGGCAGCAGCCCGCTGACCGCCGTCGAGGCGCTGCAGGAGGCCGGGGCCGAGGTCATCGCCGTCGCGGTGGTCGTCGACCGCGGCGGGCGGGCCGCCGTCGAGGCCGCCGGCCTGGAGTACCGCGCCGCGTTCGAGCTGTCCGACCTCGGCCTGCAGTAGCCGTGCGGTTCCGCGGATGAGCGCGGGAACTGGCCGTACGGTGTGGCGGTGACCACACTCGCCACCGCGTGGGTCGACGAGCTCGCCGCCGTGCTCGGCCGGGACGGCGTGCTCACCGACCCCGACGTCACCGCCGCCTACGCCCGCGACCAGGCGATGCTCGCCGAGGCCGGCACCCCCGCCGCGGTCGTCCTCCCCCGGAGTACCGACGACGTCGCCGCGGTCATGCGGGTGGCCTCGCGGCACGGCGTCCCGGTCGTCCCGCGCGGCGCGGGCTCCGGGCTGGCCGGCGCGAGCAACGCCGTCGACGGCGCGATCACGATGGTCATGACCCGCATGGACGCCGTCCTCGAGGTCAGCGCCGCCGACCGGCTCGCCGTCGTCCAGCCCGGCGTGGTCAACAAGCAGCTGCGCGACGCCGTCGCCGGCTCCGGGCTGTTCTACCCGCCGGACCCCTCCAGCTACGACTGGTGCACGATCGGCGGCAACCTCTCGCAGAACTCCGGCGGCCTGTGCTGCGTGAAGTACGGCGTCACCACCGACTACGTGCTCGGCCTCGAGGTGGTCCTCGCCGACGGGCGGGTGCTGCGCACCGGCCGCCGCACGGTCAAGGGCGTCGCCGGCTACGACCTCGCCCGGCTGTTCGTGGGCTCGGAGGGCACCCTCGGCGTCATCACCGAGGCGACGCTCGCGCTGCGCCCGGCGCCGCAGCAGCCGGTGACGCTGGTGGCCACCTTCGCCACCACCGCGCAGACCGGCCAGGTCGTCGAGCGGGTGGTCACCTCCGGCCTGGTGCCCAGCCTGCTGGAGGTCATGGACAACACCTGCATCTGCGCCGTCGACGACCTGCTGCACGCCGACCTCGACCGCGGCGCGCACGCCCTGCTCGTCGCGCAGTCCGACGCCGGGGGAGAGGCCGCCGGCCGCGAGATCGAGGCGCTGGCGCGGCTGTGCCGCGAGGCCGGCGCGGAGCTGGTGCACACCACCGCCGACCCCGCCGAGGGCGACCTGCTGCTGGCCGCCCGCCGGATGGCGCTGCCGGCGCTGGAGCAGCTGGGCAGCACGCTCATCGACGACGTCGCCGTGCCCCGCTCGCGGATCGCGGAGTTCCTCGACGGCTGCGACGGCATCGCCGCCCGGCGGGGGCTGACCATCGGCGTCGTCGGGCACGCCGGCGACGGCAACATGCACCCGACCGTCTGCTTCGACCCCACCGACCCCGACCAGCGCGCGCGGGCGTTCGCCGCCTTCGACGACGTCCTGGAGCTGGGCCTGGCGCTGGGCGGCACGGTCACCGGCGAGCACGGCATCGGCTCGATCAAGGTCGAGTGGCTCGAGCGCGAGATCGGCCCGGTGTCGCTGGACGTGCACCGCCGGATCAAGGACGCCCTCGACCCGGCCGGCCTGCTCAACCCCGGCAAGGTGCTGCGCCGCAGGGGTTGAGACGGGGGCCTGTCGGGGGTTCCGCGCCCGGGAGATACTGACCGCCGACCAGCGTCGATCGACAGGAGTGCCCCGATGCCCATCGCGACCCCCGAGGTCTACGCCGACATGATCAGCCGGGCGAAGGAGGGCGGCTTCGCCTACCCGGCCATCAACTGCACCTCGTCGGAGACGATCAACGCGGCCCTCCGCGGGTTCGCCGACGCCGGCAGCGACGGCATCATCCAGTTCTCCACCGGCGGTGCGGAGTTCGGCTCCGGCACCAGGGTCAAGGACATGGTCACCGGCGCCGTCGCGCTGGCCGAGTTCGCGCACGTCGTGGCCGAGAAGTACCCGGTCAACGTCGCGCTGCACACCGACCACTGCCCCAAGGACAAGCTGGACTCCTACGTCCGCCCGCTGATCGCGCTGTCGAAGGACCGGGTCGACGCCGGCCAGGCGCCGCTGTTCCAGTCGCACATGTGGGACGGCTCGGCGATCGAGCTCACCGAGAACCTGGAGATCGCCCAGGAGCTCATCGAGAAGTGCGCCGCCGCGAAGATCGTCCTCGAGCTCGAGATCGGCGTCGTCGGCGGCGAGGAGGACGGCGTCGTCGCCGAGATCAACGAGAAGCTCTACACCGCCGACGGGGACTTCGTCCGCACCGCGCAGGCCCTCGGCCTCGGCGAGAAGGGCGTCTACCTGCTCGCGGCGACCTTCGGCAACGTCCACGGCGTCTACAAGCCCGGCAACGTGAAGCTGCGCCCCGACGTGCTGCAGCGCGGCCAGGAGCTGGTCGCCAAGGAGTTCGGTCTGGCCGAGGGCAGCAAGCCGTTCAACCTCGTCTTCCACGGCGGCTCGGGCTCGGCTCTGGAGGAGATCCGCGAGGCGCTGTCCTACGGCGTCGTGAAGATGAACGTCGACACCGACACCCAGTACGCCTTCACCCGGCCGATCGCGGGGCACATGTTCAGCAACTACGACGGCGTGCTGAAGATCGACGGCGAGGTCGGCAACAAGAAGACCTACGACCCGCGCAGCTACCTCAAGGCCGCCGAGACCGGCATGGCCGCCCGCGTCGTCACCGCGTGCGAGGACCTGCTGTCGGCCGGCCAGTCGCAGGGCGCCTGAGCCGTGACCCACGCGCACCAGAACCTGCTCGGCGAGCCGCCGGCCACGCTGCTGCCCGGCGACCCCGAGGCGGAGGCCGCGCTGGCGGCCGGCACCGACCCCGCCGAGGTCGCCGCCGGCCACCCGCGGGCCAGCGCGGCCTGGGCGGCGCTGGCCGAGGCGGCGATCGAGGACGGCCGCACCATCGAGGCCTACGCCTACGCCCGCACCGGCTACCACCGCGGCCTGGACGCCCTGCGGAAGAACGGCTGGCGGGGCCACGGCCCGGTGCCCTGGTCGCACGAGCCCAACCGCGGCTTCCTGCGCTGCGTCACCGTCCTCGCCCGCGCCGCCGAGGCGATCGGCGAGACCGACGAGCAGGAGCGCTGCACCCAGCTGCTGCGCGACTGCGACCCCTCGCTGGCGCCCTGACCCGGACTCCTGCCCCGGGAACGCGCGCGTCTCACCCACGGTCACCGTGACGGGTGAGGCCGCCCCTCCACCGCTGCGTTCACCGGGCGGGGCGGCCTCGCCCGGAGCACACTCCGTGACCAGCGCGCCCCGCCGGGGCGCCCGTCACAGGAGGTGTCCGTGGCAACGCTCCTCTGGATCCTCGCCGTCATCCTCGTGATCGCCGGCATCTTCGCGATCGTCCGAGGCCAGCTGCTCTGGGGCATCGTGCTGATCGTCGTCGGGCTGCTCGTCGGCCCCGGGGGTGTCAGCATCTTCGCCTGACCCGGCCCCGGGCTCGGCGGCCTAGCGGTCGCCGAGCTCGGGGTGCAGCTCCTGCAGGCGGGTGGTCAGCGCGGTGAGCTCCTCACCGCCGGCCATGAGCCGGGTCAGGTCGTCGGCGTCGACGTCGACGCGGGTGAGGTCGCCGGCCACCTGGCCGCGCGCCAGCAGCAGGAAGCGGTCGCCCACCAGGTGCGCGTAGCGCGGGTTGTGGGTGACGACGACGACGGCGAGCCCCTGCGCCCGCGCGCCGAGCACCGCCCGCCCGACCAGCGTGTGCTGGGCGATGGTCATCGGCTCGGTCGGCTCGTCGATCACCAGCGCCCGCGAGCCGTAGTGCACCGCCCGGGCGATCGCCAGGCTCTGCCGCGACCCGGGCAGCAGCGTGTTCACCGGCTGGTCGGGGTCGATGCCGGTGACGCCGATGCGCTCCAGGGCGCGCACCGTGGTCTCCCGCGCGGCGCCGACGTCCAGGCGGCGCAGCGGCCACGGCCGGCGGGTCGGCTCGGCGCCCAGGCACAGGTTGCGCCACACCGGCAGCAGCGGGGCGACGGCGAGGTCCTGCCAGACCGTGGCGATCCCCGCCGCCCGCGCCGCCCGGGGGCTGCGGAAGTGCACCGGGACGCCGTCGAGGAGCAGCTCGCCCTCGTCGTGCCGGCGCAGCCCCGACAGCACCGACACCAGCGTCGACTTGCCCGCGCCGTTCTCGCCGAGCACGCAGGTGATGCGGCCGCCCTCCAGCGTGACCGCGACCCGGTCCAGCGCCGGCACGCCGCCGTGGCGGACGCTCAGCCCGCGCAGCTCCAGCACCGGCGGCACGGCGGTCACGAGCGCGGCGCGGCCCGCAGCCGGCCGCGCACCACCCCTCCCACCAGCAGTGCGACCAGCAGCACGACGCCGAGCAGCGCCTGGGACCAGCGCGGGTCCCACCCGGCGAGCTCCACGCCCTCGCGGGCGGCGGCGTAGAGCAGCGCCCCGACCGCGGCGCCGGCCATCGACCCCTGGCCGCCGGTCAGCAGGCAGCCGCCGATCACCGCGACCACCACGTAGTCGATGGCGCCCACCAGGGCCGGGGTGGCGCCGACGCTCGCGGCCGGCACCAGCGCGAGCGTGCCGAGCAGCCAGCCCGCCGTCGCGGTGAGCGCGTACAGCACCAGCGTCGTCCGGCGGACCGGCACGCCCAGCTCGCGCGCCGCCCGGCGGGAGCCGCCCATCGCCAGCACCTCGTTGCCGAACCGCGTCCGCCACAGGAGCCAGCCGGCGCCCGCGGTGGCGGCCAGCCACCACAGCAGGGACACGGGGAAGGTGCCGCCGCCCACCTCGGCGGTGGCGCCGAACACGGCGGACGCCGAGGACCAGCCGGGCGCCTCGTCCAGGCCGCCGATGCGCGGCGCGCCCGCGACGAGCGGCACCGCGGACAGGGTGGTGCCCTGCAGCACCAGGGCGGTGGCGAGGGTGACCAGGAAGCTCGGCAGCCCGGTGCGCACCACCAGCCAGCCGTTGACCAGCCCGACGGCGAGCGCGGCGGCCAGCGACGTCGTCAGCGCGGGCCAGATGCCCCACCCGGCGGGCCCGGCGAGCACCGCGGTGAGGGCGGCGCTGGCGAGGGTGACCGTGCCGATCGACAGGTCGAAGTGGCCGCCGACCAGGAGCAGGCCCACCGCCACGCCGCCGATGCCGAGCAGTGCCGCGGCGTCGAGGACCTCGCCGAGCCCGGCCGGGGTGAGCAGCTCGGGGGTCCGCAGCCCGAACAGCAGGAGGACCAGCGCCAGCCCGAGGACCGCCGTCAGGCTGGGCCGGGCGAGGGCCCGGTCGAGCAACCGTCGGCGCGGCGCGGCGACGCGGAACGCGGGCAGGCGGTCGACGGTCACCGGGCCACCGGGGTGAACGGGCGCAGGAGGGCCTCCTCGGGACGGAGCCCCTCCAGTGTCCACGACGGCGGCCCCGGCCGTCGGCCCCGCCGCAGGGGCCCGCCGCGGGCGTGCGGGGGGTGGGGAGGGGCAGCGCGACCCTCCCTCACGGGCGCAGGCGCCAGCGCACCCGGTCGTCGGCGTACCAGGTCCAGCGGGAGACCGGCCGCGGGTAGGGGACGCCGTCGCGGGTCACCTGGGCCGGGTCGCTGGCCAGCTGCAACGCGCGGCCGGTGCTGCGCCGCGGCGGGCGCATCAGCTGCGGGGACACGACGACGCGGATGGTGTCGACGGCGGTCCAGTCCGGCCGCACGTCGATCCGCGCCACCATGCCGTCGGCCACCCGGGCGTCGTCGTGGTGGGCCTGCACGCCCAGCCGGGTGGCCAGCGGCAGCCGGCCCCTCTGGGCGGCCTCGTAGCGGCCGTGGTGGAGCAGCACCCCGCCGTGGTCGTCGCGGACCAGCGACAGCGCGCGCTCGTCGCCGGTGCCGATGCCCAGGGCGCGGGCCAGGCCGCGGGAGGCGCCGTCGTCGGCGGGTTCCCAGGACACCGGGACCTCCGCCGTCCGGCCGGCGGCGTGCAGCGCGGCCAGCACGCCCGCGAGCGCCGGCACGGGGCCGCGGACCAGCAGGGAGTCCGCGCCCGCGGCCTCGGCGAGTACGGCCCGCTCGGGCGCCTGCCCGGGGGCGAGACCGCGCAGGTCGAACCGGACGAGGGGCATGCCGATACCCTGCCACCTGCCAGCCGGTCGACCGCCGGTGACGAGTCCCAGGGGAGACGACAGCGAGATGCCGGCAGTCGTGCTGATCGGCGCCCAGTGGGGCGACGAGGGCAAGGGCAAGGCCACCGACCTGCTCGGGGGGCGCGTCCCCTACGTGGTCCGCTACCAGGGCGGCAACAACGCGGGGCACACCGTCATCACGCCCGACGGCGAGCGCTACGCCCTGCACCTGATCCCGTCGGGGATCCTCACGCCGGGGTGCACCCCGGTCATCGGCAACGGCGTCGTCGTCGACCCGCAGGTGCTCATCGGCGAGCTCGCCGGCCTGGAGGAGCGCGGCGTCGACACCTCGCGGCTGGTCATCTCCGCCGACGCGCACCTGATCATGCCGCACCACCGGGCCCTGGACCGGGTCACCGAGCGGTTCCTCGGCAAGCGCCGGATCGGCACCACCGGCCGCGGGATCGGCCCCGCCTACGGCGACAAGGTGGCCCGCACCGGCATCCGGGTGGCCGACCTGCTGGACCTGTCGATCCTGCGGCAGAAGCTCGAGGGCACGCTGGTCGAGAAGAACCAGGTGCTGGTCAAGGTCTACAACCGCAAGGCCATCGACGTCGACGAGGTGGTCGAGGAGTACGCCGGCTACGCCGAGCAGCTCAAGGGCCGCATCGCCGACACCCGGCTGCTGCTGGCGAACGCGCTCGACGCCGGCGAGTGGGTGCTGCTGGAGGGCTCGCAGGGCACCCTGCTCGACGTCGACCACGGCACCTATCCGTTCGTGACGTCGTCGAACCCGACGGCCGGCGGTGCGGCCACCGGTAGCGGCATCGGCCCCACCCGCATCTCCCGGGTGGTCGGGATCCTCAAGGCGTACACGACCCGCGTGGGTTCGGGCCCGTTCCCGACCGAGCTGTTCGACGCCAACGGCGAGTACCTGCGCAAGCAGGGCGGCGAGGTCGGCGTGACCACCGGCCGCGACCGCCGCTGCGGCTGGTTCGACGCCGTCGTCGCCCGCTACGCCAGCCGGGTCAACGGGATCACCGACTTCTTCCTCACCAAGCTCGACGTGCTCTCCGGGTTGGAGACGGTGCCGATCTGCGTCGCCTACGACGTCGACGGCGTCCGGCACGAGGAGATGCCGATGACCCAGACCGGCTTCCACCACGCGAAGCCGGTCTACGAGGAGATGCCCGGCTGGTTCGAGGACATCCGGCACTGCCGGTCCTTCGACGAGCTGCCGGCCAACGCGCAGGCCTACGTCCGCCGGCTCGAGGAGCTCTCCGGCGCGCGGATCAGCGTCATCGGCGTCGGCCCCGGCCGCGACGAGAACGTCGTCGTCCACGACCTGATCGACTGAGTTCCGCGCGCCGCCCTGCGAGGCGGCGGGGGGAGTGGGGGCCGGAGGCTCCCGCGATCGAGCGCCGGGGACGGCTCCTGGCCGCGGTGCGGTCCGGTGGGGCCGCGAGGTGCTACGCGGCCTCGGGGAGGGCCTGCTCCAGCTCGGCGCGGGCGGCGACGACGACGTCGGGGTTGTCGGTGATGATCCCGTCGACCCCGAGGGCGAGCAGCAGCCGCGCGGCGCCGAGCGCGTCGCCGGCGGCGGCCGGGTCCTCGCTGCTGCGCAGGTGCCGCGGGAGGAACCCGTTCTCCGCGGCCAGCGTCCACGGCACGACCGTGAGGCCGGCGGCGTGCGCGCGCGGCACCAGGTCCGAGACGCCGGTCATCCGCTGCTCGGCGTCGCGCAGCAGGACGTCGTCGACGCACGGCGCGATGCCCTGCGCGTAGGTGGACACCGCGCGCAGCCCGGCGTTGGTGAGCAGGTGGTCGTCACCCGCGGCGGTGTCGACCAGCTGGTACATGGTCGGGCCGTCGTCGCCGAGGTCGGCGCGCAGCCGGCGCAGGGCGGCGGCGTCGAAGGACTGCACGACGACGGTGCCGTCCGGCGCGGTGGCGTCCAGCCGCCGCAGCTCGGCGGCCACCAGCTCGATCATCGGCTGCCCGCGCTCGGCCGACCAGGTCGGCTTCTTGAGCTCCGCGAGCACGCGCACCGGGCGCAGCGGCGTCGACCGGCGGCGGGCGATCTCGACGACCTCCTCCAGGGTGAGCACCCCGAACTGGCCGTCGTAGGCGGTGTTGAGCGGGCGCAGGTCCGGCCGCCGCTCGACGGCGCGCAGGGTGCGCAACTCGGCGAGGGTGAAGTCCTCGGCGAACCAGCCGGTGCGCCGCTTGCGACCCACCCGGCGGGTGGTGCGGCGGTCGGCGAACTCGGGCCGGGTGGCGACGTCGGTGGTGCGGGACAGCTCGTTCTCGTGCCGCGCGATCAGCGCGCCGTCCTTCGTGACGACGATGTCGGGCTCGATGAGGTCGGCGCCCATGTCGATGGCCAGCTCGTAGCTGGCGGCCGTGTGCTCCGGTCGGTAGGCGCAGGCACCGCGGTGCCCCACCACGAGAGGACGGGAGGACCGGGTCACGGCGGGAGTCGCAAGCGACTCGATCGCGTGCATGCCATCCAGAACACCCGACCGAGGTGTCGGGATGGCGAACGCGAACTGGCGAGTCTCTGAGAATTGGGAGGACACCGCGCTGAGCTGCGCGGGACCATCCGCCCCGTGACACATCTCTCAGGGATCGGCTGGTCCCGGGCGCGTCTCGAGCAGCTCCCCCCGGGGACCCAGCCCGGACGGGTGGCGCGGGTCGACCGCGGCCGGCTGACGGTGCTCACCGCCGACGGCGAGCGGCGGGTGCACCCGGCCGCCGCGTTGCACGACCCCGACGGCGTCGCGGCGCCCGCGGTCGGCGACTGGGTCGCGCTGCGCGGGGAGCTCGCCGTCGCGCTGCTGCCCCGCACCTCGGCGTTCACCCGCACGGTCGCCGGGCGCACCTCCGCCGCGCAGGTCGTCGCCGCCAACCTGGACCTGGTCCTGGTCGTCGACGCGCTCGCCGGCCCGACCCGGGCCCGCCGCGTCGAGCGCTACCTCGCCGTCGCCTGGGGCAGCGGGGCGACGCCGGTCGTCGTCCTCACCAAGGCCGACCTGTGCGACGACGTCGCCGCGGCCGTCGCGGAGGTGGGCGAGGACGCCGTCGGCGCGGAGGTGCTGGCCGTCAGCGCGCGCACCGGCGCGGGCCTGGACGCGCTGCGGGCGCTGCTCGGCCCCGGCGTGACGGCGGCGATGGTCGGGCCGTCCGGCGTCGGGAAGTCCTCGCTGGCCAACGCGCTGGCCGGGCGCGAGGTGGCGCCCACCCGGGAGATCCGGGAGGCCGACGGCCGCGGCCGGCACACCACCACCTCCCGCGAGCTGCACGTCCTGCCCGGCGGCGGCCTGCTCGTCGACACCCCCGGCATGCGCGAGCTCGGCCTCTACGACGACGAGGGCGTGGACACCGCCTACGCCGACGTCGCCGAGCTGGCCACCCGCTGCCGGTTCCGCGACTGCGAGCACCGCACCGAGCCCGGGTGCGCCGTCGCCGCCGCGATCGACGAGGGCCTGCTCGACCCGGCCCGCCTGCTGGGCTGGCGCAAGCTGCAGGCCGAGGCGCGCCGCCAGCTGCTGCGGGCCGACGCCCGCGCCCGCGCCGCCGAGCACCAGCGGGTCAAGGCGCTGCACCGGGCGTACCGCTCCCAGCCGAACCGGGTGCGGTAGCCGGGCGCTCGGTAGGGTCGCGGTCCGTGCGCGTGCTCGTGATCGGCTCCGGTGCCCGGGAGCACGCCCTGTGCGTCGCTCTGCAGTCCGACCCCGCGGTGACCGCGCTGGCCTGCGCGCCGGGCAATGCCGGCACCGCGCGGATCGCCGAGCAGGCCGCGGTCGACGTCGCCGACCCGGTCGCGGTGGCCGCGCTGGCCACCGGCTGGGCCGCCGACCTGGTCGTCGTCGGCCCCGAGGTGCCGCTGGTCGCCGGCGCCGCCGACGCCGTCCGCGACGCCGGGACCGCCTGCTTCGGCCCGTCGGAGCAGGCCGCGCAGATCGAGGGCAGCAAGTCCTTCGCCAAGCACGTGATGGCCGCCGCCGGGGTGCCGACCGCCCGCGCGTGGCCGGTCGGCGGGCCCGCGGAGCTGGAGACCGCGCTCGACGAGGCCGGCGCCCCGTACGTGGTGAAGGACGACGGGCTGGCCGCCGGCAAGGGCGTCGTCGTCACGACCGACCGGGACGCCGCCGTCGCCCACGGGCACCGGGTCCTCGACGCCGGGGGAGCGGTGCTGGTCGAGGAGTACCTCGACGGGCCGGAGGTGTCGCTGTTCGCCGTCACCGACGGGACGACGGTGCTGCCGCTGCTGCCCGCGCAGGACCACAAGCGCCGCGACGACGGCGACGCGGGCCCGAACACCGGCGGGATGGGCGCCTACGCGCCGCTGCCCTGGGCGCCGGCCGGGCTGGTCGACGAGGTGCTGGCCACCGTGCTGCAGCCGACCGTCGACGAGATGCGCCGCCGCGGCGAGCCGTTCAGCGGGCTGCTCTACGCGGGCCTGGCGCTGACCTCGCGCGGCGTGCGGGTGGTCGAGTTCAACGCCCGCTTCGGCGACCCCGAGACCCAGGTCGTGCTGCCGCTGCTGGAGACGCCGCTGGCCGGGCTGCTGCACGCCGCGGCCACCGGCACCCTCGCCGACCACCCGCCGCTGCGCTGGCGGTCCGGGGCGGCCGTCACGGTCGTCGTCGCCGCGGCCGGCTACCCCGAGGCGCCGCGCACGGGCGACCCGGTCACCGGCGCCGACGGCGAGGGCGTGCTGCACGCCGGCACCGCCGTCGACGCCGAGGGCACCGTCCGCTCGGCCGGCGGGCGGGTGCTCGCGGTGACCGCGACCGGCGCCGACCTCGCCGCGGCGCGGCAGGCCGCCTACGAGCGGGTGGCCGCCGTCCGGCTGGCCGGCGCGCACTGGCGCAGCGACATCGCGCTGGCCGCCGTCGAGGGCCGGATCGCGGTCCCGGGATGACCGACCCGGCCGACGAGGTGTGGAACCGCGCCTGCGACCCGGACGCGCCGTCCTCCCACCTGGGGGACGCCGCCCTGGCCGCGGTGCTCCTCTGCCACGGGATGGCGGTGAACGGCGGCCTGCTGCACGCGGTCCAGGGCCTCGAGCCCGACCGGCTCGAGCGCGCGGTGGCCGGGTTCCGGCTCCTCGGGCTGGCCGCCGCCGCGGACGCCGTGGCGGAGGTCGCCCGGCAGGCGGCAGCGCTGGCGGAGGACGACCTCGACGCCGCCGAGCGGCTCGAGATCGAGGCGGACCGCCGCTACGCCGCGGCGCTGCCCGAGGGGGACGAGACGGTCGACCGGGCCTTCCGCGCCCACCTGGCCGCGCACCCGGAGGCGTACGCGCCCCTCTAGCCGCGGACCCCGACCGCCGGGCGGGCCCGCTCCGGGCGCGGCTCGGGCGGCCGCGGGCCGTCGTGCCGCCGCGACAGGTAGGTGCCGGCGACGTTCGCGCAGGCCACCACCGGCACCGCGATCAGCGCGCCGAAGATGCCCGCCACGAGCAGTCCGGCCGCGATGGCCAGGACCACGGCCAGCGGGTGCACGTGCACCGCCTTGCCCAGCAGCAGCGGCTGCAGGACGTGCCCCTCGAGCTGCATGACCAGGACGACGATCGCCAGCGCGATCAGCGCCTTGATCGGGCCGACGGCGACCAGCGCGACCAGCACCGCGATCGAGCCGGCGAGGAACGACCCGATGATCGGGATGAACGCGCCGAGGAACACCAGCGCGGCCAGCGGGATCACCAGCGGCACGCCGAGGACGGCCAGCCCGATGCCGATGCCGACGGCGTCGACCAGCGCGACGGCGACGGTGGCGCGGACGTAGGAGATGAGCGTGCGCCACGACCGGCGGGCGGCCTCGTCGAGGTAGGCGCGCGAGTCGCGGGGGAACAGGCCGACCAGCCACAGCCAGATGGACCGGCCGTCCTTGAGGAAGAAGAACAGCGTGAACAGCGCCAGGACGAAGCCGGTGAACACCTCGCCGACCGTCGCGGCCGTGGTCAGCGCGCCGGTGGCCAGCGTCTCCTGGTTGGACACGATGGCGTCCTGGGCGCTGGTCACGGCGTCGTCGATCTGCCGCTGGGTGACCGGGAAGGTCTCGACGACGAAGTCGCGGATCTGGTCCAGGCCCTGGCTGACCTGGTCGGCGAGGTCGGAGAAGCCGGCGCTGAACCGCTCGACGACCAGCGTGATGATCCCCGCGACGACGGCCAGCCCGACCAGCAGCATCGCCAGCGCGGCCAGCGACCGCGGCCACCCGCGCCGGATGAGCGAGGCCGCACCCGGCTGCAGCAGCGCCGCCAGCAGCAGCGCGACCATGACCGGGACGATCACCACCGCGACGTACGCCGCCGCGTAGAGCAGCACGTACAGCCCCGCGAGGACGGCGATCAGCCGCCACGACCAGGCCGCCGCGGTGCGCAGCGCGCCGGGCACCGCGGCGTCGCCCTGCGGGGCCTCGCGGCCCGGGCCCAGCAGCCGGCGGCCGCGCTCGGCGGCCCGGTGCGGGCGCCCGCCGTCCGGGGGGCCGCTCACCCCGCCGGTGGCCAGCGGCCCGTCGAGGTCGGGGGCGCCGGGCTCGGGGCTGCCGAGCGGCGGGTCGCCGTCGGCGGACAGGCCGGCGTCGGTCTCGTCGTCGGGCACCTCGCCGTCGTACACGAGGATCGCCCGGTCGCCGTCGCGCTCGGGCCACGCGTGCGGGTCCCGCTCACCCGCCGCCCGGATGCGCTCGCGCGCTCGGGCGACCAGCGAGCCGGCCTGTCGCAGCATGAGGTCCTCCGCGGTCCGTGGGGGCCGTTCTCGATCACGCTAGCGCTGCGGGAGGATGCTCCCGTGCTTCGACGACTCGACCGGCTGCCGGGGGTACCCGCGTGATCGACCGCTACACGCTCCCCGAGATGGGCCGGGTCTGGAGCGACGAGCACAAGTACGAGCTCTGGTGCCGGGTGGAGACGCTGGTGCTGGAGGCGCACGCGGCCGCCGGGCGGGTCCCGGCCGAGGTCGTGGAGCCGGTGCGCAACGCCCCGCCGCCGACCGCCGCCCGCGTCGCGGAGATCGAGGAGACGACGCAGCACGACGTCATCGCCTTCCTCACCGCGTGGGCCGACAACACCGAGCCCCGCTCGGCCGCGGCCTACGTGCACCACGGCATGACGTCCTCGGACCTGCTCGACACCGCGCTCGCCGTACAGCTCACCGAGGCCACCGACGTGCTGCTGGCCAAGGCCGACCGGCTGGTCGCCGCGCTGCGCCACCACGGCCTGGCGCACCGGGAGACCCTCAAGGTCGGCCGCACGCACGGCGTGCACGCCGAGCCGGTCGTGTGGGGGCACCGGGTCGCCGACCTCGCCTTCGCTGTAGCCCGCTCCCGCGACCGGCTGCGCGCGGCCCGCGAGCGCGTCGGCGTCGTCGCCATCTCCGGCGCCGTCGGCACCTACTCGCTCATCGACCCGTCGGTGGAGGTCGCCGTCGCCGAGGCGCTCGGGCTGCGCCCGGCCGACGCCTCCACCCAGGTGGTCCTCCGCGACTCGATCAGCGAGTGGGTGTCCGCGCTGGCGGTGATCGCGACCGTCTGCGAGACCGTCGCGCTCGAGGTCCGGCACGGGCAGCGCACCGAGGTGCGGGAGCTGTCGGAGGCCTTCGGTTCCGGCCAGAAGGGCTCCAGCGCGATGCCGCACAAGAAGAACCCGATCCGCTCGGAGCGCGTCGCCGGGCTCGCGCGGGTGGTGCGCGCCGCCGTCGTCCCGGTGATGGAGGGCATCCCGCTGTGGCACGAGCGGGACATCTCGCACTCCTCCACCGAGCGGGTGTTCCTCCCCGACGCCGCGATCACCACCGACTACCTGCTGCACCTGACCACCGGCCTGGTCGAGAACCTGGTGGTCGACGTCGACCGGATGCGCGCCAACCTCGACCTCACCGGCGGGCTGATCTACACCTCCGCCGTGCTGCTGGAACTGGTCGAGTCGGGGCTCTCGCGCGAGGACGCCTACGCGCTGGTGCAGGGCGCGGCGATGGAGACGTGGAACTCCGGGACGCCGTTCCGGTCGACGCTGCGGACCCGCGCCGACGCCTCCGGCGTGACGCTCGACGAGGCGCGGCTGGACGACATCTGCCGGCCCGAGGGCTACGTGCGCAACCTCGGCCCGCTGTTCGACCGGCTGGCGGCGCTGACCTGATGCTCGACCTGCCCCTGGTCGCACGCGGCAAGGTCCGCGAGGTCTACGACGCCGGGTCCGGCCGCCTGCTGCTCGTGGCGTCGGACCGGATCTCGGCCTACGACCACGTGCTGCCGACGCCGATCCCGGACAAGGGGCGGGTGCTCACCCGGCTGTCGGTGTGGTGGTTCGAGCAGCTGACGCCGGTGCTGTCCTCCTTCGGCGCCACCCACCACCTGCTGTCGGCCACCGACGTGCCCGCCGGCGTCGCCGGGCGGGCGATGCTCGTGCGGCGGCTGGACATGCTGCCGGTGGAGTGCGTGGCCCGCGGCTACCTGTCCGGCTCGGGGACGGCGGAGTACGGGCGCACCGGGTCCATCCGCGACGTGCCGCTCCCGCCCGGGCTGGTCGAGGGCTCGCGGCTGCCCGAGCCGGTGTTCACGCCGTCGACGAAGGCCGAGGCCGGGGAGCACGACGAGGCGATCGACTTCGCGCGCGTGGTCTCCCTGGTCGGCGCCGAGCGCGCCGCCGAGCTGCGGGAGCTGACCCTGGCGCTGTACCGGCGGGGTGCGGAGATCGCCGCGGACGCGGGCATCCTGCTGGCCGACACCAAGGTCGAGTTCGGCCTCGGCGCCGACGGCGGCCTGGTGCTCGGCGACGAGGTGCTCACGCCGGACTCGTCGCGCTTCTGGCCCGCGTCGTCGTGGGCGCCGGGCGCGCCGCAGCCCTCGTTCGACAAGCAGTACGTCCGCGACTGGCTCACGTCCTCGGGCTGGGACCGCGTCTCGCCGCCGCCGGAGCTCCCCGACGACGTCGTCGCCGCCACCCGCGACCGCTACGTCGCCGCGTACGAGCAGCTCACCGGCACCCCCTTCTGATGCGGACGCGCTCGGGCATCGCGTACCGCTCCGGCGGGTCCGGCGGGGACCTGCTCCTGCTGCTCCACGGGCTCGGCGCGACCGGCGCGGTGTGGGACCGGCTGCTGCCGCTGGTCGAGCGGTCCTGGCCCGGGTCCTGGGCGGTCCCCGACCTGCGCGGGCACGGCCGGTCCGTCGCCGAGCCGCCCTACGGGTACGCGGTGCACGCCGCGGACGTGGCCGCGGTGGCCGCCGACCTCGACGCCACGCGGGTGACCGTGCTCGGGCACTCCTTCGGCGGCGTCGTCGGCGCGGTGCTGGCCGGCGGCTGGTACGGCGTGGACGTCGTCCGGGTGGTCGCGGTCGGTGTCAAGATCGACTGGGCCGACGACGAGGTCGCGCGGGCCCGCTCGCTGGCCGCCCGCCCGCCGCAGGTGTTCCCGACCGCCGCCGAGGCCGCCGAGCGGCACCTGCGGCTGGCCGGGCTGACCGGGCTCGTGGACCCGTCGTCCGAGGTGGCGCTCGCCGGCGTCCGCGAGACCGACGGCGGGTTCACCCCGGCGCTGGACCCGCGCGCGTTCGGCGCCGTCGGCCCGCCGGTCGAGGAGGTCCTGTCGCGCGCGGAGGCGCCGCTGCGGCTGGCCGCCGGCGCGACCGACCCGATGGTCGGCCCCGACGCGATGCGGCGGGTCGCCCCCCGGGCGGTGCTGCTCGAGGGCGCCGGCCACAACGCCCACTGGGAGGCCCCCGAGGCCGTCTGGCGCCTCGTCGCCTCCTGACCCCGGCCTCCCTCCCTCGGGGGGGGGGGGGGGGGGGGGGGGGGGGGGGGGGGGGGGGGGGGGGGGGGGGGGGGGTGGTGTGGTGGGGGGGGGTGGGGGGGGGGC
>NZ_JBJGZB010000048.1:0-18771 GCF_054050295.1 Geodermatophilus sp. SYSU D01045
GCCGCCCCCCCGCCCCCCCCCCCCCCCCCCCCCCCCCCCCCCCCCCCCCCCCCCCCCCCCCCCCCCCCCCCCCCCCCCCCCCCCCCCCCCCCCCCCCCCCCCCCCCCCCCCCCCCCCCCCCCCCGGCCCGGGGGCGGGTGTGACGAGCAGCACACGACGGCGTAACGTCCACCGGCCGTGTCAGCGACACCGACCGACACGACCGTGACCGACCCCGCGACGGACCCCGTCCTCACCGCCGAGCGTGCCCACCTGGCCCTCGCCGAGGACTGCCTCGCCGAGATGCGCACCGCCGCCTCCACCGTCGTGGACGCCGGCGTCGACGCCTGGGCCTCCGAGCGCCTCGGCGCCGCCCGCGCCGAGCGGCTCCGCTCGCTGGCCGCCGACCCCGGCGTGCCGCCCTTCTTCGGCCGCACCGACGGCGCCGGGGAGACCTTCCACATCGGCCGGCGGCACGTCCGCGACGCCGCCGGCCGGCCGGTGGTCATCGACTGGCGGGCGCCGATGAGCCGGCCGTTCTACCGGGCCAGCGCCGCGGATCCGCAGGGCCTGGTCCGCCGCCGCCGGTTCGGCTTCGCCGGCGGTGAGCTCACCTCCTACGAGGACGAACTGCTCGGAGTCGGCGAGGAGGGCGACGGCGCCCTGCTCCGCGACGACACCTCGAGCCGGGTCCTGCTCCAGGAGATCGAGCGCCCGCGCAGCGGCCCGATGCGCGACATCGTCGCCACCATCCAGCCCGAGCAGGACGAGATCGTCCGCGCCCCGCTGGCCGAGTCGGTGTGCGTGCAGGGCGCGCCGGGCACCGGCAAGACCGCCGTCGGTCTGCACCGCGCCGCCTACCTGCTCTACACGCACGGCGGGCAGCTGGCCCGGACCGGCGTCCTCGTCGTCGGACCCAACCGGGCGTTCCTGCGCTACATCGAGCAGGTGCTGCCCACCCTCGGCGAGGTCGACGTCGACCAGACGACGGTCGCCGAGCTGACCGGCCGGGTGCCGGTCCGGGCGCAGGACGCCCCGGAGGTCGCCGTCCTCAAGGGCGACGCCCGCATGGCGCAGGTGCTCGAGCGGGCGCTGTGGGGCTCGATCGCCAAGCCCGCCGACGACGTCCTGGTCCCGCTGGCCGGCCGCCGCCACCGGGTGCCGGTGGAGCGGCTGAAGCGGTACGTCGACGACCTGCGGCGGCGCGGCCGCGTGGCCGACGACCAGCAGCGGCTGCACCACGCCGCCGGGCGGGAGCGGCTGGCGCTGCTGCTCGCCGAGGACGCCCGGCGGCAGAGCGAGGAGGCCGGCGGCAGCCCGACCGACGCCGAGACCCGCCGGGCTGCGCGCAGCCCCGAGGTCCGCGAGTTCTGCGACGCCGTCTGGCCCGCCCGCGACCCCGCCGGCCTGGTCGCGGAGCTCCTCGGCGACCCCGCCGTCCTGGCCCGCGCCGCCCGCGGCGTGCTCACCGACGACGAGCAGGCGCTGCTGCACCGCCCGGCCGCGCGCTCGGTGCGCGCCACGGCGTGGACCGACGCCGACGCCGTCCTCGTCGACGAGGTGGCCGGGCTGCTCGAGCGGACGGCGGGCTACGGGCACGTCGTCGTCGACGAGGCGCAGGACCTCTCGCCCATGCAGTGCCGCGCGGTGGCCCGCCGGCTGGCCGCCGGGTCGCTCACCGTGCTCGGCGACCTCGCGCAGGCCACGAGCCCCTGGTCGCCGGCCGACTGGGCGCCGACGCTCGCCGGCCTGGGCCGCCCGGACACCGCCGTCCGGCCGCTGACCCGCGGCTACCGGGTGCCGGGGGAGGTGCTCGACTACGCCAACCGGCTGCTGCCGGCGATCGCGCCCGGCCTGCCGGCGGCCACCGCCGTGCGCCGGGACCCCGGTGCGCTCGCCGTCCGGCCGGTCGCCGACCTCGCCGGGCCGCTGGCCGAGGTGGTCGCCGACCTCGCGGCCGGCCCCGGGTCGGTCGGCGTCGTCTGCGCCGACGCCGACGTGCCCGGGGTGGCGCGGCTGCTGGCCGCCGCGGACCTGCCGGCGGCGGTGCTCGCCGACGACGGCTCGGCGGCCGGACGCCTCGCCGTCGTGCCCGCCACCCTGGCCAAGGGGCTGGAGTTCGACGCCGTCGTCGTGGCCGACCCGGCGGCGATCGCGGCCGCCGAGCCGCGCGGGCTGTCCCGGCTCTACGTCGTGCTCACCCGGGCGGTGAGCACGCTGGTCGTGCTGCACCGCGACGACCTGCCCGCCCTGCTGGAGGTCTGAGCGTCCCCCGACCGCAGCACCGCACGGCGCGGGTCGTTGTGGCCGGACGTGATCTCTGTTGCAGTGTGCGCGCACGGGAGGGAGGCCCATGGACCGGCAGGACAGCCGGGCCGGCACGCTGCTCCGGTTGGCCGCGACGATCGTGGTCGCCGGGGCACTGGTGGCGGGCCTGCTCCTCCCGTGGATCGGGGGTCCCGCGATCGCCGCCCAGCAGTCCACCGGGCTGCTCGGTGACCTGCCCACCGAGTTCACCGACGCCCCGCCGCCGGGGAACACCGTGCTCCTGGCCGCGAACGGCGAGCCGATCACGTACTTCTACGACGAGAACCGCGACCCCGTGGAGCCCTCCGAGATCGCCGACGTCATGAAGGACGCCATGGTGGCCATCGAGGACTCGCGCTTCTACGGCCACCGCGGCCTGGACGTGCAGGGGACGCTGCGCGCGCTGGTCACCAACATCGCCGCCGGGCAGGTGGCCGAGGGCGGCTCGACGCTCACCCAGCAGCTGGTCAAGCAGACGCTGCTGCAGACCGCCGACACCCCCGAGGAGCGGACCGCCGCCACCGAGCAGACGGTGGGCCGCAAGCTGCGCGAGGCGCGTCTGGCCCTGGCGCTGGAGGACCTCTACAGCAAGGACGAGATCCTCGCCCGCTACCTCAACATCGTCTACTTCGGCCAGAACGCCTACGGCGTGCAGCCGGCCGCCCGCGCCTACTTCGGCGTCGACGCCGCCGCGCTCACCCTGCCGCAGGCGGCCCTGCTGGCCGGCCTCGTGCAGAGCCCGGTGAACGACGACCCGTTCACCGACCCCGAGGCGGCCACCGCGCGGCGCAACGAGGTCCTGTCCCGGATGGCCGAGCAGGGCTTCGTCACCGCCGACGAGGCGGCCGCGGCCGCGGCCGCGCCGCTCGGGCTGGCGCCCGCGCCCGCCCCGCCCCGGGGCTGCGTCCAGGCCACCGTCGGCCCGTTCGTCTGCGACTTCGTGCAGCGGTACCTCATCCAGGAGCTCGGGCTCAGCCAGGAGCAGCTGGACAACGGCGGCTACACCGTCCAGACCACGCTGGACCCCGAGCTGCAGCGCTCCGGCGACGCCGCGGTGCTGGAGACCCTGCCGCGGGAGGACTCGCTGGCCGCGATGTTCACCGCCGTCGAGCCCGGCACCGGCCACCTGCTGGCGATGAGCGTCAACCGGACCTTCGGCTACGACCTCGCCGACCGCACCCAGGAGTCGTTCAACCTCAACGTGGCGCCCAGCCAGGGCTCGGGCTCCACGTACAAGGTCTTCGTCGCCGCCGCGGCCCTGGCCCGGGGCTACTCCTCCCACTACACGCTCACCGCCCCCGACCCCTACGTCTCCCGGGTCTACAGCGGCCCCTGCGAGGGCCGGGACACCGACGGCCGGTACTGCGTCCGCAACGCCGGGTCCGGCTACCGCCCGACGCTGGACCTGACGACGGCGCTGTACCAGTCCTCCAACACCTACTTCCTCGCGCTCGAGGACGCCCTCGGCAGCGTCGAGGAGCCGGTGCGGATGGCCGAGGCGGCGGGGCTGTTCCAGTTCAGCCCGCCCGGCCTGGCGCAGAAGATCATCGACGAGAACCGCGGGTCGTTCACCTTCGGCGCCGAGGCGACCAGCCCGCTGGCGCTGGCCAGCGCCTACTCGACGTTCGCCGCCGGCGGCACGCAGTGCGACGTCGTCCCGGTGACCGCCGTCCTCGACCAGAACGGCGAGCCGGCGGCCGGCGCCGGCGGCGAGCCGCTCGCGGTCGGCGACCGGTGCACGCCCGAGGCGGTCCCGCCGGGCGTGGCGAACACGATGAACCAGATGCTGCGCAAGGACGTCGAGCCGGGGAACCCGGGACAGACCGGGGCCCGCGCCTACGTCCGCGGTCACCAGATCGCCGGCAAGACCGGCACCTCCCAGGACAACTACTCGGTGGCGTTCGTGGGCTACACGCCCGAGATCACCGCGAGCGTCATGGTCCTCAACCCCAAGCAGAACGAGGACGTCGGCGGCTTCGGTGGCGGAAAGGGCGCCACCATCTGGCACGACGCGATGGAGCCGATCCTCACCGCGCGCGGCAGCGGCGAGTTCCCGCCGGCCGACGAGACCGTGCAGAACGGCAACACCCGCCCGGTGCCCGGCTGCTCCGGCGTGCGCGCCTGCGAGCGGACCCTGGCCGACGCCGGGTTCACCCCGCGGACGGTGCGCGTCGACAGCGACGAGCCGTCCGGCGCCCTCCTGGGCACCAGCCCGCCCCGCGGCGGCCGTGCCGTGCCCGGCCAGGTGGTGTCGATCCTGGTGAGCAACGGCAGCGACTACGTGGAGCCGGAGCCCGCACCGCCGGCCGACCCGGCGCCCCCGAGCGCCCCCGGGACGACCCCGCCGTCGTCGTCCCCGCCGCCGTCCTCCCCGCCCCCGCCGTCGTCCCCGCCATCGCCGTCGACCCCGCCCCCGGCGCCGGAGCCGCCGCCCGCGCCGCCTCCGCCGACCGAGGTGCCGCCGGCGCCGGCGGTGCCCGCACCGGAGCCGCCCGCACCGGAGCCGCCCGCGCCCGCGACCGAGCCCCCGGCGCCGGGTGGCGGACCCGGCTCACCCTGGCGACCGGACGCCTGACGCCGCCCCAGCCGCTCGTCCAGGGACTGGGTGAGCAGCCACCCGGCCAGCAGGACCAGGTGCAGCAGGAACAGCCACAGGCCGATGGCGACCACGGCGCCGACCACGACCAGGCCGCCGAAGGGCGCGCCGAGGTCCAGCGGCAGGGACAGGAACAGCACGAAGCCCTGCAGGAACCCGGACAGGCACGCGGCGGTGAACAGCGCGCCGCTGACCAGCGCGCCCCACCGGCGCCGGCCGCCGGCCACCACGCCATAGCCCCACAGGATGGGCACGGTCAGCACGAACAGCACCGAGTAGTAGCCGACGGCGAACCGCCCGATCGCGGGCCCGGCGCCGTCCTCGCGGGCCAGGTCGGCCATGACCGTGGCGGCCAGCAGCAGCGGGTACAGCAGCAGGGGCGTCGCCACGACCAGGGGCAGCGCGAGCAGCCGGCCCCGCCAGCCGGTGAGGTTCTCCCGCCGCCGGCTGAACCGCATCAGCGCCCGCCGCAGCCCCTCGCCGTACAGCGACAGCGGCAGCAGCGCCAGCGCGAACCCCAGCAGGTCCAGCCGGACGCCGGCGTCGACCAGCCGGGCCACCGCGTCCGGCGCGCCCAGCGACGCCGGCAGCAGCTCGGCGAGCCGCCCGCTGCGCGCCCGCACCTCCTCGGCCGAGGTGGCCAGCGCGGTCAGCCGGACGGAGACCAGCACCAGCGGCACCACCGCGATGCCGGCGTAGAAGGTGAGTCCCGCGCCGATCAGCGCGAGGTCACGGCCGTGCAGCAGACGGCGGGCACCGGCCAGCAGCGTCCGCGTCTCGGCGCGCACCCGGGCCGCCGTCCACCTGCGTCCCGGGCTCACGCGCCCATGCCACCAGTCCCGGCGGCCCGGCGCCCGCCGGGGACCGGGCGGCGCTCAGTCGTCGGTGCTCGCGTCGTCGGTGGTGGGGGCGTCGTTGCCGGGGTTCTGGCCGGTCTCCTGGCAGCTGGCGTCGTTCTCGTTGCTGGCGTTCTCGCCGGAGGCGTCGCAGTTGGTCGGGCCGCGCGAGAAGTCGGTGTTGTCACCGCAGGCGACCAGGGAGCCGAACAGGGCGAGCGCGACGAGCGGCCGGGCCAGACGCATCCGCGTGGAAGAGGACATGCAGCAATCGGTACACGTCCCCGCGGCCGCGCAAACCGGCGGGGGTCGGCAACCTCCCGGAGCCACCCCATCACCGTTCGTGACCGATGTAATTACACCGGGGTGATTGTCACACGCCGGTCACGGACCTTACGCTCAGTACGTCCAACGGGGCGCTCCGTCACCAGTCCGGGTGACACCCCGCGGACGCCGTCGAGCCGGATCCCCTCCGCGGGGACCGGGCCGGGGACCCATCGCAGTCCTGGGGTGTAGCGCGTGTCCGCACGCGCCGGGCGACTCCACGCCCGAACCCGTCAGCTAACCCGGTAGGCGGCCTGGGAGAAGGAGAGACCGCCGCGTGGCGTCCCTGCGCACGTCCGTCCCCGGCATGCCCGCGACCGGCCGCTCCCGCGGCCGCCGGGCCGCCCTCGCCCTCGTCGGCGCCCTCGGCATCGGTCTCGGGCTGGGTGCCGTCCCGGCGCCGGCCGGGGCGGAGGAGCCGACGACGGCCGCCGAGGCCGCGCAGCTGGTCGCCGCCCGGGGCCACGAGCTCGAGGTCGTCACCGAGCAGTTCAACGAGGCCCGCGAGGCGCTCGCCGCCCAGCAGGCCGCCGCCGACGCCGCCGCCGCGGAGCTGGCCACCGCCCAGGCCGCCGTGGACACCGCCCGCCGGCAGGTGGTCGGCATCGCCCGGTCGGCGTACACCGGCGACAGCATGGGCTCGCTGCAGGCGCTCATGACCAGCGCGGACGCCGACGAGTTCGTCAACCGCGTCACGCTGCTGCAGGGCGTCGCCGGCTACCAGGGCGAGCTGCTCGGCCGGGCCGCGGCCGCCACCGAGACCGCCACCGCCGCGCAGGCCGCCGCCACCGAGGCCGCCGCCGAGGCCCAGCGTCAGTACGACGCCGTGGCCGCCCAGCAGGCCGACCTCGAGGCGCAGATCGCCGCCTACCAGGCCGACTACGCCCGGCTGACCGCCGACGAGCGGCGTGCCGCCCTCGAGGCCGCCGCCGCGGCGCACGCCGCCGAGGACGCCCGCGCCAGCCGCGACGAGGAGCGCGAGGACACCGCGTCGGCCTCCGGGTCGTCGTCCGCGGAGGAGCCGGCGCCGGCGGCCGCGCCGGCCAGCGGCGTCGCCGGGACCGTCGTCGCCACCGCCATGGCCCAGCGCGGCAAGCCCTACGTGTGGGCGGCCGCCGGCCCCAACGCGTTCGACTGCTCCGGCCTCACCCAGTACGCCTTCCGTGCCGCGGGGATCAGCCTCCCGCACTCCAGCAAGATGCAGTCGACGATGGGCACCCCGGTCTCCCGTGCGAACCTGCAGCCCGGTGACCTGGTCTTCTTCTACAGCCCGGTGAGCCACGTCGGCATCTACATCGGCAACGGCCAGATGGTGCACGCGCCGACGTCGGGCGACGTCGTCAAGGTCGCCGGCATCGACGTGATGGGCGGCTACGCCGGCGCCCGCCGGATCGGGTGAGGACCTCCCTGCCCCCACGTCACCAGGTGCCGGGACGGATCACGTCCGGACCCGCTGCAGCAGGCCCCGGACGAAGGCCGCCGTCGCGCCGGAGGGCAGCCGCACCTCCCAGCGGGTGACCACCCTCGGGTCCACCTCCTGCGCGCCGGGCAGGCGGCTCACGTCGGCCACCACGTGCTCCCAGACCCGCAGCCGCCCGTCGGCCGCCGGCGGGACCGGGGAGCCCGGCGCCCGCACCAGGTGCTCGTGCAGCACGCTGCCGCCGGGGGCTGCGAGCACCTCCCAGCGCAGGTGCGGCCACAGCGGCAGCGGCCAGCGCCGGACCTCGAGGTCCAGGTCGCCGAACCGGCGGTCCTCCACCTCCTCGGCGGGCCCGAGGACGGCGGCGCGCAGTGCCACGCCACGCGGCGCCCGCCGCGCGTGGTGCAGCGCCTGCCAGCGGGTGTGCGCCGCGTGCGCCTCGGCGCGGGTCGCGCCCAGGCGGGGCAGGGCCGCGGCCACCAGGTCCGGCCGCAGGTCCGCCATCCGGCGCAGCAGGACCAGGCAGAACTCCCGCCGCGCCAGACCCCGCACGGCCCGACCCTGCCACGCACCTCACACCCGGAGATCGGGACGTCGCCGCCCGCTGCCGCGTTGACCCTCCGGAACCGCCCCCGACCCGAGGACCGCGCACCGATGAACCCCCGCACCGTCGCCCTGGCCTTCCGCACCGTCGCCGTCGCCGAGGCCCTGTCCTGGGTCGGCCTGCTGGCCGGGATGTACGTCAAGTACGTGCCGGAGACCTCCGAGGCCGGCGTCCAGGTGTTCGGGCCGGTCCACGGCGCGGTGTTCGTCGCCTACGTGGTCGTGGCGCTGGTCGCCGCGCGGGTGCTCGGCTGGTCCCGGTGGACGACGCTGCTCGCGCTGGCCGCCTCGGTCCCGCCGCTGGTCACCGTGGTGTTCGAGCGCTGGGCCGGGCGCACCGGGCGGCTGGCGGCGCCCGTCCGGGCCTGACCTACGGTTCCGGTCATGCCGGAACCCGTGCTGCCCTCGACCGCCCGCACCCTGCTGGCCCGCACCGCCCGGGTGCAGCGCGAGGGGCGGGCGCCCAGCCTGGTCGCCGGCGTGGTCCGCGACGGCGGGCTGGCCTGGTCGGCCGGCCGCGGCGACGTCGACGAGCCGCACACCGACGTCCAGTACCGGCTCGGGTCGATCAGCAAGACCGTCACCGCCGTCGCGGTCATGCGGCTGCGGGACGAGGGCCGGCTGGCCCTCGACGACCCGCTGGACCGGCACGTGCCCGGAACACCGTTCGGCGACCGGTCGGTCGGGCAGTTGCTCTCGCACCTGGCCGGCGCCGCCGCGGAGAGCCCGGGCGGCTGGTGGGAGCGGGTGCCCGGCGGATCCCTGGCCGACCTGCGGCTGTCCGGGGAGCACGTCGTCCTGGGCGAGGCCCGGCGCTTCCACTACTCGAACCTCGGCTTCGGCCTGCTCGGCGAGCTCGTGGCGCGGCTGCGCGGGCGGTCGTGGGAGGACGTCGTGACCGCGGAGGTGCTCGCCCCGCTGGGGATGACCCGGACGACGCCGCGCCCGTCCGGCCGCGCCGCGCAGGGGTACGCCGTCCACCCGTGGGCCGACGTCGTCCTGCCCGAGCCCGAACACGACGCCGGCGTGATGGCCGCCGCCGGGCAGCTGTGGGCGACGCTGGCCGACCTCGCCCGCTTCGCCGCCTTCCTGCTCGGCGACACCGGCGACGTGCTGTCCCCGGCGACGCTCGAGGAGATGGCCGTGCCGGCCGGCGTCGACGGCTCCTCCCCGGCCTGGTCGGCCTACGGGCTGGGCCTGCAGGTGCTGCGGGTCGACGGCCGCACGCTCACCGGCCACGGCGGTTCGATGCCCGGCTTCCTCGCCGGCGTGTTCGTCGACCGCGAGGAGGGCACCGGCGGCGTCTCCCTGGCCAACACCACCAGCGGCCTGGACGTGCTCGTCCCCGGCCTGCTCGCCGACCTGCGCGCCGCCGAGCCGCGGGTGGCGGAGCCGTGGCGCCCGGCCGAGCCGCCGGTGCCGCTGGAGCAGCTGGGCACCTGGTACTGGGGCCCGGCGCCGCACGCGCTGCGCGCGGTGGACGGCGGCCTGCTGCACCTCGGCCCGCTGCCCGGCCGCTCGGGGCGGGCCAGCCGCTTCCGCCGTGACGCCGACGGCACCTGGGTGGGCCTGGACGGCTACTACGCCGGGGAGCCACTGCGGATCGCCGACGACCACCTGGACCTGGGCACGTTCGTCTTCACCCGCACGCCCTACGACCCCGCCGCCCCCGTCCCCGGCGACGTCGACCCCCGCGGCTGGACGGCGACGGCCGGCTGAGCGTGCACCTCCGCGGACCTGCCCGGTGCACTTCCGCGGAGGTGCACCGGCTCAGGGGCGGTCGAAGGCGTCCATCGTGGTCTTGACGACGGCGCCGTAGACCAGGTGCGGGACGAGGTCGCTGACCCAGTCGGTGGCCGACCAGCTGCGCGGGTCGGTGATGCCCAGCGCCGTCATCGGGCCGTTGGCCGCCACCAGGACGCCGAGCGTGGTGAGCAGCGTCCCGACCAGCGGCTGTGACCGGAAGCCCGAGGCGCGGACCAGTCCGACGACGACGCCCACGCCGACGCCCGCGACCAGGCCGGTCATCGGCCCGAGCCCCTGGACCCGGTTCTGCCGCGTCTCGTCGTCGCCGGGGATCGGCACGTGCGCCTTCTCGGCGAGCTTCTCCACGGTCTGCTCGGGCGTCGAGCTGGTCCCGCGGCCGCGGACGGTCATGTCCAGGTAGGTGACGGCGTTGAGCGCGGTGCTGCCCGCCGCCCCGGCGGCCGCGCCGCGCACCGCCCAGCCGAGCGTGCTGATCCCGCGCCTGCCCTTGCCGAACGTCCCCACGGGGGTTCGCCTCGCCATGCCGTCGGTGGTACCCGCCGCGCTCACCAGGGGAAACGGGCGCATCCTGGGGGAGTGGACGACGCCGGCGCGGCCCTCGAGCGGGCCATCGACGCGCTGCTCGACGCCCGCGCACCGGGCGCCACGATCTGCCCGTCGGAGGCGGCCCGCGCGGTCGATCCCGAAGGCTGGCGCGACCTCATGCCGCAGGCCCGCGCGGCCGCCGGACGGCTCGCGCGGCGGGGCGGGGTCGAGGTCACCCAGCGCGGCGCGGTGGTCGACGTCGCCACCGCCCGCGGCCCGGTGCGCGTCCGCCGCGTGACGGGCTGAGCGTCAGCCGAGCGGCAGCGGGCGGGCGAGGAAGGCGGCGAGCAGCCGGGCGGTCCGGTCGACGGTGCCGGTGTGCAGCACCTCGTAGCCGTGCGTGCTCAACGTGGGCAGGCTCAGCAGCGCCGCCCGCGCCGTCTGGCCCGAGGCCTTCGCCTGCGAGGCGTCGGAGTCGAAGGACTGCCACACCGCCGTCTGCGGGTCCACGCCGAGCTCGCGACCGGCGTCGACCAGCGCGTCGGCGACGGCCCGGTCGTAGACGACGGCGTCGTCGGCGTAGGCGACGACGGGCCCGCCGTCGACGGTGACCTGGTACTCGGCCTCCGCGGGGCCGACGTCGAGGGCGACGGTGAGGTCGCCGGGCAGGGTCCGCGCGGCGTAGGAGGCGCCGATGCCGCCCATCTCCTCGCTGGTGGTGGCCACGAGGTACACGTCGCCGTGCGGGCGCCCGCGCAGCAGCCGGGCGGCGCCGACCAGGGCGGTGAGCGCGGCGCGGTCGTCGAGGAAGTAGCCGCCGACGAAGTCGCCGAAGCGGGTGAGCCCGCGCCGGTCGGCGTGCACGCACACCCGGGTGCCGGGGTGCACGCCGGCCGCGGCCAACTCCTCGGCGGAGCGCCCGGTGAAGACGTAGACGTGCGACCAGTCCATGGCCTTGCCGCCCTGGTCCGGCTTGGTCTCCCAGATGCGCATGCTGTCGGTGGTCGTGTGCTCCGAGCCGAGGGTGAGCACGCCGGTGAGCGTCTCCCGCCGGCCGAGGACGGCGACCGGGCCGAGGCCGAAGTTGCCCGGGTACATGACGCCGAGCGAGCTCACCCGCAGCGTGCCGTCGGGTTCGACCCGCTTGACCATCATCGACAGCTCGTCGAGGTGTGCCATGACGCGGACGGCCGGGGCCGACCGGTCCCGGCCGTGCAGGAGCGCGACCAGGTTGCCCGCGGCGTCCACCGACACCTCGTCGGCCGGCGGCTCGAGCTCCCGCCGGACGACGTCGCGCACCGCCTGTTCCTCGCCGCAGGGGCCGTAGGTGCGCAGCAGCACGTCGAGCAGGTCGGGCAGCGGGGTGGCCACGGGGCTCCTCGGGGCGGCGTCGGCGGTCGGACCCGTCCTACCCGGCCGGTGCCGCGTCCGCCCCCGCAGCCCGCTCCAGCAGCGGGGCGACCCGGTGGTCGACGTAGCGGCGCAGCGCCAGCGCGGTGTCGGTGCGCTCCACGCCGGGGACGGCGAGCACCTGCTCGGTGAGCCGCCACAGGTCGTCTGCGTCCACCGCCACCACGCGCACCAGCAGGTCGGCGGCCCCGGACAGGGCCGTCACCTCGAGGACCTCGGGCAGCGCGGCGAGCGCGGCCGCGACCTCCTCGAGGCTGCGCTGCACGACCTGCACGGTCACGTAGGCGCCGAGCCGGTAGCCGAGCGCCTCGGGCCGCACCCGGGCGTCGAACGGCGCCAGCAGGCCGCTGGACTCCAGCCGGGCCAGCCGCGCCTGCACCGTGTTGCGCGCCAGCCCGAGCCGCTGGGACAGGGCCATGACCGTGGCGCGGGGGTCGTCGGTCAGCGCCTGCACCAGGCGGGCGTCGGTGGCGTCCAGACGGTCCGGACCGGGCGGCATGTGCTCAGTCTGACACGTTCGGACGTCCGAGCAGTTGTCATCCTGCGCAGTCCGCCGTTCCGACCTTGCGCAATCCGGGAGAGGGGTGATGTGCTCCACAGGGGGTCGGTCGTGCCACGATGTGTGAGTGGTGCCACACCCCGGTGCCCACACAGGACGTCCAGCACCGCGACCGGCCGGCGACCCCGGCGGCGCGGCCGACGGCGAGGAGGAGCGCGTGAGCGTGCCGAGCGTGACGACGGAGGCGGTGGACCCCGTACCCGGTGCGGCGGCGCCCCACCTGCCGCAGCAACCGGACCTGGTGCAGCTGCTGACCCCCGAGGGCGAGCGGGTCGAGCACCCCGAGTACTCCCTCGAGATCAGCGACGAGGAGCTGCGCGGGCTGTACCGCGACCTCGTGCTGGTGCGCCGCTGGGACGTCGAGGCCACCGCCCTGCAGCGCCAGGGCGAGCTCGGCATCTGGGCCTCGCTGCTGGGCCAGGAGGCCGCCCAGATCGGCGCCGGCCGCGCGATGGCCGCCGACGACACGGCCTTCCCCACCTACCGCGAGCACGGCGTCGCCTGGGTGCGCGGCGTCGACCCGCTGCACGTCATCAGCCTGTTCCGCGGCGTCGACAACGGCGGCTGGGACCCGGTGGACACCGGGTTCAACCTCTACACCGTCGTCATCGGCGCGCAGACCCTGCACGCCACCGGCTACGCCATGGGCCTGCAGCGCGACGGCGCGGAGAGCGCCACGCTCGCCTTCCTCGGCGACGGCGCCACCAGCCAGGGCGAGGTCAACGAGGCGATGATCTGGGCGGCCAGCTTCTCGGCCCCGGTCGTCTTCTTCTGCCAGAACAACCAGTACGCGATCAGCGTCCCGCTCGAGCGCCAGTCGCGGGTGCCGCTGTACCAGCGCGCGGCCGGCTTCGGCTTCCCCGGCGTGCGGGTCGACGGCAACGACGTCCTCGCCGTCCTCGCCGTCACCCGGGCGGCGCTGGCCGCCGCGCGCGAGGGCCAGGGCCCGACGTTCGTCGAGGCGTTCACCTACCGGATGGGCGCGCACACCACCTCCGACGACCCCACCCGCTACCGGCTGGCCAGCGAGCTGGAGGAGTGGAAGCTGCGCGACCCGATCGCGCGGGTGAAGGCGCACCTGTCCCGCAGCGGCATCGCCGACCAGGAGTTCTTCGACGCCGTCGAGGCCGAGGCCGACGAGCTGGCCGCGCGCATCCGGAAGGGCACGCTGGAGATGCCCGACCCGCCGGGCACGGCGATGTTCGACCAGGTGTACGCGGAGCAGACGCCGCACCTGGCCGCGCAGCAGGCGGCCTTCGAGGCCTACCAGGCGAGCTTCGAGGGGGCGGGACACTGATGGGCACCGAGACGCTCACCATCGGCAAGGCCCTCAACCTCGGCCTGCGCCGCGCCATGGAGGACGACGCCAAGGTCGTGCTCATGGGCGAGGACATCGGCCGCCTCGGCGGCGTCTTCCGCATCACCGACGGACTGCAGAAGGACTTCGGCGAGGACCGCGTCGTCGACACCCCGCTGGCCGAGGCCGGCATCCTCGGCACCGCCGTCGGCCTGGCCATGCGCGGCTACCGGCCGGTCTGCGAGATCCAGTTCGACGGGTTCGTCTTCCCCGCCTACAACCAGATCGTCACCCAGGTCGCCAAGATCCACGCCCGCTCGCGCGGCAAGCTGGCGATGCCGATCGTCGTCCGCATCCCGTTCGGCGGGGGCATCGGCGCGGTCGAGCACCACAGCGAGAGCCCCGAGGCGTACTTCGCGCACACCCCCGGGCTCAAGGTGGTCGCGGTCAGCAACCCGGTCGACGCCTACTGGGGCATCCAGCAGGCGATCGCGCACCCCGACCCGATCGTCTTCCTCGAGCCCAAGCGGCGGTACTGGGAGAAGGCCGAGGTCGACACCGACGCCACGCCCGACCCGCTGTTCGCCTCCCGGGTGGTCCGCGGCGGCGACGACGTCACGGTGCTGGCCTACGGCCCGATGGTGAAGACGGCGCTGCAGGCCGCCGACGCCGCCGCCGAGGAGGGCCGCTCGCTGGAGGTCGTCGACCTGCGCACCCTCTCGCCGCTGGACCTGGACCCGGTGGTCGAGTCGGTGCGCCGCACCGGCCGCTGCGTCGTCGTCCACGAGGCGCCGGTGACCCTCGGCCTCGGCGCGGAGATCGCCGCGCGGATCACCGAGCAGTGCTTCTTCTCGCTGGAGGCGCCGGTGCTCCGGGTCGGCGGCTACGACACCCCCTACCCGCCGTCGAAGCTGGAGGAGGAGTACCTCCCCGACCTCGACCGCGTGCTCGACGCCGTCGACCGGGTGGTGGCGTCCTGATGGGGCAGCTGCGCCAGTTCAAGCTCCCCGACGTCGGGGAGGGGCTGACCGACGGCGAGATCCTGCAGTGGCTGGTGGCGGTGGGCGACACCGTCACGGTCAACCAGCCGCTGTGCGAGGTGGAGACCGCCAAGGCCGCCGTCGAGCTGCCCTCGCCGTACGCCGGGACGGTCACCGAGCTGCTGCACGAGGCGGGCACGACCGTCGACGTCGGCACGCCGATCATCACGATCGACGTCGGCGGCGAGGACGCCCCCGCCGCCGCGGCTCCCGCGGCGGACGGCGGGGAGGCCGGGGCCGGGCTGATCGGCGGGGCCGCCCCGGGCGGCCGGACGGCGGTGCTCGTCGGCTACGGCCCGCGCAACACCGAGGCCCGCCGGCGCCCGCGCCGGTCGGCGCCCGCCGTGCACGCCGCCGCACCCGCGCCCGCCGGCGCCGACTACGGCTCCGGCGGTCAGGAGCGGCCGCCGCTGCTGGCCACCGCCCCCGACGCCACGGTCAAGCCGGTGCGGCACGGCGGCCTGGAGGTGGGCCGGCAGGCCGAGGCGCACGCCCGCGCCGAGGTGGCCGCCCCGTCGCGGCCGGCCGCGCCCGGCCGCGGCTCGGTGCGCCCGCTGGCCAAGCCGCCGGTGCGCAAGCTCGCCCGCGACCTCGGCGTCGACCTCACCGCGCTGACCGGCAGCGGCGCCGGCGGGGTCATCACCCGCGAGGACGTCACCGCGGCCGCCAGCGCCCCGTCGGCCCCCGCCGCGGCGCCCGCGCCCGTGGCCGCGACCGCCGGTGACCAGCGGATCCCGGTGAAGGGCGTGCGGAAGGCGACGGCGGCGGCCATGGTGGCCAGCGCGTTCACCGCGCCGCACGTCACCGAGTTCCTGACCGTCGACGTCACCCGGACGATGAAGCTGCGCGCCCGGGTGGCGGCGCGGCCGGAGTTCGCCGGGGTCAAGGTCAGCCCGCTGCTGTTCGTGGCGCGGGCGCTGCTGCTGGCCGCGCGCCGGCACCCGATGGTGAACAGCTCCTGGGACGAGGCGGCGCAGGAGATCGTCGTCCACGGGGAGGTCAACCTCGGCATCGCCGCGGCCACCCCGCGCGGGCTGGTCGTGCCCAACGTCAAGGACGCCGGGCGACTGTCGCTGGCCGAACTCGCCGGGGCGCTCACCGAGCTCACCGAGACGGCGCGGGCCGGGCGGACGGCGCCGGCGGACATGGCCGGCGGGACGATCACCATCACCAACGTCGGGGTGTTCGGCGTCGACACCGGGACGCCGATCCTCAACCCCGGCGAGTCGGCGATCCTGGCCTTCGGCGCGGTCCGCGAGATGCCCTGGGTGCACAAGGGGAGAGTCGCCGTCCGGCAGGTGACGCAGCTGGCGCTGTCGTTCGACCACCGGATCATCGACGGCGAGCTCGGCAGCCGGTTCCTCGCCGACGTCGGTGCGCTCCTGGCCGACCCGGGGCTGGCGCTGACGTTCTGACGCGTGGCGGCCCGGCCCCGGGGTCAGCGCTCCTCGGGGTCGGGGCCGTACGCCGCACGTCCTCCGTCGACGGGGACGACCGCCCCGGTGACGAAGCCCGCGGCGTCCGACAGCAGCCAGGCCACCACGTCCGCGACCTCCTCCGCCCGGCCCACCCGGCCGAGCGGGTGCAGGGCGGCCATCTGGCGGCGCGTGCGCTCGGCGGCCTGCCCGTCCTGCGCGGCGAGCGCGGCGTCGTAACGCTCGGTCCGGATGGAGCCGAGCGCCACGGCGTTGACCCGGATGCCGTCCGGGCCGTGGTCGACGGCGGCCGCCCGGGTCAGCCCCTCGACGGCGGCCTTGGCCGTCGCGTAGGGCAGCGCGCCCCGCACCGGACGCTGCGCCTGGTGGCTGGAGACGTTGACGATCGACCCGCCGGTGCCGGCGCCGCGGAACCGGCGCACCGCGACCGCGCAGCCGACCACCGCCGGCGCCAGGTTGGCGGTCACCAGGTCCAGGACCTGGCCCGCCGGCGCGGTGCCGAGGCCGGCGTCGCGGAAGACCGCCGCGTTGTTCACCCACCCGGCCAGCCGCCCGAGCTCCTCCGCCCGGTCCGCGGCGCGCCCGGCCACCTCCTCGTCGGCGGCGCTGCCGACGACCGCGGCCACCCGTCCCGCGGCGGCGTGGCCCGCCACCCAGCCGGCGGCGTCCGGGTCGAGGTCCACGACCACCACGGCGGCCCCGCCGGCGAGCAGCCGCTCGGCCACCGCGCGCCCGATTCCCCGCCCGCCGCCGGTCACCACGTACGCGTCCACTGCTGCTCCTCCGGCCCGGTCGTCGGCGATCACGGCGCCGTGACCACCGATCCGGTCCGCCGGGTGGTCACGGCGCCATGATCGCGGGCAGGCTGGCGGGGTGACAGACCTCGACCGGCTGCTCGCCGCCGCCGCCCGCGCCCGGGTGCCCGGGGGCGGGTTCGGCTACCTCGGTGCCGACGGCGCCCTCGTGCCCGGCCGCCCGCAGGAGACCTGGATCGTCGCGCGGATGACCCACGTCTTCGCGCTGGCGACCCTGCTGGGCCGGCCCGGTGCGGAGGAACTGGTCCGTCACGGCCTCGCGGCGCTGCGCGAGGGGCCGCTGCACGACGGGACGCACGGCGGCTGGCGGGCGGCGGAGGACGACGACACGAAGAGCGCGTACGTGCACGCCTTCGCCGTCCTCGCGGGCGCGACGTCCACGGCCGCCGGCGTCGACGGGGGCGCGGCGCTGCTCGACGAGGCGCTGGCGGTGTGGGACCGGCACTTCTGGGACGACGACGCGGGCCTGGCCGTCGAGGAGTGGACCGCGGACTGGTCGCGGCTGTCGGACTACCGCGGTGCCAACGCCAACATGCACGGCGTCGAGGCCATGCTCGCCGCGGCCGACGCGCTCGGCGGGGAGCACGCCGCCCGGCTGCGCGGGCACGCGCTGCGCAGCACGGAGCGGATCGTGCACGGCTGGGCCCGCGAGCGGGACTGGCGACTCCCGGAGCACTACGACGCCGCCTGGACGCCGCTGCCCGAGCACAACCGGGACCGGCCGGCCGACCCGTTCCGGCCCTACGGCGTGACCGTCGGGCACCAGTTCGAGTGGTCGCGGCTGTGCCTGCACCTGCGCGCGGCGCTGGGCGACAGCACGCCCGCCTGGCTGCTCGAGGACGCGGTCGGGCTGTTCGACGCCGCCACCGGCCGGGGCTGGGCCGCCGACGGGCAGCCGGGCTTCCCGTACACGCTGGGCTGGGACGACCGGCCGGTGGTGACCGCGCGGATGCACTGGGTGCTGTGCGAGGCGGTGGCGGCGGCCACCGTGCTCGGCGCGGTCACCGGCGAGGACCGCTACGCCGACCTGGCCGCGGCCTGGTGGGCGCACGGCGAGGAGCGCTTCGCCGACCCCGCCACCGGCAACTGGCACCACGAGCTCACGCCGTCGGGCGAGGTGGCCACCGGCACCTGGGCGGGGCAGCCGGACGCCTACCACCTGGCGCAGGTGCTGCTGCTCGAGGGCGCCCCGGTGCGGGGGAGCGTGGCCGCGGCGCTGCGCTGACCAGGCCGGTCGGTGTGTCCGCTCCAGCGAGGTGGGGTAGGGGATCCGCGACCGCAACGAGTCCCGAGCAAGGAGGAACGTTCCCGTGGCCAGCGTGCAGGAATCCGTCGACGTCGACGTCCCCATCCGTGTCGCCTACGACCAGTGGACGCAGTTCGAGTCCTTCCCGCAGTTCATGGGCGGGGTCGAGCGCATCACCCAGGTGAACGAGACGCTCACCCACTGGGTCACCAACATCGACGGCGTCAAGCGCGAGTTCGACGCCGAGATCACCGAGCAGCACCCCGAGGAGCGGGTGGCCTGGGCGAGCACCGGCGGCGAGGCCAAGCACGCCGGCGTCGTGACCTTCCACCGCCTCGACGACAACAAGACCCGCGTGATGATCCAGATCGACTGGGAGCCGCAGGGTGTCATCGAGAAGGCCGGCGCCGCGCTCGGCTTCGACGACCGCCAGGTCAAGGCCGACGCCAAGCGCTTCAAGGAGTTCATCGAGAGCCGCGGCACCGAGACCGGCGCCTGGCGCGGCGACGTCCCGCGCCCGGACCAGCAGTAGCGCACGGACGACGGCGCCCGCCCCCTCGGCCGAGGGAGCGGGCGCCGTCGTGCGTGCGGCGGAGACGGCCGTCTCCGCC
>NZ_JBJGZB010000049.1:0-16702 GCF_054050295.1 Geodermatophilus sp. SYSU D01045
CCCCCCCGGGGCCCCCCCCCCCCCCCCCGGCCCGACCCCCCCCCCGCCCGCCCCCCGCCGGCCCCGGGGGGCCACCGCCCCCCCCCCCCCCCCCCGGGACGGGCGGGGCTACACCCGGACGAGCAGCTCGCCGTGCAGCATGGCGAGCCAGCCGTCGTCCGCGGCGGCCCAGCGCGGCCACGCGGCGGCGAGCTCCTCGAGCTCGTCCCGCGTGGCCAGGCCGTACGCCAGCGCCTGCTCCGCGAACGCCGACGCCGTCGCCCGGCCGGCCCACGAGCGGCCCCACCACTCCCGCTCGGCCGGCGAGGCGTAGCACCAGGAACCCGTCGTCGCGGTGGTGTCACGCAGCCCCGCCGCGTGCGCCCAGGACAGCAGCCGCCGGCCGGCGTCGGGCTCGGCGCCGTTGGCCCGGGCGACCGCGTGGTACAGCTCCAGCCACCGGTCCAGGCCGGCGTCGGCGGGGAACCAGCAGGTGGCGGCGTAGTCCACGTCCCGGACGGCGAGCAGCCCGCCGGGGCGGCAGACCCGCGCCATCTCGCGCAGCGCCGCCACCGGGTCGGTGAGGTGCTGCAGCACCTGGTGGGCGTGGACGACGTCGACCGAGTCGTCGGCCAGGTCGAGGGCGTAGACGTCGCCGACGGCGAAGGTCACCGCGACGCCCTCCCGCCCGGCGAGGTCCCGGGCCTCGTCGAGCGGGTCGGCCGAGACGTCGAGGCCGAGCACGTGGCCGGGCGCGACCCGGCGGGCGAGGTCGACGGTGATGGTGCCCGGCCCGCACCCGACGTCGAGCAGGTCGAGCCCGGGGCGCAGGTGCGGCAGCAGGTACGCGGCGGAGTTCTCCGCGGTGCGCCAGCGGTGCGACTGCAGGACCGGTTCGGCGTGCCCGTGCGTGTAGGTGTCCACGCCTGCATCCTGCTCCGCCCGTCCCGTACAGCGGAACGGCGATCTCACTGATTGGGATGCGCCCGCACGGGGCGTCAGCTGCGCGGCTCGCGCCCGGCCGGCTGCCGCGGCTCGCCGAGCAGCGGGGTGGGCGCGCGCAGCGGCACGCGCACCGGGGTGGTCGTGACCGACTGCGCGGTGCCGTCGACGACGACGGTCACCGGCCCCTCGCCGCGCACCACCGTGAGCGTGGTGCCCTCCCGCGTCGTCTCGACGCGGAGCACGCTGCCGCGCCAGGTGACGTGCCACGCCGTGCGGGACAGCGACGAGGGCAGCAGCGGCGCGATCTCGAGGTCCCCGTGGTCCTCGCGCAGACCCCCCAGGCCCGCGGCGAGCGCCAGCCAGGCCCCGGCCACCGAGGCCAGGTGCAGGCCCTGGGCCGTCCCCTGCTGGACGTCGCGCAGGTCCACGAGCGCGCACTCGCGCAGGTAGCGCAGGGCGAGGTCGGGGTGCTGCGCCTGTGCGCACACCACCGCCTGCACGGCGGCCGACAGCGAGGAGTCCCGCACGGTGCGCGCCTCGTAGTACTCGAGGTCGCGTGCCACCTGCTCGTCGGTGAACGCGTCGCGGCACCACCACAGCGCCAGGACGAGGTCGGCCTGCTTGAGCACCTGCCGCCGGTAGAACGTGGCGTAGTGGTTGTGCTCCTGCACCGGGTAGGCGTCGCACTGCTCCTCGAAGGGCCACTCCTCGTACGACGTGAAGTGGGCGTTCATGGGGTGCACGCCCAGGCCCTCGTCCCACGGCACGTGGACGGCGTCGGCCGCGGCCCGCCAGGCGGCGGTCTCGGTGTGGTCCACGCCGAGCTCCGCGGCCCGCGCCTCGTACCTGCGGCAGGCGTCGGCCGCGCGCCGCAGGTTGGCCTGCGCCATGAGGTTGGTGAAGACGTTGTCGTCGACGACGCCGGTGTACTCGTCCGGACCGGTCATGCCGAACAGGTGCCACGCACCGGCCGCGTCCTCGTGCCCCAGCGACGTCCACAGCCGCGCCGTCTCGACCAGCACCGGCAGACCGCCGACGTCGTCGAGGTCGGCGCCCGTGGCGTTCTCGTAGAGCCAGAAGGCGCGGGCGACGTCGGCGTTGACGTGCATCGCCGCCGTGCTCGCCGGCCAGTACGCCGACACCTCGGGCCCGCTGATGGTGCGCCACGCGAACGCCGCGCCCGCCCGACCCAGCGTCCGGGCCCGCTCGCGGGCGGCGTCGATCGTGTCCGCCCGCCACCGCAGCAGGCGCGCGGCCGTGTCCGGGCGCAGCAGGGTCAGGGCGGGCAGCACGAACCCCTCGACGTCCCAGAAGGTGTGACCGCTGTACCCCATGCCGGTCAGTCCCTTGGCCCCGACGGGGGCGCCGGAGATGCAGGCGGCGGAGCAGAACAGCTGGAAGACGCTGTAGCGCAGGGCCTGCTGCAGCTCGGGGTCGCCGTCGACCTCGACGTCGGCGGTCGCCCAGAACTCGTCGAGCACGCCGCGCTGGGCGGCGAGCAGCCCCTCCCACCCCAGGTCGAGCGCGGACGACACCGCCGCCGCCGCCTCGCCGACGAGGGAGCCGGCCCAGGCGTCGAGCGACCAGGTGTGGGCGACGACCTTGGTGATCCCGAGGGTGGCGCCGGGGGTCAGGTGGGCGGCGACGGTGGTGACCACCCGGTGCTCGTCGGCGTCCGTGCTGATCCGCGCCCCGTCGTCGACCACGTGCTCGACGGCGGCGGCGACCGTGATGTCCGACCGCCGCGTCCGGGACGCGAGGGTGCCACCGCTGCCCGTCGAGCCGTGCTCCCGCGGCTCGAAGGCGTTGTCGAGGCAGTCCTTGACGCGGGGGTCGTCGTTGTCCACGCCCGTGGGCGTCACCGACCCACTCGCCAGCTCGGACCGCACGACGACGTGCGCCTGACCGTCCAGCGCGCGCACCTCGTACCGGACGGCGCAGACCGCCCGCTCCGCCAGCGAGACCAGCCGCCGGGAGCACACCTCCACCGTCGTCCCCGTCGGCGTCCTCCAGCGCACGCGCCGGTCGAGCGTCCCGGCACGCAGGTCCAGCGTGCGCTCGTGGACCTCCGGCCGGACCTCGCGCACGTCGAGCGGGATCCCGTCGACCAGGAGGCGGATCGGGGTGCCGTCGGCGACGGTGAGCAGCGCCTGCCCCTCCCCGGGCTGGCCGTAGCCACCCTCGGGATAGGACAGCGGGTGGGTCTCGTACACCCCGGACAGGTAGGTGCCGCGCATGCCGAAGGGCTCGACCTCGTCGAGCGTCCCCCGTACGCCGATGTAGCCGTTGGACAGGCTGAACAGGGACTCGGCGACGTCGAGCGCCCGGGTGTCCACGTGCGGCTCGCGGACCGTCCAGGGGTCGACGTCGAGGGTCGGGGCGCTCACAGGGGTCCTCGCCGTCTCGGAGGGCGGGACCCGGCCGGCGTCCCGCCCTCCGTCCTACCGCCCGGCGGCTGCCCGCGCGATCCCGGGCCGTCACACCTCCTCGAGGACGGCCTCCGCAGCCGCGACCGCGCGCTCCCGGTCGGCCGGGACCAACCCCAGCCGCACCCGCCGGTCGAGCAGGTCGGACACCGTGCGCGCGCCCTCGGCCAGCGCGCCGAACCGCAGCTCCCCCACCGTCTCCGCCCGGCCCTCGACCACCGGCCCGGCCCCCAGTGCGACCACCCGCGGCGCCTCGGTGCCGTACCGGGCGACCAGCCGCGCCGGGGCGGGCACCCGCGCCAGCTCGGCCGGGGACGCCGCCCCGACCAGCGGCAGCCGGGCGGTCGGCGAGCGGCGCGCGCCCCGGCCCAGCCGCGCGACGACGGCGTCCACGGCCTCGGCGGCCATCGCCCGGTAGGTGGTCAGCTTCCCGCCGACGACCGACAGGACCGGTCCGTCCCACCGCAGCAGGTGCCGCCGGGACAGGTCCGCGGTCGCGTCGCCCGGCCCCGCGCCGGCCGACCCCGGCAGCACCAGCGGCCGCAGCCCGGCGTAGGAGCCGACGACGTCCGCGCCGGTCAGCGGCACGGCCAGCACCCGGTTCACCGTGTCGAGCAGCTGCCGCACCTCGGCGTCGGCCGGCACCGGGTCGTCGTCCGGGACCGGCCCGGGCACCGGCTCGTCGGTGAGCCCCAGGTACACCAGCCCGCCCGGCTGCGGCAGCGCGAACACGTACCGTGAGCGCGAGCCGGGCAGCGGCACGGTGAGCGCCGCGACCGGGTCGCCGAGCCGGTCGGCGCGGACGACGAGGTGCGAGCCGCGCGAGGGCGCCAGCCGGATCCCGGGCACGAGCGCCTGCGCCCACACGCCGGTCGCGTTGACCACCGCGCCCGCCCGCACGGTCAGCACCGCGCCGTCGGCCTCCACCGCCACCTCGGCCCCGTCGACGCCGGTCACCCGCGCACCGGTGAGCACCCGGGCGCCGTGCGCGGCGGCGGTGCGGGCCAGGGCGACGACGAGCCGGGCGTCGTCGGCGAGCTGGCCGTCCCAGAACACCGCGCCGCCGCGGCCGGGACGCACCGCGGGCGCCAGTCGCGCCACCTCCGCGGCGCCGACGCGGCGGGTGCCGGGCAGCGAGCCGCGCCCGCCGTGCACCGACCGGCGCACCGCGTCCCCGAGCCGGCCGCCCAGTGCACCGACGGTGCTCACGTCGCGGCCGGCCGCGTCGGGCACCAGGAACGGCAGCGCCCGGACCAGGTGCGGCGCGGTGGTGCGCATGAGGACGGCCCGCTCGCGGGCGCTCTCCCGGGCCAGGCCGACCTCGCCGTGCGCCAGGTAGCGCAGGCCGCCGTGCACGAGCTTGCTCGACCACCGGCTGGTGCCGGCGGCGAGGTCGGTGCGCTCCAGCAGCGCCACGGACAGCCCGCGGGCGGCGGCGTCGAGGGCCACCCCGGCGCCGGTCACGCCCCCGCCCACCACGACGACGTCGACACCGCCGGCCAGGGCCTCGAGGTCGGCCGCACGACGCTCGGGTGTGAGGTCGGGCCCGCCGGTCACGTGCGGGGTCCCGGTCGGAGCACCGGCAGACTGTAGCCGTGCCCGAGCAGCCGGAACTGACCGTCCAGGGATGGGGGCCCGGCAGCTCCCGCGTGGCCGCGGTGGCCGAGCCGGGGGACGCGGCGGAGGGCTCCCTCGAGCTCACCCGTGACCCCGACCTCGCCAGCGCGCTGCCCAAGGCCGCCCGCCGCCACCTGGCGCGGGAGCTGGGCTGGGAGCCGCGGCCGACCCCGCCGGTCGCCGTCGCCGACATCCGGCTGGCGCCCTCGCGGCTGCCGGCCGACGTGCACGACGCGCTGGTCGCCCTCCTCGGCGCCGGGCACGTGCGCACCGACCGGGAGGCACGACTGCGCCGGGCCGGCGGCAAGAGCTACCTGGACCTGCTGCGCCGGCGGGAGGGCGACGCCTCCGACGCGCCCGACGCCGTCGTCCTGCCCGGCAGCACCCACGAGACCGCGGCGCTGCTGGAGCTGTGCGCCGACCACGGGGTCGTCGTCGTCCCGTTCGGCGGGGGCACCAGCGTGGTCGGCGGGCTGTCGGGCCTGGACCCGGACGACCGGCCCTCGCTGTCGGTCGACCTGTCCCGGATGGCGGCGCTCACCGACGTCGACGTCGCCTCGTCGCTGGTCACCGTCGGCCCCGGCATGCGCGGCCCGGCGCTGGAGGAGGCGCTCGGCGAGCGGGGGCTGAGCCTCGGCCACCTGCCGCAGAGCTGGGAGTACGCCACGCTCGGCGGCTACGCGGCGACCCGCTCGGCCGGGCAGTCCTCGACCGGCGTGGGCCGCTTCGACGACCTCGTCGCGGGCCTGACCCTGGCCACGCCGTCGGGGGTGCTGGAACTCGGCCACCCGCCGGCGTCGGCGGCCGGCCCCGACCTGCTCGGGCTGGCGCTGGGCTCCGAGGGCGCGCTCGGGATCATCACCGAGCTGCGGCTGCGGGTGCGCCCGGCGCCGCGGTCCCGCGTGTACGAGGGCTGGTCGTTCCGCACCTGGGCCGACGGGCTCGCCGGGCTGCAGCGGCTGGCGCGGCACGACCTGCTGCCCGACGTCGTCCGGCTCTCCGACCCCGACGAGACCCGCGCGAACCTGCTCAACGCCGGCGGCGCCGGCGCCCGGCTGCTGCGCGGCACCCTGCGGGCCCGTCGCCGCGGCGACGGCTGCCTGCTCGTCGTCGGCTGGGAGGGCCTGCCGCAGGTGGTGCGGGCCCGCCGCCGGGCGGTGCTCCCGGTGCTGCGCGAGCACGGCGCGGGGCGGGTCGGCCGCCGGGTGGGCGAGTCGTGGCGGAGGCACCGGTTCGCCGCCCCCTACCTGCGCGACCGGCTCATGGACGCCGGCCTGCTGGTCGAGACGCTGGAGACGGCGGCCACCTGGACCGCGCTGCCGGCCGTCTACGACGCCGTCCGCACCGCGCTGCAGCGCTCCCTGGGCCGTCCCGGCAAGCAGCCGCTGCTGATGACGCACGTGTCCCACGGCTACGCCACGGGCGCCTCGCTGTACGTCACCGTGCTCGCCGACCGCGACGACGACCTGCCGCTGCAGCAGTGGCTCACCGCCAAGCGGGCGGCCACCGAGGCGCTGCTGGCCGCGGGCGGCACGCTCACCCACCACCACGCCGTCGGCGCCGACCACCGCCCCTGGCTGGAGCGCGAGGTCGGCCCGCTCGGCGTCGAGGTGCTGCGCGCGGTCAAGGCCCGGCTGGACCCGCAGGGCATCTGCAACCCCGGCGTCCTCCTGCCCGACTGACGCGGCCTGCCCGGCTAGCGCGGCGGCGGGGTCCAGCCCGGCGGGGGCACGGCCGGGGGGATGCCCATGCGCCGACGCAGCCACGCGGGCGGACGGGGTGGGCGGACGGCGGTCACGGACTCAGCCACGGCGGGCCCGCAGCGCGTACCCGGTGGAGAAGACGTCGTCGGGGTCGACCGCCTGCTTGACGGCCAGCAGCCGCTCCGCCGAGGCCGGGTCCCACGCGGCGAGGACCTCCTCGGGGCCGCTGACGTCGCCGAGGAAGTTGGCCATCCCGCCGGGTGCGGCCCACGGCGCCAGCGCGGCCAGCACGCCGCGGCCGACCGCGGGCACCACCTCGGCCAGCTCCGGGACCATCGGGCCGATCACGAACACCGACCAGGCGGCGCCGCGCCCCGGGACGGCGTCGGGGACCCGCGCCGGGCGGGCCAGCGCACCGCCCAGCTGGCGGATCTCGGCCATCACCAGCGGCACCTGCACGTCGGGGCCGGCGGCGGCGAGGAACGCGTCCACGGTCTCCTCGGTGAGCTCGGCGAGCAGCATCCCCTTCTCCCAGCCGGGCATGGGGTCGGTCGGGTCCATGTGCACCGCGTCCAGCGCCGTCGGCGGCATCGGCCCGACGCCGCCGAGCAGCACCTCGCCCGCGGCCTCCATCGGCGCGAGCAGCGCGGTCCCGAGCGCGGGGTCCTCGCCGGCGTAGACGTAGCGCAGGTGGACGACGGTCTGCCCGCGCAGCGGCGGCGGCAGCTCCTCCAGCGGCGGCAGCCGCAGCACGGCGACGGAGGTGCCGACCTCCTCGGGCAGCGTCGGCGCCCAGGCGCGGTAGGCGTGCAGCACCGCGGCGGCGTCCCGGCCGGCGAAGAACAGGCCGCCGGCGACCAGCGCGGGCACGGGGAACAGCTCGAACTCCAGCGCGGTGACGACGCCGAAGTTGCCCTTGCCGCCGCGCACCGCCCAGAACAGCTCGGGCTCGGTCTCGGCGCAGACGGTGCGCAGCACGCCGTCGGCGGTGACCATCTCCACGCTCACGACGGCGTCGGCGGCGAACCCGTGCTTGCGGCCGAGCGACCCGTGCCCCCCGCCGAGGGTGTAGCCGACCACCCCGACGTCGGACGACGAGCCGCACAGCCCGGTCAGCCCGTGCTCGGCGGCGGCCGCCACGACCTTCTGCCACTTGACGCCCGCCTCGACCCGCGCGGTGCGGCGGGCCGGGTCGACGGCGACGCCCTGCATCCGGCGGGTGGTGATCATCAGCGCGCCGTCGGCGTTGCGGACCGGGCCGTGGCCGGTGGCCTGGACGGCGACCGGCAGGCCGTGCACGGCGGCGAAGGAGACGGCGGCGGCGACGTCGGCGGCGCAGGTGGCGCCCACTGCGACGGCGGGCGTGTGGGTGACGGCCAGGTTCCAGGCCGCGACCTCGGCCGCCATGCCGTCGTCGCCGGCGACGTAGACCGGCCCGTGGACCCGCCCGCGCAGGTCCGCGACGGCGGCGGGGTCGAGGGCGGCGGGGACGGCGTCGTCGAGCGGCGTGCGCGGGAGCGGGGCGGAGGCGGGGGTCTCGGTCAGGCTCATGTCGGGTCCTCGGGGGCAGGGGGATGGCCGGGGACGACCGTGGCCGCCGCGCCTTGGCCGCCACTTGCGCCCCACTTGAGGCGCACGGACCCCTCCCCAGACCGCCCGCGACCTGTCACGATGCCCGACCGTGCGGTTCCGCGTCCTCGGTCCCCTCGAGGTCACCGGTCCCGACGACCGCCCGGTCGACGTCGGCGGCGCCAAGCCCCGCGCGCTGCTGACCCTGCTGCTGGCCGAGGCCGGCCGGGTCGTCCCGATCGACCGCATCGTCACCACGCTGTGGGGCGACGAGCCGCCGCCCACGGTCACCGGGACCCTGCAGGCCTACGTCTCGCACCTGCGCCGGGTGCTCGAGCCCGAGCGCGGGCCGCGCGAGGCGCCGAAGGTCCTGCTCACCCGCGCACCGGGCTACCTGGTGCAGGTCGGCGCCGAGGACCTCGACAGCCTGCGCTTCGCCCGGCTGGTCGAGGAGGGCGACCGCGCCGTCGAGGCCGGCGACCCCGCCGGCGGGGTCGTCGCGCTGGACCGCGCGCTGGAGCTGTGGCGGGGCGAGCCGCTGGCCGAGCTGGGCGACGGGCCCGGCGCGGCCACCGACCGGCTGCGCCTCACCGAGCTGCACGTGCGCGCCCGCGAGCGCCGCTGCGACGCGCTGCTGGCCACCGGCCGCGCCGACGCCGCCGTCGCCGACCTGCAGCGCCTGGTCGCCGAGCACCCGCTGCGCGAGCGGCTGTGGGCCCGCCTGGTCACCGCCCTCTACGCCGCCGACCGGCAGGCCGACGCCCTCGACGCGCTGCGCCGCTGCACCGAGCTGCTGCGCGACGAGCTGGGCATCGACCCCGGCCCCGAGCTGCGCGACCTCGAGCGGGCGGTGCTCCGGCAGGACCCGAAGCTGACCTCGCGGGTGCCCCGGCCGGTGCTGTCGGTGGTCCCGCCGCCGGCGACCACCGCCCTGGCCGTCCCCGGCGACGAGACGCTGGTCGGCCGCCGCGCCGAGCTGGCCCGGCTGCGAGCGGCCGCCGAGCAGGTCGCCGCGGGGCGGCCCGCCGTCGTCGTGCTGGCCGGCGAGGCCGGCATCGGCAAGACCCGGCTGGCCGAGGCCGTCGCGGACACGATCCGGGCCGCGGGGTGGGCGGTCGCCGAGAGCCGCTGCGCCGACGACGCCGGCGCGCCGGCGCTGTGGCCGTGGACGCAGGCGCTCGAGCAGCTGGGCCAGGAGCCGCCCGCGCCGGCCGGGGACGACGGCGACGACGCCGACGCCGCCCGGTTCCGGCTGTTCCAGGAGTTGCGCGGCCGGCTCACCGCCGCCGCCCGGCAGCGGCCGGTGATGGTGGTCCTCGACGACCTGCAGGGCGCCGACACGACGTCGGTGCAGCTGCTGACCCTGCTGGCCCGGCACCTGCCGCGGGTGCCGCTGCTGGTCGTCGTCACCGTGCGCAGCGTCGGCGAGGACCTGCCCGAGGCGGTCGCGGACTGCCTGGCCCGGCTGGCCCGCGAGCCGGCCGCCACCACGATCACCCTGCAGGGCCTGGACGCCGAGGACGTCGGCTCGCTGCTCGCCGCACAGCTGGGCTCGGCCGGCGACCCGGGCCTGGCCGCCACGGTGCACGACCGCACGGCGGGCAACCCGTTCTTCGTCGTCGAGCTGTCCCGCTGGATGCGCGGCGGCCGCGACCTGCACGCGGTGCCGGTGCCGCCGTCGGTGGGCGAGGTGCTGCGGACCCGCCTGGCCCGGCTGCCCGACGGCGTGCGCCCGGTGCTGGAGCTCGCCGCCGTCGCCGGCCGCGAGGTGACCCTCGACCTGCTCGAGGCCGCCGGGGAGCCGGCCGAGGCCGCGCTGGCGGCGCTGGACGCGGCGGTCGCCGCCGGCCTGGTCGTCGAGGGCGGGACCCCGTGGAGCTGGCGGTTCACCCACGCGCTGGTGCAGGAGGTCCTCGCCGACGACCTCCCCGCGCTGCGCCGGGCCCGGCTGCACGCCCGGCTCGGCGAGGCGCTGGAGCGGCAGGTGGCCGGCAGCCGCCCCGACGACGCCGTGGTCGAGCGGCTGGCGCACCACTTCGTCGAGGCCGCGCCGGTGGCCGGCCCCGCCCCCGGGCTGCGCTGGTCGACCACCGCGGCGGCCAACGCCCGGGCCCGCCTGGCCGACGGCGAGGCCGCGGTGCACACCCGCCGCGCGCTGCGGTTGGTCGACCCGGCGCAGCCCGGCGCGGTCCGCACCCGGCACGACCTGCTCACCGCGCTGGGCAACGACCTGCTGCGCAGCGGCGAGCGCACCGAGGCCCACCAGGTCGTCGGCGAGGCGATCGCGCTGGCCCGCGAGCTCGGCGACCCGCGCTGCCAGCTGGAGTCGGCCGCGGTCTGGGGCGAGGTCACGCTGTGGAACTGGCGGCCGCACGGCGTCGTCGACGCCGAGATGGTCGCCCTGCTGGAGGACCTGCTCGAGCACCGCGACGAGATCGCCCCGGACGCGACCGAGGCCGAGCGGGACCGGCTGACCGCGCGGCTGCTGGGCACCCTCGGCGTCGAGCTGGCCTTCAGCGAGGACCTGCAGCGCGGCGTGCGGTACGCCGAGCGGGCGGTGGCGCTGGCCCGCGGCGTCGGCGACCCGGAGCTGCTGGGCCGGACGCTGAACAACTACTCGCTCGCGGTGTGGGGCCGGCCCGGCGCCGCCGAGCTGCGGCTGGCCGCGACCGACGAGGCGCTGGCCCTGGCCGGGCGCGGACTGCCGCGGCGCACCGAGTTCTACGCCCGGCTGCACCGCGCGGCGATCCGGCTGCACCTCACCGACCGTGCCGGCTTCGAGGCCGACCTGGAGGCCGGGCGGCGGCTGGCGTTCTCGCTGTCGGGCCCGGAGGTGCGCCCGCACGTGCTGTGGCAGGCGGCCGGCGCGGCCTGGCTGGCCGGGGACGCCGCCCGCGCCGAGGAGCTGACCACCGAGGCGCACGAGCTGTACCGCCGGGTGACGCCGCACTCGCGGCACGCCTACGCCGCGCACCTGTTCGCGCTGCGCCGCGGCGACCACCGGCTGCCCGAGGCGATCGACCTGCTGGTGGAGACCGGCGACGAGGGCAACCCGCTGCTGCAGCTCATGGCGGTGGTGGCCGCCGCCGAGTCCGGCGACCTCGCGGTGGCCCGGCGGCTGCGCGCCCGCTGGGGCCGCACCCAGATCCGCGACTGGGCCAGCGACGTCGCGGTGCTGCTGCAGGCCGAGGCGGCGCTGCACCTGGGCGACGAGCCGGAGCTGACCATGGCCACCGTGCAGCTGCTGCCGTTCCGCGGGCGGCAGGCGGTGCTGGGCACGCCGGCGTTCAGCCTGGGCGCCTACGACGAGTTGCTGGGCCGGATCGCCGAGCGCACCGGCGACACCGTGGCCGCCCGCGACTGGTGGACCGGCGCCCGCGAGCAGGGCCGGAAGGTCGGCTCCCCGCACCAGGTGGCGCTGGCCGAGTCCCACCTCGAGCGGGTGCCCGCCGAGCAGGCGCACCGGCCGCCGCGGCGCCGGCGGTCCGACCGGCCGGCGCCGCGCTCGGCCTGACTCAGCGCGTCGTCGCCCGGCCGCCGTCGACGGGGATGACGGCGCCGGTCACGTACGCCCCGGCCCGGCTGGACAGGTAGACGACGACGCCGGCCATGTCGTCGGGGCGGCCGATGCGCCCCAGGGGCGAGCTGGCGGCGATCTCGTCGCCGCGGGCGGCCAGGGTGGCGGCCATCATCTTCGACTCGAACGGCCCCGGCGCGACGGCGTTGACCGTGATCCGCCTCGGCCCGAGCTCCTTGGCCAGGTGCCGGGTGAGCTGGTGCACCGCGGCCTTGCTGGAGGAGTACGAGTAGGTCGGAAGGACCGGCACCTGCAGCCCGTCGATGCTGCCGACGTTGACCACGCGGGCGGGGTCGTCGTCGGTGGCCGCGGCCTCGAGCAGCGGCAGCATCGCCCGGGTCAGGAAGAACGGCGCCTTGACGTTGAGGTCGAGGACCTTGTCCCACGCCGAGGCGGGGAAGGTCTCGAACGGCTCGCCCCAGGTGGCGCCGGCGTTGTTGACCAGCACGTGCACCCGCTCCTCGCGGCGGCCGACCTCCTCGGCCAGCCGGACGCACTCGGCCTCGGTGCTGATGTCGGCGGGGATCGACTCGACGCGGCCGAACTCCGACAGCTCCGCCACCGCCTGCTCGCCGGCCTCGGGCTTGCGCGAGCTGACGTACACCGACGCCCCGGCCTGCAGCAGGCCGCGCGCCATCATCAGGCCGATGCCGCGGGTGCCGCCGGTGACGACGGCGACCTTCCCGGTGAGGTCGAACAGGTCCACGCGGTGCCTCCTCCTGTGGGGGTGCCGTGCGCCGGCCCGGCCACTGTGCCAGCCTCTCCCCCCGTGACCACCGCGGCCCCCCGTCCTCCCCTCGGCGTGACCAGCGAGGTCGGCCCCCTGCGGACGGTGGTCCTGCACCGGCCGGGCGCCGAGCTGCGCCGGCTCACGCCGCGCAACAACGACCAGCTGCTCTTCGACGGCGTCCCGTGGGTGGCCCGCGCGCAGGAGGAGCACGACGCGTTCGCCGCCGCCCTCACCGACCGCGGCGTCGAGGTGCTGTACCTGGACCGGCTGCTGACCGGGGTGCTGGACGACCCGACGGCGCGCGAGGAGCTGGTGGCCGCCGCCGTCGACGACCCGCGCCTGGGCGCCACCCTCCAGCGCACCGCCGTCGACCACCTGTCGGGCCTGGCGGCCGAGGACCTGGCCGGCGCGCTCATGGCGGGGCTGGCGCACCACGAGCTGCGCGGCGGGCGGGGCCTGGCCTACGAGCTCATGGACCGGCACGACTTCGTCGTCCCGCCGCTGCCCAACCTGCTGTTCACCCGGGACTCGTCGGTGTGGGTCGGCGACCAGGTGGCCATCACGTCGCTGGCGATGCCCGCCCGGCACCGGGAGAGCACGATCCTCCGGGCCATCGCCACGTACCACCCGCGCTTCGCCGGCGCCGAGCAGCTCTACGACTCCTCGCTCGAGCACCTCGAGGGCGGCGACGTCCTGCTGCTGGCCCCCGGCGTGGTGGCCGTCGGCGTGGGCGAGCGGACCACGCCGGGCGGCGCCGAGCGGCTGGCCCGCCGGGTGTTCGCGCGCGGGCTGGCGCACACGGTGCTCGTCGTCCCGATCGCCCAGGAGCGGGCGACCATGCACCTGGACACGATCGCCACGATGGTCGACGTCGACGCGATGGTCATGTACCCCGCGGTCGCGGACACCCTCGTCGCCTGGACGGTCACCGCCGACACCCCGCCCGACGACGGCGACACCACCGACCTCGTCGTCCGCGGCCCCGCCCCGTTCGTCGTCGCCGCGGCCGAGGCGATGGGCATCGACCGGCTGCGGGTGATCGACACCGGCCTGGACCCGGTCACCGCCGAGCGCGAGCAGTGGGACGACGGCAACAACACCCTCGCCCTCGCCCCGCGGCTGGCGGTGGCGTACGAGCGCAACACCGTCACCAACGCGGCGCTCGAGGCGGCCGGCATCGAGGTGGTGCGGATCGCGGGCTCGGAGCTCGGCAGCGGCCGCGGCGGCCCGCGGTGCATGTCCTGCCCGGTCCGGCGCGACCCGCTCCAGGTCCTCCCCGTGAGCTCGTGCTCTGCCCCAGCTGGGGGCGGAGCACGAGCGCGCCGGGTACGGGTGCCTAGCGCAGGGTGATCTGGCGGGAGAGCAGGCCGGCGCGGGCGCGGCGCTCGTCGCTGGTCAGCGGGCCGGTCTCGGCCAGCGCCTGCTCGAGGCGGGTGGCGAACCCGGCCGCGGGGCCGGCCCACTCCTGCGCGGGGGTGTCGGCCGGCAGGTCCCAGACCGGGACGACGAGCCCGTGCGCGCGGAAGGCGCCGGCGTACCGGGTGCCCTCGCCCAGCAGCAGCTGCTCGGACGCCGAGAGCCGGGCCAGCGCGTCGAGCAGCGGCTCCTCGGCCTCCGGCCGCACCCAGCGCAGGTGCGCCCGCTCGTTGCCCGGCCGCACCCAGTAGGCGGCACCCAGGCCCTCCAGCCGCTCGGTCGGCAGCACCGCCTCGTTGGCCCGCTCCAGACCGGCCTGCGCGGCGGGGTTGGGGTCGGTGCCCTCCAGCCAGAAGCCGAAGTCGGGGTGCACGGTGACCTCGAGCGGCGCGGTGAGGTCCAGCAGCTCCTGCAGCCGCGGCCCGGACGAGCCGGCGGCGCCGATCGGACCCGGGTCGACCGGCGCCCCGGCCGGCGAGTCCAGCGCGGCGGCGAGCGCGGTGCCGATGTCCCTGCTGACGTCGTCGGAGGAGGCCTGCAGCTGGACGCCGAGCAGGATCTCGCCGTTGCTGCGGACCAGCGCCGGGGCGCCGCCGGGCAGCACGCTGGCGAGGGTGACGTCGCGGCCGTCGGCGGTCTTCAGCGGCGCGGTGGCGGCGGGCACCAGCTCGCGCAGCGCGACCCAGTCCGGCTCGCCGGGCAGGCCCTCGAAGGGACGGGTCACCGGGGGCGCGTAGCCCGAGCCGTGGCAGTGCTTGTACCGGCGGCCCGAGCCGCACGGGCACGGGGCCTTCGGGTTGATCTCACCCTCGACGGCGGCGGGGGCGGGACGGCGGCGGGTCGCGGAACGGGCCATGCGGCCCAGGGTATGTGGGCCGGAGCGGGGTCCCGCGGGCCATAGGCTCGGGGCCGTGACCTCCGTGGCGGCACCGCTCGACCTCACCGACGCGGCCGTGGTCGCCGACCCCTACCCCGCCTTCGCCGCCGCCCGCGCCGTCGCCCCGGTCCAGTGGCACGAGGGGCTCCGGCTGTGGCTGGCGTTCACCCACGCCGAGAGCAACGCCGTGCTGCGCGACCGCCGGCTGGGGCGCATCTGGCGGGACCGGGAGCCCGCCGAGCGGTTCGGGCAGTTCAACCTCATCCACCGCAACGCCATCCTCGAGATGGAGCCGCCGGACCACACCCGGCTGCGCCGGCTGGTCAGCGCGGCCTTCGCCCGCGGGCACGTCGAGCGGCTGCGCCCGTGGGTCGAGCAGCTGGCCGGCGAGCTGGTCGACGGGCTGGTCGAGCGCTCGGGCGGCGGCGAGCCGGTCGACGTCCTCTCGGGGATGGCCGAGGAGCTGCCGGTGGCGGTCATCGCCGAGCTGCTCGGCGTCCCGGCCGCCGACCGGCCGCTGCTGCGGCCGTGGTCCAACGCGATCGTGAAGATGTACGAGTACGGCCGGACGACGGCGGTCGAGGACGCCGCCGAGCGCGCCGCCGCGGAGTTCGTCGCCTACCTGCGGGGGCTGGCCGCGGAGCGTCGCCGCGCGCCCGGCGAGGACCTGCTCTCCCACCTGGTCACCGTGCGCGACGCGGACGGCGACCGGCTCACCGAGGACGAGCTGGTCACCACCTGCATCCTGCTGCTCAACGCCGGGCACGAGGCCACGGTCAACGTCAGCGGCAACGGCCTGCTCGCGCTGCTCGAGCACCCCGGCCAGCTGGCGCGGCTGCGGGCCGACCCGGCGCTCCTACCGACGGCGATCGAGGAGCTCATGCGCTTCGACTCGCCGCTGCAGCTGTTCGAGCGCACCGCGGCCGCCGACGTCGAGGTCGGCGGCGTGACCGTGCGGGAAGGGCAGAAGATCGCCGCGCTGCTCGGCGCCGCCAACCGCGACCCCGCGGTCTTCGCCGACCCCGACACCCTCGACGTCGGCCGCACCGACAACCCGCACGTCTCCTTCGGCGCGGGCGTGCACTTCTGCATCGGGGCGCCGCTGGCCCGCGTGGAGCTGCAGGCCTCCTTCGGCGCGCTGCTGGGCCGCACCACCGACCTGCAGCTCGCCCGCCCGGCGCGGCGCCGTCCGGAGTTCGTCATCCGCGGCCTGGCCGAGCTGCCCGTCGTCCTGACCCGGTAGTGGCCGGCCCCGCGGAGGTGCTCGGCCGGCTGCGGGAGCTGGCCGACCCGTCGCGGCTGGCGGGCATGGCGCGGTACGGCATCGGCGGCGCGCAGCCCCTGGGCGTCACGGTCGCCGAGCTCCGGACGCTGGCACGCGAGCTGGGCCGCGACCACGCGTTGGCCGCGGGGCTGTGGGGCTCCGGCGTCCACGAGGCGCGGATCCTGGCGAGCATGGTCGAGGACCCGGCCGCGGTGGACGCCGCCCAGCTCGACGCGTGGGCGGCCGCCTTCGACTCGTGGGACCTGTGCGACCAGGTCTGCCAGAACCTCGTGCGGCACACCCCGTCCGCCTGGGAGACCGCGCTGGCGTGGAGCGGGCGCGCCGAGCCGTTCGTCAAGCGCGCCGGGTTCGCCGTCATGGCCGGGCTCGCCGTGGCGGACAAGCGGGCCGGCGACGAGCGGTTCGAGCCGTTCCTCCGCGCGGTCGCCGAGCGGGCCGACGACGACCGCCCGGTGGTCCGGAAGGGGGCGAGCTGGGCGCTGCGGCAGATCGGCAAGCGCAGCCCCGGCCTGCACGGACGCGCCGTCGCGACGCCCCGCGACCAGCGGGCGGGAGGCCCCGGCCCGCGCGGGGTGGGC
>NZ_JBJGZB010000050.1:0-14711 GCF_054050295.1 Geodermatophilus sp. SYSU D01045
GGCGGGGCGCCCCCCCCCCCCCCCCCCCCCCCCCCCCCCCCTCTCCGGGAGCCCCCATGACCTCACCTGACCGGCCGACCCTCGGGGTGGGCCTCATCGGACACGCCTTCATGGGCGCGGTGCACTCGCAGGCCTGGCGCACCGCCCCCCACTTCTTCGACCTCCCGCTGCGTCCCGAGCTCACCGTCCTCGCCGGCCGGGACCGGGAGCGGGCCACCGAGGCCGCCGCCCGCCTGGGCTGGGCGTCGGTGGAGACCGACTGGCGGCGGGTCCTCGAGCGCGACGACGTCGGCCTGGTCGACGTCTGCACCCCCGGCGACACCCACGCCGAGATCGCCATCGCGGCGCTGGAGGCCGGCAAGCACGTCCTGTGCGAGAAGCCGCTGGCCAACTCCGTCGCCGAGGCCGAGGCCATGACCGAGGCCGCCGAGCGGGCCGCCGCGCGCGGGGTCCGCTCGATGGTCGGGTTCACCTACCGCCGGGTGCCGGCGATCGGGCTGGCCCGGCAGTTGGTCGCCGAGGGCCGGATCGGCCAGGTGCGCCACGTGCGCGCGCAGTACCTGCAGGACTGGATCGCCGACCCGTCGGCGCCGATGTCGTGGCGGCTGGAGAAGGACAAGGCCGGCTCCGGGGCGCTCGGCGACATCGGCGCGCACATCGTCGACCTCACGCAGTACATCACCGGCGAGACGGTCACCGGCGTCAGCGCCCTGCTCGAGACGTTCGTCAAGGAGCGCCCGCTGCCCGCCGCGGCCGGGTCGCTGTCCGGCGTCGCGGGGGAGGGCACCGGCCAGGTCACCGTCGACGACACCGCGGTGTTCCTCGGCCGGTTCTCCGGCGGCGCGGTGGCCACCTTCGAGGCGACCCGGTTCGCCCTGGGCCGCAAGAACGCCATCCGCATCGAGGTCAACGGCTCCGCCGGCAGCCTGGCCTTCGACTTCGAGGACATGAACGTCCTGGAGTTCTTCGACGGCAGCGAGCCCGCCGAGGTGGCCGGCTTCCGCCGCATCCTCGTGACCGAGCCCGGGCACCCCTACGTGTCGGCCTGGTGGCCGGCCGGGCACGGGCTGGGCTACGAGCACGGCTTCACCCACCAGGTCGTCGACCTGCTCACCGCCATCTCGAAGGACGAGGACCCCACGCCGTCGTTCGCCGACGGCCTGCAGGTGCAGCGGGTGCTCGAGGCCGTCGAGCGCAGTGCCGCGGCCGACTCCGTGTGGACCCCCGTCCCCGCCTGATCCGAGAGGACACCCCGCCATGCCCCGTCCCGTCACCCTGTTCACCGGCCAGTGGGCCGACCTGCCGTTCGAGGAGGTGGCCCGGCTCGCCTCCGAGTGGGGCTACGACGGCCTGGAGATCGCCTGCTCGGGCGACCACCTCGACGTCCAGCGCGCCGCGAACGACGACTCCTACGTCCAGGAGAAGCTCGCCCTCCTCGACAAGTACGGCCTGAAGGTGTGGGCCATCTCCAACCACCTCGACGGCCAGGCCGTCTGCGACGACCCGATCGACGAGCGGCACCGCGGCATCGTCAAACCGCGGGTGTGGGGCGATGGCGACCCGGAGGGTGTGCGGCAGCGGGCGGCCGAGGAGATGAAGCTGACCGCCCGCGCGGCGGCGAAGCTGGGCGTGGAGACCGTCGTCGGCTTCACCGGGTCGAAGATCTGGAAGGCCGTGGCGATGTTCCCGCCGGCGAGCGCGTCGATGATCGAGGACGGCTATGCCGACTTCGCCGCGCGCTGGAACCCGATCCTCGACGTGTTCGACGAGGTCGGCGTCCGGTTCGCGCACGAGGTGCACCCGTCGGAGATCGCCTACGACTACTGGACGACGGTCCGCGCCATGGAGGCGATCGGCCACCGCGAGGCCTTCGGGCTCAACTGGGACCCGAGCCACTTCGTCTGGCAGGACCTCGACCCGGTCAGCTTCATCTGGGACTTCAAGGACCGGATCTACCACGTCGACTGCAAGGACGCGAAGCGCCAGGTGGGCAACGGCCGCAACGGCCGGCTGAGCTCGCACCTGCCGTGGGCCGACCCGCGGCGCGGCTGGGACTTCGTCTCCACCGGGCACGGCGACGTCCCGTGGGAGGCCTGCTTCCGCATGCTGAACACGATCGGCTACGACGGCCCGATCTCGGTGGAGTGGGAGGACGCCGGCATGGACCGACTCGTCGGCGCCCCCGACGCACTGGCGTTCGTCCGCCGGCTGGCGTTCGACCCGCCGGCCGCGGCGTTCGACGCCGCGTTCTCGTCCCAGGGCTGAGCGACCCGGCGGTGGACGGGCGGGACCGCCCGTCCACCGCCGGCCTCAGCGGCCGCCGCGCCGGCGGGTGAGGGCGGCCAGCGCGACGAGCACGACGACGGCGGCGGCCTCCACCCAGAAGGACTCCCACCACAGGGTCGCCTCGGTGGTCTCGACGAAGCCGAACAACCCCACTGTCGTCGACACGAGCAGCGCGGCCAGCGACCCGGCCGCGAACGCGGCCCCGAGCAGGGCCGCCCAGGTCACCAGGCGCGCCGGCGCGGCGAGCACGAGCAGCGCGCCGCCGATCCCGAGCGCGGTCTGCACCAGGAACGCCGGGCCGATGACGTCGATGCCGCTGTAGCCCTGCTGCCACAGGTAGGCGTGGATGACGGCGATCGCCGCCAGCAGCGCGGCGCCGACGAGCCGCAGCACCCCGATCGCGACGCCGCTGCGCGAGGAGCGCGTCGCGGTGTGCCCGGTCATGCCGAGACCGTCACGTCGGTCGCCATGCCCATGGCCCGGTGGTTGCCGATCGAGCAGTAGAAGACGTACTCGCCCGCCTCGAGGGTGACCGTCAGCGTGGTCGACTCGCCCGGTCCGATGGTGTCGCTCGCGGCGACGTCCTGCCCGTCCCGCTCGACGACCAGGTCGTGGGTGGCGTTGCCCTCGTTGACCACCTCGATGGTGTACTCGCCCGGGGTGAACGAGCTCTCCGAGAGGTCGATGTACATCTCGCCCTCGGTCGCGGTGACGGTCCGCGCCTCGACCGGCGCGGCGGTGCTCTCGGGCGCTGTGGTCCCGGGCGCGGTGGTCCCGGGCGCGGTGCTGCTCCCGGCGGCGCTCTCCTGGGGGGCGCTCGAGGAGGGGGTGCTCTCCGTGTGCTCGGCCTCGGCGTGCTCGCTGGTCGTGGCGGCGGCGGCGGGGTCACCGCCGCCGCCGTCGTCCGAGCAGGCACTGAGCAGGCCGACGCCCAGGGCGACGACCAGCGGTACGACACGTCGGGTGGGCTGGGACACACGAGCCTCCTCTGAGCCGACGGTGGGGCCCCTCCGGCGACGCCCCACCGCAGGCCCGCGATACTGCAACGCTGCGCCGACTCCCCGTAACCCCTTCCCGCCTCCGCTCAGGTCGGGGACGTCACGGCGCCCACCCGTCGGCACCACGCCGCCACGGTGGCCAGCACCTCGGCGTCCACGGGTCGGCGCAGCTCACCGCGGTAGGCGCGCAGCGACGCCGGCCCCGGCTGGCGGCGCAGCGTGTGCGTGAGGTCGGGGACGAGCAGGGTCTCCACCGGACCGGGGACCGTCGCCGCGATCGTCTCCAGGTCCGCCGGCGGCACCTGCAGGTCCTTGTCCCCGGTCACCGCGAGCACCGGCACGGTCAGCCGGGCGAGGTCGGTGCGCGGGTCGTGGTCGAGGAACTCGCGGTGCCAGCGCGCGTTGAGCCGCACCCCGCCGACCCGGGCGACGTCGGTGGTCGTCGCCCGGAGGCGCTCGTGGTCGGCGGCCACCTTCCGCTCCAGGTCGGTGCGCAGGAGCCGGAGCACGCCCCGGACCGGCGCGGGCAGGGTCGGCCCGATCCGGCGGGCCTGCCAGCGGAGCAGCTCGTCGCCGGGCGTCGCGGAGCCCGCGAGCAGGACCACCCCGGCCACCGGGACGCCGCGGGCCGCGACCGCCGCGGCGAGCAGCGCGCCCTCGCTGTGGCCGGCCAGCACGATCCGCCCGGGGTCCACCTCGGGCCGGGCGGCCAGGGCGTCGCGCGCCCGGGCGAGGTCGTCCGCGGCGTCGTGCAGCCCGGCCCGCCGCCAGTCGCCGGGGGTGCCGCCGACGCCGCGCTTGTCGTACCGCAGGGACGCGAGGCCGGCCTCGGCGAGCGCGTGCGCCAGCTCGCGGGTGACGCCGAAGCGGGCCCGCCGGTGGTCGGAGTCGCGGTCCAGCGGGCCGGAGCCCGCGGCCAGCAGCACCGCGGGGACGGGGCCGGGCGCGGCGGGGAGGGTGAGGGTGCCGGCCAGCGGGGGCCTGCCGGGCACGGTCACCGGCAGCTCGCGCGGGCTCACCGCGGGGCGCCCGAGAGCGCCGCGACGACGGCCGCCGCGTCGTCGACGGTCACCAGGACGGTGTCGACGCGCTGACCGGTCAGCTCCAGGCGCACCGCCGTCCCGCGCCGGACGCTGACGAACGCCTTCCCGCCCCGCCGGCGCCAGGTGCCGATCTTGCGCACGCCGGGCAGGCCGAGGCCGGGGGCGCGCAGGCCGTGGGCGGCGGCCAGCCCGTCGGGGACGACCTCGGCCGAGCGCACCGCGGACAGGGGGACCTCGAGGTCGCGCAGCAGGCCGAGCACCTTCTCGGCCGGGGTGAGGGTGATGCGCAGGGTCTGGGATGTCGTCGTCACGGTCGCCATGGCATGATCATTCCCAACAGTGAGACCGTTGTCAATCATGAGAGAGGTCGAGCGCGTGGCGTCTGCGGACCTGCTGCTCCACCCGGTGCGCCTGCGCGTCGTGCAGGCCCTGCTGGCCGACCGGAGCCTGACCACCGGGGAACTGCACACCGAGCTGCCCGACGTCCCGGTGGCCACGCTCTACCGGCACGTCGGCGTGCTCGCCGAGGCCGGCGTGCTGGAGGTCGTGGGGGAGCGCCGGGTGCGGGGCAGCACCGAGCGCACCTACCGGCTGGTGACCGCCGCGGCCTCCGTCGGGGCGGAGGAGGCGGCGGGCATGACGCCCGAGCAGCACCGCCGCGCCTTCGGCACCTTCGTCGCGGCGCTGCTCGCGGACTTCGACCGCTGGGTCGACGCCGGTGCCGCCGCCCCGGACGGGCTGGATCCCGCCCGGGACGGCGTGGGCTACCGGATGACCGGCCTGTGGCTGGACGACGAGGAGTTCGCCGGCCTGCTCGACGACGTGCGCGGCGTGCTCCGCGCGCGCCTGGGGAACGCCCCGCGCGAGGGACGCCGCCGCCGGCTGGTCGGGACGGTGTTCCTGCCGGGGGAGTGACGGCTCAGGCGGCGCGGACGGTCCGGCGCTCGGCGCGGCGCTCGGCCTTCGACACCCGCGCGTTGGCCCGGGCCAGGGTCTTCGCGGCCCGCTGCACCCGGCGGGACCCGCGGTCCACGGTGCCCCGGGTGAGCAGGCCGACGCCGATGCCGAGCAGCCACACGTCCTTGGCGACGGTCAGCCCCTGCTCGGTCGGCGCCAGGCTGCCCTCCTTGCGCATGCCGGGTGTGCGCAGGTAGAGGCCGAGCAGGCCGCCGGCGAACCCGGTGAGCAGGGCGCCGGCCAGCGCCGTGGGCACGAACGGCGTCAGCAGCGCGGCGCCGACCGCGATCTCCGCCGTCGACAGCGCCTGGACGAACTGCCGCGGCTCGACGTCCTTGAGGAACGGGTACGTGCCGGAGGCGAAGCCGTGCAGGCCGGCCGCGGTCTGCTCGTCGGCGCCGCGCTTGCCCAGCCCGCTGTTGAGGATGAACGCGCCGGCCGAGATCCGCGGGCCGATCTCGGACAGGGTGATGGGCAGGGCCATCGGGCACCTCGCAGGGTCGTCGGGGACGGTCGGGACGACTCTTCCCGACCGTCCCCGGCGTGACACCCCCGGGTCAGCGGCCCCCGCGCCGGGAGCGGCCGCTGAACGACGCCGCCGAGTGCGTGCCGGCCCGGGCGGCGAGCTCCGCGCGCGTGCGCGCGGGGCCCTGCGGGCTGCGGGCCTGTCCGCGGTTCCCGGACGTCTTCGCGGACGTCGTCGTGGCGGCCGCGGGCCCCCCGCCGGAGCGCCGGCGCCGGCCGCCGCCCTGGCCCTGGCCCTGCGGCTGGGGAGCCGGGGTGGGGGCGGGCTCGACGTGCGGCGCGGCCGGGCCGGTGAGCGCGGTGACCTGCTCCGCGCCGGGGCGCACCTGGGTCACGACCGGCGAGATGCCGGCCTGGCGGGCCAGGGTGCGCACCTCGGCGGCCTGGTCGGGCGTCGAGATCGTGACGACGGTGCCGCCGGCGCCGGCGCGCGCGGTGCGCCCGGACCGGTGCAGGTAGGCCTTGTGCTCGGCCGGCGGGTCCACGTGCACGACCAGCGCGACGTCGTCGACGTGGATGCCGCGCGCGGCGATGTCGGTCGCGCACAGCACCCGGGTGCCGCCGGTGCTGAACGCCTCGAGGTTGCGCTCGCGGGCGTTCTGGCTGAGGTTGCCGTGCAGGTCGACGGCGGGGATGCCCGCGGCGGTGAGCTGCCTGGCCAGCTTCTTCGCCTGGTGCTTGGTCCGGGTGAACAGCACGCTGCGGCCGAGGCCCGAGGCGAGCTGGCGCACCACCTCGGCCTTGTCGGCGGCGCTGACCTGGAACACGTGGTGGGTCATGGTGGCGACCGGCGCGACGGCGGGGTCCACCGAGTGCGTCACCGGCCGCGACAGGTAGCGCTTGACCAGGACGTCGACGCCGTTGTCCAGCGTGGCGGAGAACAGCAGCCGCTGGCCGCCCTGCGGGGTGCGGTCCAGCAGCCGCTTGACGCCGGGCAGGAAGCCGAGGTCGGCCATGTGGTCGGCCTCGTCGAGCACGGTCACCTCGACGGCGGACAGGTCGGCGTGGCCCTGGCCGATGAGGTCCTCGAGCCGGCCGGGGCAGGCGACGACGACGTCGACACCGGCGGCCAGCGCCTGCACCTGCGGGTTCTGCCCGACGCCGCCGAAGACGGTGGTGGCGCGCAGGCCGAGCGCCGTGGCCAGCGGCTCGACGGTGGCCATCACCTGGTTGGCCAGCTCGCGGGTCGGCACGAGCACCAGGGCCCGCGGCTTCCGGGCCTGCCGCTTCGTCGTCGAGGCGGCCAGGCGGGTGACCAGCGGCAGGCTGAAGGCGATGGTCTTGCCGGAGCCGGTGCGGCCGCGGCCGAGCACGTCGCGGCCGGCCAGGGAGTCCGGCAGCGTCGCGACCTGGATGGGGAACGGCGCGGTGATGCCGCTGGCGGTGAGCACCTCGACCAGCGGGGCGGGCACGCCGAGCTCGGCGAAGGTGGCGTCGGAGGGGAGCACGGTGGCGACGTCGCCGGCCGGGATCTCCTGCGGCGGCGCGGGTGTCGTGGCGGGAGCCGCCGTCGTGGCGGGAGCGGGGGCGCCGCTGGCGCCGCGGCCGCGGCCGCCGCGACGGCGGCGGGGCCGGGACGTGCCGGTGGGCGTGGGGGACTGCGGGGAGGTCATGGGTTCCTCGGTGGTACTCGGGTCGCCGTCCTCGGCCACCGCACGCGGGCGCACGCCGGCCCCGTCTGCGGGGCGGGTCGCGCCGTGGGCGACGTCGGACAGCCGGGCGCGCCTCCGTGGCGCTGCACCAGCCCGACGTCGAGTCCTGCAGCTCCGGATGAGCGAGGGCGGCGCCGGTACGCCCCACTCAACCAGACGCGGGGGCCGATCCTGCCGTCGTCCCGGGGAGTCGCGTGTCACACCGCCGCGTCAGGCTCCGCCTTCGTCGGGCTGATGGCTCACCGAGGCCCCGCGGAAGGTGCGGCGGTAGGCGCCGGGTGAGACCCCGATCGCGGCGCGCAGGTGGGCGCGCAGCGACGCCGGCGTGCCGAACCCGGCGTCGGCGGCGACCCGGTCGACGGGGACGTCGGTCGACTCCAGCAGCCGGCGGGCCAGCGCGATCCGCTGCCCGGCGAGCCACCGCTGCGGCGACACCCCGGTCTCCTCGCGGAACCGCCGGGTGAAGGTGCGCACGCTCATCCGCGCGTGGGCGGCGAGGTCGGCGAGGGGCAGCGGCTCGCCCAGGCGCTGGAGCGCCCAGGCGCGGGTGGGCGCGGTCCCGGCGTCGCCGGCCTCGGGCAGCGGCCGGTCGACGAACTGCGACTGCCCGCCCTCCCGCCACGGCGCGACGACGTTGCGCCGCGCGACCCGGTTGGCCACCTCGGTGCCGTGGTCGCGCCGCACCAGGTGCAGGAGCAGGTCGATGCCCGCGGCCACGCCGGCCGAGGTGAGGACGTCGCCGTCGTCGACGAACAGGACGTCGGGGTCGAGCCGGACGGCGGGGAAGTTGCGGCGGAAGTGCTCGACGTCGCGCCAGTGGGTGGTGGCCGGCCGGCCGTCGAGCAGGCCGGCCGCGGCGAGCGCCGAGGAGCCGGTGCAGATCGACACCATCCGCGCCCGCCCGGCCGCCTCGCGGAGGGCGTCGCGCAGGTCGTCGGGGATCCGCCCCTCGACGACGGCGGGGCCGCCCATGATCCCGGGGACCACGACCGTGCCGGCCTCGGCGAGGACCGACCCGTCGTGCTCGGGCAGCACCGCGAAGCCGTCGGCCGTGCGCACCGGCCGCCCGTCGAGGGTGGCCACCCGCACCCGGTACAGGGGCCGCCCGTCCCGGTCCTCGGCCAGGCCGAGCAGGCGGTGGGGGAGCCCGAGCTCGAAGCCGACGACGCGGTCGACGGCGAGGACGACGACCTCGTGCAGGGCCGGGTCCGATGTCATCGCCGGACTCGGGCCTGAGGTCATGGCCGGATCCTTGCAGGTGTTGACCGTCGGGCCACTGGTCCGGGAAGCGGACCGTCGGTCATGCTCTCCGCTCGTGACGACGACCGCGCCCCGCCGGACCGCCCGCGTGCACCCCGCCTGGTGGGTGGCCGCGGTGACCTTCCTGGCGCTCGTGGGGGCGGCGGCGTTCCGCGCGGTGCCCGGGGTGCTCATCGACCCGCTGCGCGAGGAGTTCGGCTGGTCGGTGTCGACCATCTCGGCCGCCGTCGCGGTGAACATGGCGCTGTACGGGCTGACCGCGCCGTTCGCGGCGGCGCTCATGGAGCGGTTCGGCATCCGCCGCGTCGTCGTCGGCGCGCTGCTGCTCACCGCGCTGGGCAGCGGCCTGACCGTGTTCATGACGGCGAGCTGGCAGCTGCTGCTGCTCTGGGGCGTCGCGGTCGGCCTGGGCACCGGGTCGATGGCGCTGTCGCTGGTGGCCACGGTGACCGGCCGCTGGTTCGTCGCCCGGCGCGGGCTGGTCTCGGGGATCCTCACCGCCGGCGGCGCGACCGGGCAGCTGGTCTTCCTGCCCGTGGTCGCCGCGATCGCGCAGACCGGTGGCGGCTGGCGGGCGGCCTCGCTCGGGACGACGGCCGCCGCGCTCGCCGTCGTCCCGCTGGTGCTGTGGCTGCTCCGCGACCGCCCGCGCGACGTCGGCGCCGTCCCCTACGGCGGGACCGCCGCCGACGACGCCGAGCCGGTGCGCACCGGTGCCGCGCGCACCGCCGTCCGCGGGCTGCTCGACGCCGCCCGCACCCGGCCGTTCTGGCTGCTGGCCGCGGGCTTCTTCATCTGCGGCGCCTCGACCAACGGGCTGGTGCAGCCGCACTTCATCCCGGCCGCGCACGACCACGGCATGCCGGTGACGACGGCGGCGTCGCTGCTCGCCGTCGTCGGGATCTTCGACATCGCCGGGACCGTGCTGTCCGGCTGGCTCACCGACCGCACCGACCCGCGGGTGCTGCTGCTGGCCTACTACGCGCTGCGCGGGTTCTCGCTGTTCCTGCTGCCGCCCCTGTTCGGGCCGGACCTGCACGTCAGCATGGTCGCGTTCATCGTCTTCTACGGCCTGGACTGGGTGGCCACCGTGCCGCCGACGCTGGCGCTGTGCCGCGAGCACTTCGGCCCGCGGGCGCCGGTCGTGTTCGGCTGGGTGTTCGCCTCGCACCAGGTGGGATCGGCGGTGGCCGCGTTCGGCGGCGGCGTGGTGCGCGACGTGACCGGCTCCTACGACCTCGCCTGGTTCGGCGCCGGCGCCCTGTGCCTGGTGGCCGCGGCGCTGTCGATCTCCATCCGCCGCCGCCCTGCGCCGGAGGCGCCGCCCGCCGCGCCGTCCGAGCCGACCACCGCCTCGGCCGCCACCACCCACGGCTGACGAGGGCCTTCGTAGCGCTATCGGCTGTCGCCGTGAGGCGCCTTCGTAGCGCTGTTGGCTCCTGGGCCTGTGGACGACGCCGCTCGGTGCCTCACGCGTCGGCCACGCTGCCCGGGTGTCCACGTCTCGACGTCTCCTCCCCGGGGTCTTCGTCGGCAGTGCCGCGATGGCGGAGGGCTTCCTGACCCGGGCCCAGGTGCGTCGACGCAGCTACCGTCGGCTCGCCCAAGGGGTGTACACCGACCCGGGACCGCCGTTCGACCACCGGTTGCGCTGTCGCGGCGTCGCGCTCCTCCTGCCGGCGGGAGCCGCGATCGGCGGGCACTCCGCCGCTGCCTGGTACGGAGCCCCGTTCGCCGGAGCCGGGGACCAGGTGACCGTGGTGTGCCCGGAGGAGGTCCGCTGGCGCGGGCCACGGGTGGCTGCCGTCCACCACACCGTCCTCCCACCGTCGGACGTCGTCCTCCACGACGACGTTCCCGTGACGACGGCGCTGCGGACGGCGTGGGACCTCATGACCTGGAGCCGCTGACCACGGCGGTGGCTGCACTCGACGCGATGGTCGCCGCTGAGCACGTGACGGTCCCTGACCTCCTCGCCCTGGCAGGGGCAGGGACCGGCCGGTGGGGCGTGAGCCGGGTCCGTCGCGCCGTGCCCCTGGTCGATGCACGGGCGGAGTCCCCGCAGGAGTCGCGGCTCAGGGTCTGCCTGGTCCTGGCCGGCCTCGACCCCGTGCCGCAGTTCGAGGTCCTCCACCACGGACGGTTCGTCGCCCGTGTCGATCTCGCGTTTCCCGGGGAGCGGCTGGCGGTCGAGTACGAGGGCGCCCACCACTTCCAGGACGACCAGATCCCGAAGGACGACGAGCGGCTCGAGCGGCTGAGGGCAGCCGGCTGGCGGGTCGTCCGGGTGAGCGCCGCGGACCTTCGGGACTCGGAGGCGCTCCTCGTCCGGATCCGAGCTGCGCTGGCCACGGATCCGCGCCAATAGCGCTACAGAGGCTCCGGAGTGGCGCCACGTGGGGGAGCCATCACCGCTACGAAGGCCCCCGGCGGGTCAGCCGGTGCGCTCGAGGGTGAACCGGATCGTCTGCACCCGGATGGCACCGCCGTCGAAGACGAAGGTGTCGACGCCCTCGGCCCGTGCCTTCTCCGACACCGCCCTCCACTCGAGGAACAGGACGTCGTCGACGAAGTGCTGCGTGGGGAACTCCCAGGTGGCGCCGGGGATCTCGCTGAGCATGCCGGCGAAGGCGCTGCGGATGCCGTCCCTGCCCCGGACCACGCCGTCGGGGGTGATGAGCAGGGCGTCCTCGGCGTAGTCGGCCGCGACGGCGTCGACGTCGCCGGCGTCGAGCGCGGCGCCGTGCGCCTGGAAGACCTCGTGCGGGGTGCGGGCCATGGCTCCTCCTCGGTCGGGCGCCCGAGGATGCCCCGGCCGGGCGGACGAGGACAGGCCCCTGCGCACTGCGGGCGTTCCTCGCGCTCTGCCGGTCCTGCAGGACCCGCGGTGCGCGGGGAACGCCCGCGATGCGCTCAGGCGTGCGCGGCCAGGGCGGGGTCGACGGTGCGGCCGGCCATGAGGTCGGCGGCGCGCTCGGCGATCATGATCGTCGGCGCGTTCGTGTTGCCGCGGACCAGCGTCGGCATCACCGAGGCGTCGACCACCCGCAGGCCGTCCAGCCCGTGCACCCGCAGCTGCGGGTCGACCACCGCGTCACCGTCGGTGCCCATCCGGCACGAGGACACCGGGTGGTACAGCGACTCCAGCGTCTCCCGCACCTTCGCCCGCAGCGCGTCGGCCGTGCGCACCGTGCCGCCCGGCGACCACTCCGCGGCCAGCACGGAGGCCAGCGGGCCGACCGAGGCGATCTCCCGGGCCTTCTCCACGCCGGTCACCAGCGCGTCGAGGTCCCGCTCGTCGGTGAGGTAGCCGGCGTCGATGGCCGGGGCCCACGTCGGGTCGGCCGAGCGCAGCCGCACCGAGCCGCGCGAGTGCACGTGCACCAGGACGGCGGCCGCGGTGAACGCGTCGACGTCGGGGTCGACCTCCGCCTGCCGCCAGAACTTGACCGGCAGGAAGTGGTACTGCAGGTCGGGCTGGTCGAGGTCCGGCCGCGAGCGGGTGAACAGCCCCGCCTCGGCCAGGTTCGACGACAGCGGCCCGCGGCGGGCGCCGAACCACTGCGCGTACCCCGACGGCGACTCCGCCCGGAGCAGCGACTTCCCCGACCGCACGTCCCAGATGACCGGCACCAGCGGGTGGTCCTGCAGCCCGCCGCCCACGCCGGGCAGGTCGTGGACGACGTCGACGCCGACCTCGCGCAGGTGCGCGCCCGGCCCGATGCCCGACAGCATCAGCAGCTGCGGCGAGTTCACCGCGCCGCCGCACAGCACGACCTCACCGGCCGCGTGCGCGGTGTGCGTCCGCCCGCCGCGCCGGTACTCGACGCCGGTGGCCCGCCCGCCCGAGACCAGCACCCGGGTGGTGAGCGCGCCGGTGAGCACGGTCAGGTTGGGCCGGCCGAGCGCCGGGCGCAGGTAGGCGTCGGCGGCCGACCAGCGGCGGCCCCGCCGCTGCGTCACCTGGTACCGGCCCACGCCCTCCTGGGCGGCGCCGTTGAAGTCGTCGTTGCGGGGGTACCCGGCGGCCACCGCCGACTCGACCACCGCGCGGGTCCACGGGTGCGGCGAGCGCAGGTCCTCCACCCGCAGCGGCCCGCCGACGCCGTGGAAGCGGTCGGCGCCGCGCGCGTTGTCCTCCATCCGCCGGAACAGCGGCAGCACCGACTTGTAGGACCACGACGGGTCACCGGTCAGCCGGGCCCACTCGTCGTAGTCGGCCGCCGCGCCGCGGACGTAGATCATCGCGTTGATCGACGACGACCCGCCCAGCAGCTTCCCGCGCGGCCAGAACAGCCCGCGCCCGCCGAGGCCCGGCTGCGGCTCGGTCGTGTAGTTCCAGTCCCGCCGGGTGCGCCAGACCTTGTACATCGCGGCCGGGACCTGCACCTCGAGGACGTCGTCGGACCCGCCGGCCTCCAGCAGCAGCACCCGCACCGACGGGTCCTCGGTCAGCCGCGCGGCCAGCGCGCAGCCGGCCGAGCCGGCCCCGACGACGACGACGTCGAACTCCTGCACGTCGCTCACCGGTGCCGCCCGTGGACCATGCCCACGACCCGCGCCACCGCGTCGAACGCGGCCGGCGGGCGGGTGAAGGACATGAGGTCCACCGGCAGCCGGAAGCGCTGCCGCGTGATGGCCTTGGCGCGGGTGAACTCCTTGAGCCCGTCCTCGCCGTGGATCCGGCCGAAGCCGCTCTCGCCGACGCCGCCGAAGGGGAGGGAGGGCACCCCGGCGAAGGTCAGCACCGAGTTGACGCTGGTCATGCCGCTGCGCATCCGGCGGGCGAGGTCCATCGCGCGCGCCGTGGACCGCGAGAACACCGCGCCGGCCAGCCCGTACGACGTCGCGTTGGTGCGCTCCAGCGCCTCCTCGGCGTCGGCGACGCGGGTGATGGTCAGCGTCGGGCCGAAGGTCTCCTCGCGGACCGCGGCCGAGGACTCGGGCACGTCGAGCAGCACGGTCGGCGCGATGTAGTCGGCGTGGGGGAACCCGCCGTCCCCCGTGCCGCCGACGACCGCGCGGCCGCCGGAGGACGTCGCGTCGTCGAGGTGCCGCCGCACGACGTCGGTCTGCGCCGCCATGGTCATCGGGCCGTACGCGGCCTCCTCGTCAGAGCCGGGGCGCAGGGCGCGCACCCGCTCGGTGACCTCCGCGACGAAGGCGTCGTAGACCTTCTCCGTGGCGTAGACCCGCTCGATGCCGATGCAGGTCTGCCCGGCGTTGCTCATGCCGCCCCAGACGGCGGCGTCGGCGGCGGCGGCCACGTCGGCGTCGTCGTCGACGATCATCGCGTCCTTGCCGCCGAGCTCCAGGAGCACCGGCGTGAGCGTCTCGGCGCAGGCGGCCATGACCTTGCGGCCGGTGGGCCCGGAGCCGGTGAAGGCCAGCTTGTCCACGCCGGCCCGGCACAGCGCGGCACCGGTCTCGCCGGAGCCGGTGACGACCTGGAAGGCGTCGGCGACGTCGGGGACGGCCGCGCGCCAGGCGGCGGCCAGCCACGCCCCGACTGCCGGGGTGAACTCCGAGGGCTTGAAGACGACGGCGTTGCCGGCGGCCAGCGCGTAGGCGATCGAGCCCATCGGCGTGAACACCGGGTAGTTCCACGGGCCGATGACGCCGACGACGCCCATCGGCTGGTACTCGAGGTGGGCGGCGTGGTTGGCCGCGAGCATCCCGGCGCGCACCCGGCGCGGGCCGAGCGTCTTCCGCGCGTGCGCCCCGGCCCAGGCCAGGTGGTCGACCGCGAGGGTGATCTCGAGGAGGGCGTCGGCGTGCGGCTTGCCGTTCTCCCGGTGCACCAGGTCGGCCAGCTCGTGCATGCGCCGGGCCAGGTAGCCGCGGTAGGCGGCCAGCCGCTGCCGGCGGCCGTCGAACCCGAGCCCGGCCCAGGGGGGGGGGGGGGGGGGGGGGGGGGGGGGGGGGGGGGGGGGGGGGGGGGGGGGGGGGGGGGGGGGGGGGGGGGGGCGGGGGGGGGGGGGGGGGGGGGG
>NZ_JBJGZB010000051.1:0-14013 GCF_054050295.1 Geodermatophilus sp. SYSU D01045
CCGCCCCGCCCCCCCCCCCGCCCCCCCCCCCCCCCCCCCCCCCCCCCCCCCCCCCCCCCCCCCCCCCCCCCCCCCCCCCCCCCCCCTCGACCGGGAGGGGCGCGGCGTGCTGCCGGGCCCGGAGGGGCGCCGTCGTTCAGCGGACGGCGGCGCTGGCCCGCGCGGCACGCCGGCTGGCGTACTCCGCGCGGCGGGCCCACCGGCGGGCGGCCCGGAGCCGGCGCACGCGGCCGGCGGTGTCGGCCTCGGCGCGCAGTTCGCGCAGCCGCGTGGTGGCCAGGTCGTACTCGTACGTGGTCATCTCGGGTCCTCGGTGCTCGTCGGGCGTCGGCGCCCGATCGGATGGCTGTCGCTGTCGGCTGTCGCCGTCCCGGCTCACGCCGCGACGACCTTGCGGGGACGGCCCCGCGGGCGCTTGCGCGGGATGACCACACCCCGCTCGAAGATCTCGCCGCCCCAGACGCCCCACGGCTCGCCGCGGTCCAGGGCGCCGGCCAGGCAGGCGTCGCGGACCGGGCACTCGCCGCACAGGACCTTGGCCTGCTCGAGCAGCGCGGGGCTCTCGGCGAACCACAGGTCCGGGTCGTCGCTCCCGCGGCACGGCAGGGGGCGCCGCACCGGTGCCGGGGCCAGCGGGGTGTGGGGCGTCCTCGGGGTGGCGCCGCCGGTCCGGGGGAGCCCGGGTCGGCGGTGGGACGTCGGGCGGTCGATCGTCTGCTGCACTGCCGCTCCTCCTCGTACTCGTCGTCTGCGCGGCCGGCGGGGGCCCGCCGACCGGGGTGGTCGGGGCCGGGTGCCGCGGAGAAAGACGAAGGCCGCGGATCCCGGGGTTCGGGTTCCGCGGCCTCGAGGAGGACCGGTCGAGCGGCTAGCTCTGCGGTCTCCCCGGGGAGTGGATCCCGAGGGTGGTGCGCTGGTTGCCGATGTGGGTGCGGAGGGCATCGGTGCCGCCGACGCCGGGGCCGAACTCGCCGCCGGTGGGCACACCGGTCCCCTGGACCGGAGCGGTGGGCGCAGCAACGGCGGTGCCGGTCAGGTCGAACGGCGTCATCGACCGGACGACGGCGCAGCGCGGCCGCGCGGACGGGACGGCGCCGGTCAGGGCCGGACGCACGACGAGGGCGCCCCAGGCGGAGACCCCGGCGGGGGCGAGGACGCAGCGCATGTCGATCATCGGTACCCCTCCTCCCGGGGTCGGAGTCCGGCGGTCGGGCCGGGCTCGGTCTGGCGCGCCCGCGGTCGTCCGTCGGGCGCAGGCAGGACAGTAGGGAAGGTCACTGCAGCGGCGCAACGCAATTAACGGGCGCGTCCTCCGATGGCGTGGGACGCGCCCGTCCGGCCGTGCGGTGGGCACGGTCGGTGACCGGTCAGCCGCCGACGGTGGCGAGGACGTCCTCGCCGTACATCTCCAGCTTGCGGGCGCCGATGCCGGGCAGCCCGGACAGCTCGCGGATGCTCGTCGGCTTCGCCTCGGCGATGGCCTGCAGGGTCGCGTCGGTGAACACGACGTAGGCGGGCACCGAGGCGGCCTGCGCGGTGCTGCTGCGCCAGGCGCGCAGCCGCTCGAAGATCTCCCCGGCCTCGCCCTCGAGGACGACCTTGGCCCGCTTGGTCCTCCGCTGCGGCGGAGGGGCGGTCGGCGTGGAGCCGGGCACCAGGCCGTCGAGGAAGCGGCTGCGCGGGCGGGCCCGCTTGGCGCCGGGGTTGCGGGCCAGCGACCAGGACAGGGTGAGCTGCTCGCGGGCGCGGGTGACCGCGACGTAGAGCAGCCGCCGCTCCTCCTCCACCGCCTCCGGGCGGGACAGCGACTGGGAGATGGGCAGCACGCCGTCGACGAGGCCGACGACGAAGACCGCGTCCCACTCCAGGCCCTTGGCCGCGTGCATCGACGCCAGCGTCACGCCCTGGACGGTCGGCGCGTGCTGGGCGTCGGCCCGCTCGGCGAGGTGGGCGACGAAGCGCGGGAGGTCGGTGGTCGGGTCCTCGGCCACCAGGTCGACGGCGAGGTCGACCAGCGCGGCCAGCGACTGCCAGCGGTCGCGCGCCGCTCCCCCGGCGGGCGGGCGGTGCTCCACCCACCCGGTCGAGGCGAGCACGTCGCGCACCGTCGGCACCAGCGCGCCGGGCTCGTGGCCGCCGGCGGCCGCGCCGCGCAGCAGGACGACCGCCTCCCGGACCTCGGGCCGCTCGAAGAACCGCTCCCCGCCCTTGAGCACGTAGGGCACCCCGGCGTCGGCCAGCGCCGACTCGTAGACCTGGGACTGCGCGTTGATGCGGAACAGCACCGCGATCTCCGACGCCGGCGTCCCGGCCTCGACCAGCGCCCGGCAGGCCTGCGCGACGGCGGCGGCCTCGCTGGGCTCGTCGGCGTGCTCGAAGAAGCGCGGCTCGGGGCCCTCGGCCCGCTGACCGAGGAGCTTGAGCCGGAAGATGCTCTTGCGCTCCGGCGCCTGCCCGATCAGCTTGTTCGCCAGCCCCACCACCTGCGGCGTCGACCGGTAGTCGCGCTCGAGCTTGACCACCGCGGCGTCGGGATAGCGGTCGGCGAAGCCCAGGAGGTAGTCGGGGTCGGCCCCGGTGAAGGAGTAGATGGTCTGGTTGGGGTCGCCGACGACGCAGACGTCGGCCCGCCCGCCCAGCCAGGCGTCGAGCAGCCGCTGCTGCAGCGGGTTGACGTCCTGGTACTCGTCGACGACGAAGTGGCGGTACTGCCCGCGCACCTGCCGGGCGACGTCGGGGTGCTCCTCCAGCGCGAACGCGGTGACCAGGAGCAGGTCCTCGAAGTCCAGCGCGCCGTCGCGCTGCTTGGCCGACTCGTAGGAGGCGTAGACGCGGGCGACGGCGGCGGCGTCGAAGGGCGGCTCGCGCCCGGCGGCCGCGGCCCGGGTCGGGTAGTCCTCCGGGGTGGCCAGCGTGGTCTTGGCCCACTCGATCTCGCTGGCGAGGTCGCGCAGGCTGGTCCGGTCGGTGGTCAGCCGGTTGCGCGTGGCCGCCGAGGCGACGACCCGCAGCTTGTTCTCGATCAGCGGCGGCAGCGGGCCGCCGAGCACCCGTGGGGCGAAGTAGCGCAGCTGGCGCATGGCCGCCGCGTGGAAGGTGCGGGCCTGCACCCCGCCGACGCCGAGGCCGGCCAGCCGGGTGCGCAGCTCCCCCGCCGCGCGGGCGGTGAAGGTCACCGCGAGCACCTGCTCGGGGACGAACGCCCCGGTGTGCACGCCGTAGGCGATGCGGTGGGTGATCGTGCGGGTCTTGCCCGTCCCCGCACCGGCGAGGATGCACACCGGGCCGGTCACCGCCTGAGCGGCCTCGCGCTGCTCCTCGTCGAGGCCGGCCAGGACCGCCTCGGCGCCGGCGGAGGTCCCCGCGGACCCGGAGGTCGCCAGGGGCGCGTCGGCTGTCCGGGGCATGCGGTGGTTCCTCCGGGGGTAGGGGACGGCGGCCGGCGGACCGCTCCTGCGAGTGTCCCAGCCCGGGACGACAGGCGGCGGGGACACCCCGGCGCCTGGGGACGGCCGGTGCGCCTGGGGACCCGTGGGGCGGGGAAGAGGGGACGCGCCCGCGGTGTTGCGCCCCGGAGGGACGTCGCCGCGTCCCGCCCCGACCTTGCTGGAGGACCCCGAGTGAGTGCCGCGCCCGCCGCCGTGACGATGTACACCACCACCTGGTGCGGGTACTGCGTGCGGCTCAAGAAGCTCATGCAGGTCGAGGGCATCGACTACGCCGAGGTCGACATCGAGCGGGACGCCGCCGCCGCGGAGGTCGTCATGAACGCCAACGGCGGCAACCGCACCGTCCCGACGCTGGTCTTCGCCGACGGCAGCGCCCTGACCAACCCGAGCATCGCCCAGGTCAAGGCGCAGCTGGCGCAGCAGGCCGGCGCCTGACCGGCGGGGGGTGTAGGGGTCGCGGCCCCCGGCGGTGCATCATCGTCCCCCGGCGGGTCGCGACCGTGGCGCGCCGACGTCCACCCGGCCCACCGGCCGAGCACCCGCGGGAGCCGCTGTCGTGACCTCGGACGCCGTGCACCTCCCCCTGCCCGCAGCAGCCGGGGAGGAGCCGCCCGCCGACCGTCCCTCCGTCGTGCTCGCACGGACCGGCCGCGGCTGGAGCGTCCTGTCCCCCGGCCGCGCCGACGACGTCGCCGACCTGCTCGAGGGGCTGACGCTGGCCGACCTCGTCGCCGAGGAGCTCGGCGGCCCGGCCGACCCCGACCGCGCGACGCGCCGCGCCGCCCGCGGGACGGCCGACGTCGGGCCGGACGGCGATCCCCGGGACGCCCGGATCGCCGCGCTCGAGCGGACCGTCGCCCAGCTCGAGCACGCGCTGGCCGCCCGGGTCGCCACCGAGCGGGCCCTCGGCGTGCTCGCCGAACGGCAGGGCACCTCGCCGCGCGCGGCGTTCGAGGCGCTGCGGACACAGGCCCGGTCGCTCGGGCGGCCGGTGCACGAGCTCGCCCGCGAGGTGCTCGAGACCCTCGACCGCGCGGCCGCCGGGGCGCCGGCCGCCGAGCCGGCCGCGGTCCTGCCGCCGGTCCCCCGCCGCCCGCCCGGCCGACGGGTCCAGCACGCGCCGGGCCGCCCCGGCCCCGCGGTGCCCGCGGACGGCCGCCGCTGAGCGGTCCGCAGCCGCTGACCCCGGGCGCGCTGGCCGACCGGCTGGCCGCCCTCCTCGCCGACGCCGACCCCGAGCCGGGCGCGGCCGCCCTGCGGGTCGCCGTCGACGGGCCCGACGTCGCCGACCCGGAGGGCCTCGCGCGGGCGGTCGCCGAGCGGCTGCCCGCGCTCGGCCGCCCGGCCGTCGTCGTCCCGGCCGCCGGGTTCCTCCGGCCGGCCTCCCTGCGGTTCGAGCACGGCCGCACCGATCCCGACGCCCGCTACACCGACTGGCTCGACGCCGGCGCGCTGGCCCGCGAGGTGCTCGACCGGGTGGGGCCCGGCGGGCCGGCCGAGTACCTGCCGGTCCTGTGGGACGTCGTGCGCGACCGCGCCGCCCGGGCCGGCTACCGCCCGATGCCGCCGCGCGGGGTGCTGCTGGTGCCCGGCCCGCTGCTGCAGGGCGTGGGGCTGGCCTTCGACGTCGTCGTCCACCTGCGGGTGGCGCCGGCCGCGCGGGAGCGGCGCTTCCCCCCGGAGCAGGCGTGGGAACTGCCCGCCTTCGACCGCTACGACGACGAGGTCGACCCCGTGCTGCTGGCCGACGCGGTGGTGCTCGCCGACCGGCCGGAGCACCCCGCGCTGGTCCTGCAGGGCCGCTTCGCCTGAGCCAGCTGAACGAGGACCGGACCGGACCTGCGGGCTCAGTCGAGTTCGCCGGCCACCCAGCGGTCGATGATGTGCCGGGCGATCGAGACCGGCGGCGGCAGCGCGGCGGGCCCGCGGCCCGAGCGCAGCTCGTCGCGGGTCCACCAGCGGGCCTCCTCGATCTCGGTCGGGTCCAGCCGCAGCTCCAGGTCGCCCTCGGCCCGCGCGACGAAGCCGAGCATCAGCGACTGCGGGAACGGCCAGGGCTGGCTGCTCACGTAGCGGACGTCGGTGACCTCCAGCCCGACCTCCTCGGCGACCTCGCGGGCCACCGCGCCCTCGGCGGACTCCCCCGGCTCGACGAACCCGGCGAGGATCGAGAACCGCCCGGGCGGCCACACCGCCTGCCGGCCCAGCACGCAGCGGTCGCCGCCGTCGTGGACCAGCATGATCACCGCCGGGTCGGTCCGCGGGAACAGCTCGGTGCCGGTGACCGGGTCGCGCTGCACCCAGCCGGCCCGCTCGATCGTCGTCGCGGCGCCGGACAGCGGGCTGAAGCGCGCCCGCTCGTGCCACTCGAGGATGCCGACGGCCTGGGCGAGCAGGCCGGCGTCGAGGTCGCCGAGGTCGGCGCCCACCTCGCGCAGCCCGGTCCACAGGTCCACCGGCCGGCCGTTGACCGTCAGTGCCCGCTCACCGCGGATCGCGGCGTAGGGGACGCCGCCGGCCTCGCCGAGGTACACCGCGCCGGCCGGGAGGGCCGGCTGCTCGTCCCAGACCAGCTCGGGGCCGCCCTCGGTCTCGCGCACCGGGACGGCGCGGCGCTCGTCGACGGTGAGCACCCGCACCGGCCGTCCCCGGGTGGGGTCCTCCAGCGCCCGGCCGAGGTGGTCGCGGTCGTGCGCCGAGCGGGACAGCACCGGCACCGTGCCCGTGGTGTCGGGCGTGCCGGCCGGCCAGAACCCGCGCACCGCCTCCGGCGTGACGACGTCGTCCGGCGTGCTGCCGCCCGGCGGGACGCTCACGCCGGGTCCGGCGCGGCGGCGGCGCTGGCGGTGACGTCGACCGGGCCGAGGGCCCGCAGCGCGTCGGTGACCCGCTCGGCGTCCCCGACGACGACGGCGGTCAGCGCGGCCGGCGCCAGGTACCGGCGGGAGGCCTCCTGCACCTGCTCGACGGTCACCTCGGCCAGCGCGCGCTGGTGCTCGGCCAGCCACTCCGCCGACAGCCCCGACCCGGCCAGCGCGGACAGCGTGCTGGCCAGCCCGGCGTGCGTGGCGGTCGACAGCGCCATGCTGCCGAGCACGTAGCGGCGGGCGGCGTCGAGCTCGGCCTCGGTGACCGGCGCCAGCGCCATCCGGCCCAGCTCGGCCCAGGTCTCGAGGAAGGCGGCGCCGGTGACCTCGGTGGCGACGTCGGCCTCCACGAGGAACGACGAGGCGGCGGCCAGGTGGTCGACGGCGCTGCGCGGGCTGTACGAGTAGCCGCGCCGCTCCCGGATGTTCTCGACCAGCCGCGAGGAGAAGTAGCCGCCGAACACCATGCTCGCCAGCCGCACCGCGGGCAGGTCGGGGTCGGTGCGGCCCGGCGCCGGCCCGCCGAGGCGGATGTTGGACTGCACCGCGCCCGGCCGGTCGACCACCTCGAGGTGGCCCGGCGCGAGGGTCGGGGCGGGCTTGGCGCCGGCCGCGGCGCCCTCCCCCGTCCAGCCGCCGAGCGCGGCGGCGACGGCGTCGGTGGCCGCCGCGACGTCGAGGTCGCCGACGAGCACCAGCGTGCTGCCGGCGGGCAGCAGCCGCTCCCGGTGCAGCTTGCGCAGCGCCGGGGCGGCCACCTTGCCGACCAGGTCCGGCGCCGGGAGCTGCGCGGCGTAGGGGTGGGTGCCGTAGCGGCGGGCGGCCAGCGCGGTGCGGGCGATGACGCCGGGCTGGGAGCGGGCGATGGCGATCCGCTCGGCCACCCGGTCGCGCTCGGCCTCGACCTGGTCGCCCGGGTAGGCGGCCTCGGTGAGGACCTCGGCGAGCACGCCGAGCACCGGGGCCAGCCCCTCGGACAGCAGCGTGGTGGCGAACAGCAGCCGGTCGGGGTCGGCGGCCACGGTGAGCTCGGCGCCGTGGGTCTGCAGCGCCTCGGCGACGGCGGTGGCGTCGCGCTGCCCGGTGCCGAGCAGCACCGCGCCGGAGAGCACCGAGGACCGGGCGGCGTGCTGGAGGGCGCCGCGCGGGGAGGTCGCGGCGAACGGCACGCGCAGCCGCAGCTCGACCAGGGGCACGCCGGGCCGCGGCACGACGACCACGGCCAGCCCGTTGGGCAGCGTCGTCGTCGCCACCTCCGGGACCGGCTGCGGGCGCGGCTCGCCCAGCGGCGGGATCAGGCCCAGGTCGAGGACGGGGGCGCTCATCGGGCTCCTCCGGTGGCGCGCAGCTCCAGGACGGCGGCGGTGCCGGGATCGAGCCCCTTGGCGGCGACCTGCACCGCGTCGGGGGTCACCGCGGCCAGCCGGGCGGCGAGCTCGCCGGCCAGCTCGGCGCGGCCGTGGACCAGCTCGGCGCCGGCGAAGGCGAGCGTGCGGCCGAGCACCGAGTCGGCCTGGCGCAGCAGCTGCGCGCTGGTGCGGGCCTGCACCCGGGCCAGCTCCTCGGCGCTCACGCCCTCGGTGGCGACCCGGCCGATCTCCTCGTGCACCGCGCCCAGCACGTCGTCGACGGGGACGGCGGCCGGGTGGTGCACCTGGGTGGTGAGCAGCGTGGCGTCGCGGACGTCGAACGGGTCGCCGAACAGGCCCACGTAGCTGCTCTGCGCCACGGCCAGGCGGTCGTCGTGCACCAGCCGGCGCTCCAGCCGGGAGGCGTCACCCTCGCTGAGCAGCTCGGCGAGCAGCACGGTGCCGAGGTAGGTGTCGAGGTCGCCGACCGGGTCGGGCACCCGCCAGCCCAGCGCGACGGCGGGCGCGGGGGCCAGCCGGTCCTCGACGACGTCGCGGCGCACCGCCGTCGGCGAGGGCTCGCCGGTGTACGGGGTGGGCGGCACCTCGCGGGCCTCGACCGGGCCGAACCAGCGGCGGACCAGCCGCTCGGTCTCGCCGACGTCGAGGTCCCCGCCGATGCACAGCACCGCGTTGCCCGGTGCGTAGTAGCGGGAGAAGAAGTCCTCGGCGTCGGCGACCGTGGAGCTCTCCAGATCGACGAACGAGCCGTAGCCGTCGTGGGTGTTGGCGAAGCTCTCGAAGGCGATCTGCGGCAGCTGCAGCCAGGGGAAGGCGCCGTAGGGCCGGTTGAGCACGTTGACCCGGATCTCCTCCTTGACCACGTCGATCTGGTTGCGGAGGTTCTCCTCGGTGATGGCCGGGGCGGCCATCCGGTCGGCCTCGAGGAACAGCGCGCGCTCGAGCGCCTCGGCGGGCAGCGCCTCGTAGTAGTTCGTGTAGTCCTGGTGGGTCGAGCCGTTGAACGTGCCGCCGGCGGCCTGCACCAGGCGGGCGTGCTCCATCTTCGGCACGTGTGCCGAGCCCTGGAACATGACGTGCTCGAAGAGGTGGGCGAAGCCGGTGCGGCCCTCCGGCTCGTTGCGCATGCCCACGTCGTAGAAGACGGTCACGGCGACGACCGGCACGCTGCGGTCGGGCGCGAGGACCACTCGCAGCCCGTTGTCGAGCGTGAAGCGCTCCACCGGGTGCCGCAGTGTCAGGTCGGCTCCCGCTGCTGTCACGGACCGACCCTAACCACGCGGGACGACGCCGCGCCGGGCGCCTACAGCACGTCGATGTCGGCGACGATCCGGTCGATGGTCCCGTAGAGCTCGGCGTGCGTGTTGGGGATCGAGACGTAGAGCAGCGCGGGGTCGGGCCGGCCGACGTCGACGACCAGCAGCGCCGCCCGCTCACCGGTGGAGTCGTAGCCCTCGACGTCCCAGGTCAGCTGGAACTCGACGAGGTGCGCGGCGTGCCCGTCCACGGTCAGCGCCTCGTCGCGGAGCACCTCCCGCTCGTTCGGGTACGGGTAGTAGGCCGCGCGCACGCTGTCGGCCAGCGTCGTCACCGTCGCCTGCTCGCTGCCCGGGCCGGTCCAGCCGTAGCCGTCGGAGACCGGCCCCGACGTGCACTGGGCGATGAAGTTGCCGCCGTCGGGGGTCTGCTCCTGGGTGGTGAAGTACTGCCCGGCGATGGTGCGGGTCTCCGGCATGAGGCCGAGGTCGTACTCGTACCAGCCGTTGCCGAGGAACGGGTAGGAGATGCCCGACTCCTCGTCGATGATCCGCACGGTGCCCGGCGGGAACGTGGGGCCGGCGGGTGAGGAGCTCGCGACCGGCGGGTCGGTCTCGGTGCCCGGCCCGGTGGGGCTGCCCCCGGACAGGCCGACGACCAGCGCGACGACGACCACGGCGACGACGGCCAGCACCGATCCCCCGACCCACCAGGCCGTGCGGGGACGGCGGGCCGGCTGCGACGAGGGGCCCGGCTGCCAGGACCCGCCGCCCTGCGGCGACGGCACCGCGGCCACGGGGGGCGCCTGGACGGCGACGCCGGGACCGGCCGGCGTCGTGACGTCCGACCAGGTCTCCCCGTTCCACCAGCGCACCATGCCGGGCGCGCCGTCGGGGTCGGGGTACCACCCCGCGGGTGCGCGGGTCAGCCCAGGTCCGGTCACGGGGGGCAGCGTAGGGCGGGCGGCGCGCCGCCCCGGGCTGCCGCGGCGCGGAGGGTCAGCCGAAGCCGCGGTCGGCGACGTCGTCCCACCAGCTGCGCAGCGTGGACAGTCCCTGCTCGCCGCCGCCGCGCTGCTCGGCCACGGCCCGGGTGCCGAGGTCGTCCCACGTCCACGCGAGGACGGCGTCGCCCTCGCCGTCGACCCAGCACGCCGCGCGGCCGACCTCGGCCTCGTCGTCGTCGAGGACCGGGAACCAGCCGGCGGGGCCGGGCTCGCCGTCCACCTGCCGGCCGCACGAGTAGCGGTCCTCGAGCTCGGTCAGCCCCTGCTGTTCGACGTCGGCGGCGAGGGCCCGGGCGGCACCGTCGCCGTCGTGGGCCGAGTAGGTGACCGCGGTCGGCCCGTCGTCCTCCGGGTCGCCGGGGCAGCCGACCTCGCGGAGCACGCCGTCGGGGGGCTCCTCGGCGGCGCACCCGGCGGGGTCGGTGCCGACCGCCAGGGCCGAGGCCACCAGCCGCTGGCCGGCCGCCCGGGCGTCCTCGCGGGCGTCGTCGAGCCGGAGGACCACCGCGACCAGCGCCCCGGCGAGCGCGAGCGCGAGGACCGCGCCGAGCCCGGCGAGCACCCACGGCAGGCGCGCGGGCCGCGGCGGGGCCGGCGGGCGGGGGCCGACGGTGGTCGGCGGGGCCTGCGGGCTGCCCACCCCCTGCTGCCGGGTGACCGCCCGGCCGGGGGCGCCGTCGGCGGCCGGGCCGACCGCCGTCCCGCCGTCGCCGCCGGGGACCGGGACGCCGCTCTCGGCCAGCGCGGCCCGGGCGGCGGCGGCCATGGCCCCGGCCGTGGGCCAGCGCCGGTCGCGGTCCTTGGCCAGACCCCGCAGGACCACCGCGTCGAGCGCCGGCGGGACGCCCGGGGCCAGGGACGACGGCGGGGGCGGCGGCTCGTGCACGTGCGCGGCCATGAGCGCCACCGGGTCGTCGCCGGCGAACAGCCGCCGCCCGGTGAGCGCCTCGAACAGCACGCAGGCCAGCGAGTACGTGTCGGCGCGGGCGTCGAGCTGCCCGGAGCCGAACCGCTCGGGCGCCATGTACTCGGTGCTGCCCACGGCCACGCCGGTGCCGGTCAGCGCCGGGCCGGTGGCGTCGGCCGAGGTGCGGGCGATGCCGAAGTCGGCGAGGTAGCAGAAGTCCTCACCGGGCGCGGACGCCGCGAGGTCGCCGCCGTCTGAGCGGGCGACCAGCAGCACGTTGGAGGGCTTGACGTCGCGGTGCACCAGGCCGCTGGCGTGCGCGGCGTCGAGCGCGCGGGCCACCTGGCCGACGACGTCGACCGCGCGCGCCGGGGACAGCCGCCCGGCGCGGCGCAGCAGCGAGGCCAGGTCCTCCCCCTCGACCAGCCGCATGTCGAGGAACAGCTGGCCGTCGATCTCGCCGTACCGGTGGATGGGGACGACGTGCGGCTCGTTCAGCCGCGCGGCGATGCGGGCCTCCCGGCGGAACCGCTCGCGGTAGCTCTCGTCGGCGGCCCACTGCGGGTGCAGGACCTTGAGGGCGACGTCGCGCCCGTGCTCGCCGTCGTGGGCGCGCAGCACCTGGCCCATCCCTCCGCGGCCGAGCACGCCGAGCACCCGGTACGGGCCGAAGCGCCCGCCGTCCCCCGCCGCGGTCACCGGGCGGCCAGCTCCCGCCACAGGTGGGCCGCGGCCTCGGCGCCGCGGTGCAGCATCGGCAGCAGCACCCGCTCGTTCGGCGAGTGGATGCGGTCGGTGGGCAGGCCGGCGCCGAGGAAGACCAGCGGCGCGCCGAGCACCTCGACGAGGTCGGCCTCGGGGCCGCTGCCGCCCTCGCGGGTGAACAGGACGTCGTCCGGGGCGGTGTCGAAGGCCTGGCCGATGGCGCGCAGCAGGGCGCCCGTGTGCGGCGAGTCGAGGTCGCTGGCGCACGGGGCGACGCCGCCGGGCGGGGTGTGCACCTCGGCCGTGATCCCCTCGGGCAGGTGCTGCTCGACCCACGCGCGCAGCATCGGGCCGACGTCCGCGGGGCGCTGGTCGGCGACCAGCCGGAAGGTCAGCTTGGCGTGCGCCTCGGCCGGGACGATCGTCTTGTGGCCGGGGCCGGTGTAGCCGCCCCACATGCCGTTGACCTCGGCGGTCGGGCGGGCGCCGACCCGCTCCAGCGTGCTGAACCCGGCCTCGCCGGCGGTGGCGCGGGAGGCGGCCGGCCCGGCCAGCCAGGCGGCCTCGTCGAAGGGCACGCGGGCCATGAGCTCGCGCTCGCGGTCGGTCAGCTCCCGGACCCGGTCGTAGAAGCCGGGCAGCGTGACCCGGCCGTGCTCGTCGTGCAGCGCCGCGAGCAGGGACGCCATCGCGTGCAGCGGGTTGGGCACGCCGCCGCCGAAGGACCCGGAGTGCAGGTCGACGGCGGGGCCGCGCAGGGTGATCTCGGCGTCGGCGAGGCCGCGCATCGCGACGACGGCGCTGGGCACGTCGGGGGCGGCCATGCCGGTGTCGCTGACGACGACGACGTCGCAGGCCAGCCGGTCGGCGCGCTCGTGCAGCAGGTCGGCGAAGTGCGGCGAGCCGGACTCCTCCTCGCCCTCGACCAGCAGCTTCACCGTGACGGCGGGGGTGTCGCGGCCGGTGGCGGCCAGGTGCGCGCGGATGCCGAGCAGGTGGAAGGCGACGTTGCCCTTGTCGTCGATGGCGCCGCGGGCGTGCAGCTCCGGGCCGGCCGGCGTCTCCACCCGGGTGGGCTCGAACGGCGGGTGGTCCCACAGCTCCAGCGGGTCCACCGGCTGCACGTCGTGGTGGCCGTAGACCAGCGCGACCGGCGCGTCGGGGTCGGCGCTGGGCCACTCGGCGTAGACGGCCGGGGCGCCCGGCGTCGGCCAGATCTCGACGACGGGGAAGCCGGTGCGGCGCAGCGCCCCGGCCAGCCAGTCCGCGCTCGCCGCGACGTCGCCGGCGTGCCCCGGGTCGGCCGAGATCGAGGGGATGCGCAGCCAGGCGTCGAGATCGGCGTGGAGGTCGTCGAGGTGGGCCTGCACGAAGTCGCGTTCCGGGCTCGTCACGAGCGCGACGGTAGCGGCGGGCCGGCACCGGATACCTTGCGCCCCATGGCCGGAGAGCTGTTGCGGGTGGACGTCGGTGACCTGACCTTCGACGTGCGGGCCGACGGCCCCGGGGACGGGCGGCCGGTGGTGCTGCTGCACGGCTTCCCGGAGACCTCGGCGTCGTGGGCCGCGGTGACGCCGCGGCTGGCCGAGGCGGGGCTGCGCACCTACGCCGTCGACCAGCTCGGCTACTCCCCCGGCGCGCGGCCGCTCGAGGTCGGCGCCTACGCGCTGCCCAACCTCGCGCAGGTCACCGCCGACCTCATGACCGCGATGGACGTCCCGGTCGCCGACGTCGTCGGGCACGACTGGGGCGCCAACGTGGCCTGGGCGCTGGCCGGCTGGCACACCGACCGGGTGCGGTCGCTCACCGCCGTCTCGGTGCCGCACCCGACGGCGTTCACCGCGGCCTTCCGCTCCGACCCGGAGCAGAAGGAGCGCTCGTCCTACATCCGGCTGTTCTGGCAGGAGGGCAAGGCCGAGGAGGTGCTGCTGGCCGACGGCGCCCGCCGGCTGCGCCGCATGTACGGCGACGCCGTCGACCCGGAGGCGGTCGAGGAGTACGTGGCGGTGCTGTCCGCGCCGGGTGCGCTCACCGCCGCGCTCAACTGGTACCGGGCGATGAGCTCGGCGACGCCGGTGGACGACGTCCCGGTGCCGACCACCTTCGTGTGGAGCGACGCCGACATCGCCATCGGCCGGATCGCCGCCGAGGGCTGCGGGTCCTTCGTCGCCGGTGACTACCGCTTCGTCGAGCTGGCCGGGGTGAGCCACTGGATCCCCGAGCAGGCGCCCGACCAGCTCGCCGCCGCGATCCTGGACCGCATCGCCTCCTCCTGACCGCGCCGCCCGACCGACCTCACCGGGCGGTGCCCGGCCGCGCGCCGCGGGGTGAGGTCGGGCACCGCGCGGTGAGGGCGGGGCGCACGGCGGCGGGGGGGGGGGGGGGGGGGGGGGGGGGGCGGGGGGGGGGGGGGGGGGGGGGGGGGGGGGGGGGGGGGGGGGGGGGGGGGGGG
>NZ_JBJGZB010000052.1:0-13352 GCF_054050295.1 Geodermatophilus sp. SYSU D01045
CTGACCGATCGCGACATCCATCAACCAAAGGAACCCACAACCCGACCGGACACACCGGCCAGGCCACGGGGGTTTGTTACTTGGCACTGACTTTCGGCACGCTGTTGAGTTCTCAAGGAGCGGACGCACACCAACTCGACCCTCTCGGGTTCTGCTGGAGGCTTCTTGTCCAACTCTGCGCCCGTCCGGAGTGTTCCCTCGAGGGGATCCTCCGCTCCGACCCTCCCGGGCCGTGCGGCGCGCAGAGAGAAAGTTACGTGCCTGTCGGGAGCGTGTCAAACCCACTCCGCGTGACGCCAGACACCGTTCCGGAACCGGCGTGTCACATGGCGTTCACGCGGCAGGACGTCCTCAGGAGACGCGCTGCACCCCGGCGACGGACCGCTTGCCCCGGCGCAGCACCAGCCACCCTCCGGGCAGCCACGCCTCCTCGGCCGGGACGGCGTCGGCGTCGGTCATCCGCTCGTTGTTGAGGTACGCGCCGCCCTCCTTCACCGTCCGGCGGGCCTCGGACAGGCTCGAGACGAGCCCCGTCTGCTGGAGCAGGTGGGCCACGGTCGGGGTCTCGCCGTCCACGGTGACGCTGCCGGCCTCCCGCAGGGCGGCGCCGAGGGTCTCGGCGCCGAGGCCGGTCAGGTCGTCCCGGCCGAACAGCGCGCGCCCGGCTGCCTCTGCCTGGCGGAGTTCCTCGGGCCCGTGGACCAGCGCGGTCAGCTCCTCGGCCAGGGCCCGTTGCGCCGCACGCGACGCCGGCCGCTCCCGGCTCTCGGCCAGCACCGCCTCGACCTCCTCGGCCGGGCGCTCGGAGAACTGCGGCAGCCAGGTGAGCGCGTCGGCGTCGTCGGCGTTGAGCCAGAACTGGAAGAACGCGTAGGGCGAGGTGAGTGCGGGATCGAGCCACACGGTGCCGCCCTCGCTCTTGCCGAACTTCTGCCCGTCGGACTTGGTGACCAGCACGGTGGACAGGGCGTGCACCGAGGCGCCCTCCACCCGGCGGACCAGGTCGATCCCGGCGGTGAGGTTGCCCCACTGGTCCGAGCCGCCGGTCTGCAGCGTGACGCCGTGGCGGCGGAACAGCTGCAGGAAGTCGTGCGCCTGGAGGATCTGGTAGCTGAACTCGGTGTAGCTGATGCCCGCCTCGGAGTTCAGCCGCGCGGACACCGCCTCCTTGGCCAGCATCCGGCCGACGCGGAAGTGCTTGCCGAGGTCGCGGAGGAAGTCGATGGCCGACAGCGGCTCGGTCCAGGTCAGGTTGTCGACGTAGACCGGCGCGGGCAGGCCCTCGTGCTCGGCGGGCCGGTCGAGGAAGGGCGCCAGCTGGCGGCGGATGCTGTCCACCCAGCCGGCCACGGTGGAGCGGTCGTTGAGCTGCCGCTCGGCGGTCGGGCGCGGGTCGCCGATCAGCCCGGTGGCGCCGCCGACGAGGACCACCGGGTGGTGGCCGGCGCGCTGCAGCGCCCGCAGCACCATCACCTGCACCAGGTGCCCGACGTGCAGGCTCGGGGCGGTCGGGTCGAAGCCGCAGTAGTAGGTGACCGGCCCCTCGGCGAGGTGGGCGCGCAACGCGTCCTCGTCGGTGGTCTGGGCGATGAGCCCGCGGCGCTGTAGTTCGTCGAGGACGGAGGAGGTCACGAGGTACCAGTCTGCCCGGCGGCGCGGCGCCGGCGCTGCCCGCCTGGGCGGAAGGCGCTCACCGACGGCGCACCCGTCTCCCAGAACCGCCACGGCAGCTCGGTGGCCCGGCTGATCCCGACCCGGGGCCCGGCCGAGACGGCGTCCGGCCGCTTCCCCGCGTGCAGCCGCACCGGCGAGGCGGGGTCGAGGACGTCGGCGCCGCCGTCCCCCGGGCCGATCGCCAGCGCCGCGGTCAGCCGGGCCGGGCCGCGGGCCAGGTCCCGGGGCACGCGCGCGGAGGGACGGCGCAGGGCCGCGACCTCCTCCCCCACCACCACCTCGCCGGCGCGCAGCAGCACCGCGGAGCCGCGGCCGGCGGGACCGACGACGACGTTCGCGCACCAGTGCACGCCGTAGCTGAAGTACACGTACAGCCGCCCGGGCGGGCCGAACATGATCGCCGCACGCGGGGTCGGGCCGCGGTGCGCGTGCGACGCCGGGTCCTCCCCCTCCCCCGAGTACGCCTCGACCTCGGTGAGCCGGACGGCGACGGTCCCCTCGGGCCGGTCGGTGACCACCCAGCACCCCAGCAGCGCCGGGGCGACGTCGTCGACCGGCCCGAGCAGCTCCTCCGCCGTCAGCAGGCGGCCCGGCGAGCTCAGAGCGCGGCCGCCACGGGCGAGTCGGCCGACCAGCGGCCGTGCGCGGCGACGACGTCCTTGAGCGCGGCGAGCTGGGCGGCGACCCGGTCGGGCGCCGTCCCGCCGCGGGTGTCGCGGGCGGCCAGCGCGCCCCGCACCGACAGCACCTCCCGGACGGCGGGGGTGAGCCGCTCGTCGATGCCGGCGAGCCGGTCGTCGTCGAGCTGGTCGAGCTCGAGGCCCGCGGCCTCGCAGACGGCGACCATCTCGCCGGAGATCTCGTGCGCCGAGCGGAACGGGACGCCGTGCTTGACCAGCCACTCGGCGACGTCGGTGGCCAGCGCGAAGCCCTGCGGCGCGGCGGCCTCGAGGACCTCCGGGCGCAGGGTGAGCGTCGCGACCATGCCGGTGACCGCGGGCAGGAGGAGCAGCAGCTGCTCGAGGGAGTCGAAGACCGGCTCCTTGTCCTCCTGCAGGTCGCGGTCGTAGGCCAGCGGCAGGCCCTTGAGCATGGTGAGCAGGCCGGTGAGGTTGCCGACGAACCGGCCGGACTTGCCGCGGGCGAGCTCGGCGATGTCGGGGTTCTTCTTCTGCGGCATGATCGACGACCCGGTCGCCCAGGCGTCGTCGAGGCGGGCCCAGCCGAACTCGGTCGAGGTCCAGAGCACGACCTCCTCCCCCAGCCGGGACAGGTGGACGCCGACCATCGCGGCGGCGAAGCAGAACTCGGCGGCGAAGTCGCGGTCGCTGACCGCGTCGATCGAGTTCTCCGCCGCCCGGTCGAAGCCGAGCTCGGCGGCGACGGCGTCGGGGTCCAGCGGCAGCGAGGAGCCGGCCAGCGCGCCGGACCCGAGCGGGCTGACGGCGGCGCGGCGGTCCCAGTCGAGCAGCCGGTCGACGTCGCGGGCGAAGGCGTGCGCGTGCGCGAGCAGCTGGTGGCTGACCAGCACCGGCTGGGCGTGCTGCAGGTGGGTCATGCCGGGCGCGGGGACCTCGAGGTACCGCTCGGCCAGCCCCATGAGCGCGTACTCCAGCGAGGCGAGCTCGCCGACCAGCGCGCGCACGTTGTGCCGCAGGTACAGCCGCAGGTCGGTGGCGACCTGGTCGTTGCGGGACCGGCCGGCGCGCAGCTTGCCGCCGAGGGTGCCGAGCTTGGCGATCAGGCCGCGCTCGAGCGCCTCGTGCACGTCCTCGTCGGCCTCGACCGGCGCGAAGGTGCCGGCGGCGACCTCGGCGGAGAGCTCGGTGAGCGCGCGCAGCATCTGCTCGAGCTCGTCGTCGGCGAGCAGCCCGGCGCGGTGCAGCACCCGGGCGTGGGCGCGGGAGCCGGCCAGGTCGTAGGGGGCCAGCCGCCAGTCGACGTCGGTGGACTTCGACAGCGCCGCCATGGCCGGCGACGGCCCGCCGCCGAAGCGGCCGCCCCAGAGCCGGGTCTGCGAGGCGGGGGCGGTCGGGTCGGTCACGGGGTTGATCCTCCAGCGGGGTCGTCGGTCTCGTCGGTCAGGTGCGGCGGCTCGCCGGGCGCGCGTCCCGCGAGCGACTGCAGGCGCCGGGCGAGGGCCGGGCCGCCGTCGGGCTCGCGCGAGACGACGAGCAGCGTGTCGTCCCCGGCGATGGTGCCCAGGACGTCGGGCAGGCCCACCTTGTCCAGCGCCGAGGCGAGGAACTGCGCGGCACCTGGCGGGGTGCGCAGCACGGCGAGGTTGGCGCTGCCCTCGGCACTGGTGAGCAGGTCGCCGAGCAGCCGGGTGAGGCGGGCGGGGGCGGCCTGCGCGGGGCGCAGCGGGGCGTTCTCCGGCGGCAGCACGTAGGACGCCGGGGCGCCGTCGGAGCCGCGCAGCTTGACCGCGCCGAGCTCCTCCAGGTCGCGCGAGAGCGTGGCCTGGGTGACCTCGATGCCCGACTCGGCCAGCAGCGCCGCGAGCTGGGTCTGCGAGGTCACCGGCCGCGCGGTGATGACCTCGGCGATGCGGGCCTGCCGCGCCGACCGCGTCAGCGCCCCGGTCACCCGGATCGCTCCAGCAGCCAGGTGAGCAGGGCCTTCTGCGCGTGCAGCCGGTTCTCGGCCTCGTCCCAGACGACGCTCTGCGGGCCGTCGATGACGTCGGCGGCGATCTCCTTGCCGCGGTAGGCGGGCAGGCAGTGCAGGACGAGGGCGTCGTCGGCGGCGCGGGCCAGCGCGGCGTCGTCGACGGCGTAGGGCAGGAACGGCGCGACGCGCGTGTCGTACTCGTCCTCCTGGCCCATCGAGACCCAGGTGTCGGTGGCGAGGACGTCGGCGCCGTCGGCGGCGGCCGCGGCGTCGGCGGTCCACTGCACCGAGCCGCCGGTCTCGGCGGCGATCTCCTCGGCCCGCTTCAGCACCTCCGGCGCCGGCCGGTACTCCTCCGGCGAGCCGATCCGCACGTGCATGCCGGCGGTGGCGCCGCCGAGCAGGTACGAGTGCGCCATGTTGTTGGCGCCGTCGCCGAGGTAGGTCAGCGACCGGCCGGCGAGGGAGCCCTTGTGCTCGGCCACCGTCTGCAGGTCGGCCAGGATCTGGCACGGGTGGAAGTCGTCGGTGAGCGCGTTGACCACCGGCACCCGGCTGGTGGCGGCCATGGTCTCCAGCCGGTCCTGGCCGAAGGTGCGCCACACGATCGCGGCGACCTGCCGGTCGAGCACGCGGGTGGTGTCCTCGACCGGCTCGCCGCGGCCGAGCTGGCTGGACCCGGCGTCGATCACCAGCGGGTACCCGCCGAGCTCGGCGACGCCGACCGAGAACGACACCCGGGTGCGGGTGGAGGGCTTGTCGAACAGCACGGCGACCGCGCGGGGCACGCCGTTCGCCGCGCGCAGCGGGGTGGGCGCGGCGTCGGTGTGCCGGGTGCGCTTGAGCTCGGCGGCGAGGGCGAGGACCTCCGCCTGCTCGTCGGGGGTGAGGTCGTCGTCGCGGGTCAGGTGCCGGGTCACTGGCCGTTCTCCTGCAGGGCGGTGTCGAGGGCCGCCGGGACGGCGGCGACGAAGGCGTCGACCTGGGCGTCGGTGAGGACCAGGGAAGGCGCCAGGCGGAGCACGTCGGGGGCGACGGCGTTGGTGAGGAAGCCGGCGGCGCGCAGCCGCGCCTCCAGCGCGGCGGCGACCGGGGCGGTGAGGACGACGCCGAGCAGCGCACCCCTCCCCCGCACCCCGCCGACGCCGCTGTGACCGAGGCCCTCGATGCCCGCGGTGAACCGGTGCTCGAGCTCCTTGGCCCGCTCGAGCAGGCCCTCGTCGCGCATCGTGTCGAGGACGGCGAGCGCGGCGGCGGCGGCGATCGGGTTGCCACCGAAGGTGGAGCCGTGGGAGCCCGCGGTCAGCAGCTCCGCGGCGTCGCCGAACGCGAGCGCGGCGCCGATCGGCAGGCCGCCGCCGAGCGCCTTGGCCAGCGTGACCACGTCCGGCTGCAGGCCGTCGGCCTGGTGGGCGAACCAGTGGCCGGTGCGGCCGGTGCCGGTCTGCACCTCGTCGACGGCGAACAGCGCGCCGGCGTCCGCGGCGGTGCGGGCGGCCGCGGCGAGGTAGCCCGGCGGCGCGGGCAGCACGCCGCCCTCGCCGAGCACCGGCTCGAGCAGCACCATCGCGGTCTGCCCGCCGACCGCGCCGGCCAGCGCGCCGGCGTCGCCGTAGGGCACGTACCGGACCCCGCCGGGCAGCGGGGCGAACGCGGCCGCCTTGGACGGCTGCCCGGTGAGCGCGAGCGCGCCCATCGTCCGGCCGTGGAAGGCGCCCTCGGCGGTGACCACCTCGGGCCGCCCGGTGAGCCGGCTGATCTTGAACGCGGCCTCGTTGGCCTCGGCGCCGGAGTTGCAGAAGAACACCCGCCCGGGCCGGCCGGCCAGTTCCAGCAGCCGCTCGGCGAGCGTGACACCGGGCTCGTGCATCGCCAGGTTGGAGACGTGCCCGAGGGTCTGCGCCTGCCGGGTGATCGCCTCGGTCACCTTCGGGTGGGCGTGGCCGAGGATCGTCGTCGCGATGCCGCCGAGCAGGTCGGTGTACTCGCGGCCGTCGACGTCCCAGACGGTGGCGCCCTCGCCGCGCGCGAGCGCGACCGGCGGCGTCTTGTAGTTGCCCATCATCACGGCCGACCAGCGGGTGGCCAGCTCCTCCGTGTGGGTCATGCCGGCTCCTCTCCGCTGAGCGTGTGGGCGGGGACGACCATCGTCCCGGTGCCCTCGGTGGTGAACATCTCCAGCAGCAGGGCGTGCGGGGTGCGGCCGTCGACGACGGTCGCCCGCTTCACCCCGCCCTCGACCGCCCGCAGGCAGGCGGCCATCTTCGGGATCATCCCGGCGTCCAGCGTCGGCAGGATCTCGGCGAGCTCGGCGGCGTCGATCTGCTGGACCAGCGAGTCGCGGTCGGGCCAGTCGGCGTAGAGGCCCTCGACGTCGGTGAGGACGACGAGCTTCACCGCCCCGAGCGCCACGGCGAGCGCGGCGGCGGCGGTGTCGGCGTTGACGTTGTGCACCAGGCCGTCGCGGTCGGGCGCGACCGTGGCGACCACCGGGATCTTCCCGGACTGCAGCAGCGCGGTGACCGGCGTCGGGTCGACCGCGACGACGTCCCCGACCCGGCCGACGTCGACCGGCCGCCCGTCGACGAGCGCCTGGGTGCGCTCGGCGGTGAACAGGCCGCCGTCCTCGCCGGACAGGCCCACCGCGAGCGGGCCGTGCTGGTTGACCAGCCCGACCACCTCCGGGGTGACCTGGCCGGTGAGCACCATGCGGACCACCTCGACGGTCTCGTCGGTGGTCACCCGCAGGCCGCCGCGGAACTCGCTCTCGATGCCGAGCCGGCCGAGCATCTCGGTGATCTGCGGCCCGCCCCCGTGGACGACGACGGGCAGGATCCCGCAGGTCCGGAGGAACACCATGTCCTCGGCGAAGGCGCGGCGGCACTCCTCGTCGACCATCGCGTGCCCGCCGTACTTGATCACCACGACGTTGCCGTGGAACTCGCGCAGCCACGGCAGCGCGCCGGTGAGGACGGCGACCTTGCGGGCGTCGCCCTCCGGGTCGTAGGTGCGCATGACCCGGGTGGTGCCGATCCGCCGGCGCGGCGGAGGCGCCTCGTCGACCCGGACGTCGGGCGGCGTGGGGTCCTCGTGGGTGTTCTCGTGGGTGCTCACGTCGAGTAGGCCGAGTTCTCGTGCACGTAGGCGAGGGACAGGTCGTTGGTCCAGATCGTCGCCTGCTCGGTGCCGGCGCCCAGGTCGACGTCGATGGTGATCGCCCGGCCGGTGAGGTCGACGCCCTCGCGCGGGTCGCCGATCGCGCCGCCCCGGCACACGGTGACGCCGTTGATGGTCACGTCGACGCGGTCGGGCTCGAAGGCGGCGTCGGTGGTGCCGATCGCGGCCAGCACCCGGCCCCAGTTCGGGTCGTTGCCGAACAGCGCCGTCTTGAGCAGGTTGTTGCGGGCGCAGGCCCGGCCGGCGGTGAGCGCGTCCTCGACGGTCGCCGCGTTGCGCACGGTGATCGCGATGTCCTTGGTCGAGCCCTCGGCGTCGGCGAGCAGCTGCATGGCGAGGTCGGTGGCCGCGGCGGTGAGCGCCTCGGCGACCTCCTCCGCGGCCGGGCCGACGCCGCTGGCGCCGTTGGCCATCGCGACGACGGTGTCGTTGGTGGACAGGCAGCCGTCGGAGTCGACCCGCTCGAAGCTGACGCCGGTCGCGGCCTCGAGCGCCTGCTGCAGCACGGCGGGCTCGACGGCGGCGTCCGTGGTGAGGACGACGAGCATCGTGGCCAGGCTCGGCGCGAGCATGCCCGCGCCCTTGGCCATGCCGCCGACCGACCAGCCGTCCCGCTCGACGACCGTCGTCTTGGGCACCGAGTCGGTGGTCATGATCGCCCGGGCGGCGTCGGGACCGCCGTCGGCCGACAGCGCCTTGGCCGCGTCGGTGACCCCGGGCAGCAGCCTGTCCATCGGCAGCCGGACGCCGATCAGCCCGGTGGAGGCGACTGCGACGTCGATCGCGCCCAGCCCCAGCTCGGCCGCGGCGTGCTCGGCGGTGGCGTGGGTGTCCTGGAAGCCCTCGGGGCCGGTGCAGGCGTTGGCGCCGCCGGAGTTGAGGACCACCGCCCGCAGCCGGCCGGTCGACAGCACCTGCCGGCTCCACTGCACCGGCGCGGCCGGGAAGCGGTTGGTGGTGAAGACGGCGGCGGCGCTGTCCTGCGGCCCGTCGTTGACGACCAGCGCGACGTCGGCCGCGCCGGTGCTCTTGAGCCCGGCCGCGACGCCGGCGGCCCGGAAGCCCTGCGGTGCGGTGACGCTCACGGGGCCACCCCCACCAGCGGCAGGCCCGCGGTCTCGGGCAGGCCGAGGGCGATGTTGGCGCTCTGGATCGCGCCGCCCGCGGTGCCCTTGGTGAGGTTGTCGACCGCGGCGACGACGACCAGCCGGCCGGCGTCCGGGTCGACGGCGACCTGCACCGCGACGGTGTTCGCGCCGAGCACCTGCGCCGTCGTCGGCCACTGCCCCTCGGGCAGCAGGTGCACGAACGGCTCGTCGGCGTAGGCCTTCTGGTAGGCGGCCCGCGCGGCGTCGGCGTCGGTCCCGGGCCGCAGCGGCGCCGAGCAGGTGGCGAGGATGCCCCGGCTCATCGGCACCAGGGTCGGGGTGAAGCTGATCCGCACCGGTTCCCCGGCGGCCGCGCCCAGCGTCTGCGCCATCTCCGGGGTGTGCCGGTGCACGCCGCCGACGCCGTAGGCGCTGACCGAGCCCATCACCTCGCTGCCGAGCAGGTGCGGCTTGGTCGCCTTGCCCGCGCCGGAGGTGCCGGAGGCGGCGACCACGACGACGTCCGGCTCGACCAGCCCGGCGGCCAGCGCCGGGGCCATCGCGAGGGTGACCGAGGTCGGGTAGCAGCCGGGGACGGCGATCCGCCGCGCACCGGCCAGCCGCTCCCGCTGGCCGGGGAGCTCGGGCAGGCCGTAGGGCCACGTCCCCGGGTGCGGCGCGCCGGCGTCGCCGCCGTACCAGCGGGCCCAGGCGGCCGGGTCGGCCAGCCGGTGGTCGGCGCCGCAGTCGATGACCAGGGTGTCCGGGGACAGCTGCGCGGCGATCGCGGCCGACTCCCCGTGCGGGAGCGCGAGGACGACGACGTCGTAGCCGGCGAGGTCCCCGGGTGCGCTCGGCCGGACCTCGAGGTCGGCGAAGGGCAGCAGGTGCGGTTGCAGCTCACCGAGGCGTCGGCCGGCGCTGCTGTTCGCGTGCACCCCGGCCAGGCGGAGGTGCGGGTGCCCGGCCAGCAGCCGGCACACCTCTCCTCCCGCGTACCCGGTGGCGCCGGTGACCCCGACCGTCCACGTCTGCCCTGTGCTCACGATGCATGACCATACAGGCCCGTGCATGACCTTTCATGACCGGGGTCCCGAGGTGTCCTCGCGCCCGCCCGTGCTCTGCCCACAGGTGTGGGCAGAGCACGACCGTCCCGGAGAGGAGGTCGCCACTCCCGTCGGTCACGCTCTGCACACCCACGAGACGGCGCGCACTCAGGAGATGGCGCGCTCAGGAGACGAGGTGGGCGGACCGCGCGGGTTCCACCCCCGCGTAGGGACTCAGCCCTCCCCAGCGGATCAGCTCGCGCTCCAGCCACGGCGGCCCGGCCAGCGCCATCCGGCCGGACTCCTGGGCCGCGGCGAGCCCGAGCCGGCCGGCGCACCACCGCACGAGCGAGCCGACGTCGGTCGTGACCACGCCGTCGTCGGGGAACCCGGGCGGCGCGACGCAGACCTCGTTGCCCGTCCGGTCGAGCAGCAGCCAGAGGTGGTGCGGCGCCCGGGAGCGCCGGACGTCGAACCGCACGACCACCCGGGGCCGCGGCAGGGACGCCGGGTCGATCAGCCGGGCGAGGGTCCAGAGTGCGAGGTAGGGGTCGTGGTCGCCCGGCGCCACCTCGCGCCACCTCGCCCCCCACCTCCCCAGCGCGGAGCAGACGTCGTCCAGTTCCCGCCCCATCCGGGTCAGGGTGTACTCCGTGGTCCGGCCCGACCGCCTCCGCTCGACCACGCCGTCCCGTTCCAGCGTGTGCAACCGCTGGGCCAGGACGCTGCGCGAGAGCCCGGGGGCGCCGTCGAGGATGTCGCCGAAGTGGACGCACCCCAGGGCCAGGTTCCGGATGATGATCGGCGTCCACCGCTGGGCGAAGACCTCGGCCCCGAGCGCCAGGGGGCAGTACTGACCGTAGCCACCCATGACGGACACCCTCCACCCGCGAGGGCCCCCGTGGGGTGACCGAGGACGCGGCACGTCCGTACGAGTCCGTTTTCCGGACTGACGGTGCCGGATCCGGAGGAGTGGACTCGACGGACCACGCCTCGGCCGAGGAGTCCCCATGCGCCGGTCCCTGCCCACCGCCGTCGCGGCGGCCGTCCTGACGGTGACGCTGACGTCGGTCTCCCCCGCTGCGGCGCACGGCGTGCCCGACGGGGCCAGCGTCCGCGCCTGGAACGCCGTCGCCGTCGACACGATCGTCGCCGCGGTCCCACCCGTCCCGGGTCCGGTGGGCCCCCTGTACCTGACCTACGTGCACCGTGCGGTGTACGACGCCGTCGGGGACGCCGTCCACGACGACGACGCCTCGGTCCCCGCCGCGGTCGCCGCCGCGGCCTCCACGGTGCTGGTCCACCACTTCCCGGCCCAGGCACAGGCCCTGCGGGACCGGTACACCGCCGCGCTGGCCGAGGTCCCGGACGGGGCCGCCGAGGCCCGCGGCATCGCCCTCGGGGAGGCCGCCGCCGCGGCGCTCCTCCGAGAGCGGGAGGACGACGGTCTCAACGGTCCGCCCCCGCCGCTGACGGCGTCGGGTCCGGGGGCGTGGGCGCCGGCCGACCCGAACGTGCCGGCGGTCGCGACCTGGCTCGCCCGGGTGCGGCCCTTCGTGCTCGACTCCCCCTCGGCGCTCCGGCCGGCTGGCCCGCCGGCGCTCACCAGCGACCTGTACGCCCGGGACTACGAGGAGGTCAGGGTCCTCGGCGGTGCGTCGTCGACGCAGCGCACCCCCGAGCAGACGGCCGTGGCCCTGTTCTGGGCCGATCCGCCGGCGGTGCAGAGCCAGCGGGCGCTGCGCGGCTACAGCGAGCAGGAGGGTCTGGACGCGCTGGCCACGGCTCGGCTGTTCGCCCTGGTGGACACCGCGAGCACCGACGCGCTCATCGCCTGCTTCGACGCCAAGGTGCGGTACGACTTCTGGCGGCCGATCGGGGCCGTCCCCGCCGGTGACACCGACGGCAACCCCCGCACCCCGGCCGAGCCGGGCTGGACCTCGCTGGTGCCGACGCCCAACTTCCCCGAGTACCCGAGCAACCACGCCTGCGCGACGACCGCACTGGTCACGGTCATCGACGGGCTGGACGGGCGGGGGCCGTTCTCACTGACGATGACCAGCGTCCGGGGCACGCCTCCCGCGGTCGCCGACACGCACACCTGGCGCTCCCCGGAGCAGGTGGTCTCCGAGGTGGTCGACGCGCGCGTGTGGGGCGGGCTGCACTTCCGGTTCTCCACCGTCGACGGGGCCGACATCGGCCGGGCGGTCGGGCGGGCGGTGCTGGAGTCCGACCGGTAGCCGGGCGCGCGTCAGCCCAGCGGGTCGCCGTCGCCGTACGGGAGCAGCCGCAGCCTCCGCGCGTCGCCGGCCGGCGCGGTGGCGCGGAGCGTGTCGAGGTCGTCGACGCCCGCGCGGAAGAACCGCCCCGACCACTGGTCCAGCTCCCCGGCGGCGATCGCCACCACCACGTCGACGACGTCCTCGGGCCGGGTCCAGTCGGTGCGGCCCTCGTGCATCGGCATGGCGCGGGTCATCCCGGTGTCGACGACGCCCGGCGCCAGGTCGAACGCGCGCACGCCGTGCGCGGCGCCGGCCAGGTCGATCGCTTCGGTGATGCGCATCTGCGCGGTCTTGCCCGCCGAGTAGGCGCTGTAGTGGGGGTTGGCGCGGGTGCTGATCCCGCTGGCGAGGTCGACCACCCGGCCGCCGCCGACGGCGACCATCCCGGGCAGGACGGCGCGGGCGACGAGGAACGGCCCGCGCACCTGGCTCTCCACGACCTCCCACCACTGGTCGGGGTCGGCCTCCCACAGCGGCACCTCGGCGGCGTCGATGAGGCCGGCGTTGTTCACCAGCAGGCCGACCGGCCCGAGCTCGCGGACCACCTCGGCGACGGCGGCATCGACGGCGGTGCGGTCGGTGACGTCGGCGGGCAGCGCCAGGGTGCGCGCGCCGGTGGCGGCGGCGACCTCGGCCATCGCCGTCCGCAGCCGCTCGGGCCCGCGGGCGATCCCGGCGACGGCGGCGCCGCGCGCGGCCAGCCCCTCGGCCACGTGCCGGCCGATGCCCGCCGAGGCCCCGGTGACGAGCGCGACCAGGCCGGTGAGGTCCGCCATCAGTCGCCGCTGCGCAGGGTGATCCCCTGCAGCTCGACGACGGCGACGATGCCCTCGCGCACCCGGGCGACGTCCTCGGCGGTCAGCGTGCGGTCCGGCGCGCGCAGCACCAGCGAGTACGCCAGCGACCGCGACCCGGGCGGGACCGGCGGGCCGGAGTACACGTCGAACAGGCGCACCGCCTCGAACAGCTCCCCCGCTCCCCCGCGGACCAGCGACTCGACGTGCGCGGCGGTGATCTCGTCGGGCACGACGAAGGCCAGGTCCAGGAAGACCGGCGGGAACGTCGAGATGCGCGGCCCGACCGGGACCGCGGCCGGCGGGAGGGCGTCGACGTCGAGCTCCATCACCGAGGTGCGGGCCGGCAGGTCGAGGGCCGCGCAGACCCGCGGGTGCAGCTCGCCGGCGTACCCGACCACCCGCTCGTCGACGACGAGCTCGGCACAGCGGCCCGGGTGCCACGGCGCCTGCTCGCCGGGGCGGACGAACAGCTCGACGCCCGCGGCGGCGGCCACCAGCCGGGCGGCCTGGACGGCGTCGGCCCAGCCCGCGGCCCGGCCGGGACCCCACCAGCCGCGGGGGGGGGGGGGGGGGGGGGGGGGGGGGGGGGGGGGGGGGGGGGGGGGGGGGGGGGGGGGGGCGGGGGTGGGGGGGGGCGGCGCGCGCCGGCGCGGCGCGGGGCGGGGGCGGGGGGGG
>NZ_JBJGZB010000053.1:0-9773 GCF_054050295.1 Geodermatophilus sp. SYSU D01045
CGCGGTTTTGCTCCGCAGACGCGGCACCCCGCGTGGTTTTTATGGGTTTTTTGGGGGGGGGGGGGGGGGGGGGAGGGGGCCCGGCCCCCCCCCCCCCCGCGGTGCTCAGCCGGTCGGCGAGGCGGGCGCCGCGGCCGCGCCCTGGGCCGCCTCGTAGGCCTCGACCGCCCGCTGCAGGTCGGCCAGTGCCTGGCCCTGCGCGGCGAAGTCGCCGCTGCGCTGGGCGTCGGCCAGCCGCTGCAGCGCCGCGTCGAGGTCGGCGACCGCCTGGTCCAGCGCCGCGTCCGACCCGTCGGCCGGCGGGGTGGTCGGCTCCGCGGGCGTGGTGGGTTCGGCCGGCGTGGTCGGCTCGGCCGGCGTCGGCTCCTCGGTGTCCGGGGTGGTCCCGGCGTCGTCGGAGTCGGTCGCGGTGTCCCCCGCCCCGGCCCCGAAGACCTGGTCCAGCGCGTCGGAGAGGGTGTCGGCGTAGCCGACCCGCCCGCCGTAGTTGACCAGCACCTTGCGCAGCAGCGGGAAGGAGTTCTGCCCGGTCCCCTCCACGTACAGCGGCTGCACGTAGAGCAGGCCGTTCTCCCCGATGGGCAGCGTCAGCAGGTTCCCGAACACCGCCTGCGAGTCCTCGCTGTTGAACAGCGTCAGGTCCCGGGCGACCTCGTCGTTGGTGTTGAACGACTGCTGCACCTGCTGCGGCCCGCGGAAGGGCGTGTTGCCGGGCAGCCGGAGCACCTGGATCGCGCCGTAGGTGTCCGGGTCGCTGGAGGCGGAGATGAACGCCGAGAGGTTCTGCCTGCGGAAGGCGTTCAGCGCGCTGGTCAGCTGGAACGTCGGATCGGGCTCACCCGGTCGCGCGGCGAGGATGTAGTACGGCGGCTGCGCCTCCTCGGTCTGCGTGTCCTGCGTCGGGTCGGCCGGCACCGCCCAGCGGTCGTTCTGGCTGTAGAAGTCGCCCGGGTCGCTCACGTGGTAGCGGGTGAGGACGTCCCGCTGCAGCTTGAACAGGTCCTCCGGGTAGCGGACGTGGCCGATGAGCTCGTCGCTCATCTCCGACCGCTCCTCGATCACGCCCGGGAACGCGGCCATGTAGGCCTTCAGCACCGGGTCGTCCTCGTCCCACTCGTAGAGCCGGACGGTGCCGTCGTAGGCGTCCACGGTGGCCTTGACCGAGTTGCGGATGTAGTTGAACTGCTCGTTCGGCAGCGCCGCGGTCCCCTGGCCGGTGAGCGCGTCCTGCGCCGCCTCGCCGAGCTCCATCCGCTCGGAGTACGGGTAGGCGTCCGACGTCGTGTAGCCGTCGAGGATCCACTGCACGCGGCCGTCGATGACCGCCGGGTAGGGGTCGCCGTCGACGGTGAGGAACGGCGCGGCCTTCTCCACCCGCTCGCGCGGGTCGCGGACGTAGAGCACCTTCGAGGCGTCGTTGACCGCACCGGAGAGCAGGAAGTTGCGCTCGCGGTAGTAGATGGCGAACGTCAGCTGCCGGAAGAAGCTGCCGATCGCGACGCCGCCCTCGCCGTCGTAGGTGTTGTTGACCTCGCCCTCGGAGCCGTCCTCGGGCCGGTCGAACTCGCGGGCGTCGGCGCCCTCGGGCGCCCCGACGACGGAGTAGTCGTCGATCAGCTCGCCGTAGTAGATCCGGCCCTGCTCGACGTCGATGTCACCGGTGGTGGGCAGGTCGCGGCTGGTGAAGTTCGGCTCGCCGCCCTCCTGGCCGGTGACCACCTGGTTGGCCGGCGCGGCGACGAAACCGTTGCCGTGCGTGTAGACGGTGTGCCGGTTGATCCAGGTGTCCTGGTTCTCCGACAGGCTGCCGCTGTCGAGTTCGCGGACGGCGACGACGTAGTCGCGGGTCTCGCCGTCGATCGTGTACCGGTCGATGTCGAGCTTCTCGGGGAAGCCGTACACGTTGCGGATCTGCTGTCGCGCGGTGAACGTCCCCGCCAGCACGTTGGGGTCGAGCAGCCGGGCGTTGGGGATCGTCGCGTCGTCGGCGCGCAGCTCGGCCAGCGCGGCGTCGGTGTCCACGTCCTCGCCGGTGTTCTCCTGCGCGAAGTCCGTGTACTCGACGTCGGTGAGCCCGTAGGCCTCGCGGGTCGAGGCGATCGCCCGCTCGATGTAGTCGGCCTCGCGCTCGTTGGCGCTCGGGCGGACGACGAACTGCTGCACGATCGCCGGGTAGGCCACGCCGATCACCAGGCTGGACAGCAGCAGCAGGACCAGCGCGGCGGCCGGCAGCCGGAAGTTGCGGACGACGACGTTGGCGAGGAACGCGAGCGCGCAGAACGCCGCCGCGAACACCAGGATCGTCTTGGCCGGCAGCAGCGCGTTGACGTCGGTGTAGCTGGCGCCGCTGAACAGCTCGCCGCGGTCGGAGTAGACCAGCCCGTAGCGGTCGAACCAGTACGCGACCGCCTTGAGCGCCACGAACAGGCCCAGCAGCACCGACAGCTGCACCATCGCCGCGCCGGTGAGCTTCTGCCCCGGCGTCTGCAGCCGCAGGCCGCCGAAGACGTAGTGGGTCAGCAGCGAGCCGATCAGCGCCAGCAGCACGATGGCGAAGCCGAAGCTCAGCAGCAGCCGGTAGAAGGGGTACTCGAAGACGAAGAACGACAGGTCCAGGCCGAACTGCGGGTCGGTCTGGCCGAAGGGCGTCGAGTTGCGGAAGGTCAGCCAGGTCTCCCAGCTGCCCTGCGCGGTGAAGCCGGCGAACAGGCCGACGACGACGGCGACGGCCGACAGCACCAGGGTGCGGCGGGGCTCCAGCGACTGCCGGTAGCGCTCCAGGTTCTGCTGCTCCAGCGACATCGGCCGGAACGCCGGGCGGAACCGGTAGGCCAGGTAGATCGCCAGCGCGGTGAGCCCGCCGGTGGCCACGCCGGCCACGGCGAACAGCAGGGCCCGGGTCTGGAGCTCGGTCCAGAAGACCTCGGTGTACCCGGTCTCGTCGAACCAGAGGTAGTCGACGTAGACGTTGGTCAACGTCCCGATGGCCGTGAACAGCACCAGCAGCACGGCGATGGACCCGATGACCACCTTCGCGCGCCGCGACAGCGTCGGCACGGACACGGGGGGCCGCATGGCCACGAGCGGTCTCCTTCAGTTGCAGGTGCGGCGGGCACCGGGGTGCACCGTCGCGGTGTGACGACCACGTGCGGTCGGGCGTGTGGGGCGCCGGTCGGCACGGGCGCCGGGCTGGCGCACGAACGGCCGGTGTCGCCCCTGACCAACGCTCGGCGCGGCACCGGGTTCCCCGGGGAGCCCGTGCTGGCCGACAGCATTCCCCACGCGGGGCGTCCCGTGCCGGGCGGCGGTCAGCAGCCCGCCGGGGTGCGCCCCTCGCGGACGTCCTCGAGGGCGGTCAGGGCGTCGTCGAGGGTGGCCACCCGGGCCAGGGTCAGGTCGGTGGCCGGGGACCCGAGCGCGTCGGGGCAGTTGTCGGCCGGGACGAGGAAGAGCTCGGCGCCGATCTCCTGGGCGGCGACCATCTTCAGCTGGATCCCGCCGATCGCCCCGACCGTGCCGTCGGCGTCGATCGTGCCGCTGCCGGCCACCACGGCGCCCTCGGTCAGGTCGGTGTCGCCGACCAGGTCGAGGATGCCGAGGGTGAGCATCAGGCCCGCCGACGGGCCGCCGACGTCGGCGACGTCGATGTCGACGTCGAACGGCGCGGAGGGCTGCTCCCCGACCACGACGCCGAGCACCGAGCCCTCGCGGTCGGAGGACCCGCCCGTGGTCACCGTGGCCGTGCCCGGCTGCCCGAGCCGGGTGTAGGCGACCTGCACGGTGGTCCCGGCCGGGATGGCGGCGAGGACGGCGGCCAGCGCGTCGGAGTCCGGCGTCGGCCGCCCGTCGACGGACTCGATCGCGTCGCCCTCCTCGAGCAGCCCGTCCGACGGCGAGTCGTCGCCGGAGAGCCCGCGGACGACGACCTTCACCGGGTACCCGAGGTGGCCGAGCGCGGCGGCCTCGGCCGCCTCCTCGGAGGTGAGGAAGGCCTGCCGGTTGGCCTGCTCGATCTCGTCCTCGGTCTGGTCCGGCGGGTACACCGACTCCTCGGGCACGACGCTGATCTCGTCGTCGAACCAGCCGCGGACCGCCTCCACCAGGCTCAGGCCCGCCCGGCCGACGCCGACGGTGGTCAGGTTGAGGTTGCCCGAGACGTCGTTGCGGTCGCGGCCGCGGACGGAGATGACCGGGTCGCCGTCGATGTCGCCGAGGGTGTTGAAGGTCGGGCCGGGCACCTGGGCGACGTAGGGCACCGGCAGGGCCGCGCCGAGGACGCCGGCGACGAGCAGCAGCACCACACCGACGGCGAGGACGGCGATCCGACGGGTCACGACCGGCCAGCGTAGAACCTCGGGCTGGCAGCGTCCGCCGTGAGCGGACGCCGGTGACCGCGCTCGGGCTCCGGCGGTGTGATCACGCGTCTACCGTGGGGGCATGAGTGACGTGCCGTTCGGATTCGGGCTCCCCGACCGCGACCCCGAGCGCCGGGACCAGCCCGGCGCCGGTGACCCGTTCGGCTTCGGTGCCCTGTTCGGGTTCGGCGGCCCGGGCGGCGCCGGGGGCGGCACCCCGGAGGAGCTCCTCGGCAAGATGCCGCTGTTCGCCGAGCTGCAGAAGCTCGTGAACTGGTCGGGCGGGCCGGTCAACTGGGACCTCGCCCGGCAGGGCGCGATCAGCTCCCTGGCCACCGGCACCCAGCCGACGTCGGAGGCCGAGCGGGCCGCCGTCACCGAGGCGGTGCGCCTGGCCGACCTGTGGCTGGACCAGGTCACCGACCTGCCGTCGGGTGCCGACCGCGCGCTGGCCTGGTCCCGGGTGGAGTGGGTCGAGCAGACGCTGCCGGCGTGGGGCGCGCTCATCGACCCGCTGGCCGAGAAGGTCGTGGCCGCCATGACCTCCGCGCTGCCGCAGGAGGCCATGGCCATGGCCGGCCCGCTGGCCGGGATCATGGGCCGGATGGGCGGCCTGATGTTCGGCGCCCAGGTCGGGCAGGCCCTCGGGCGGCTCGCCGGCGAGGTCCTCACCGGCACCGAGGTCGGCCTGCCGCTGGCGCCGGCCGGCTCGGCGGTGCTCGTCCCGCAGAACGTCGCCGCCTTCGCCGAGGGCCTGGACCGCCCCGCCGACGAGGTCCGCCTGTTCCTCGCCCTGCGCGAGGCCGCGTCGCTGCGGCTGTTCGCGCACGTGCCGTGGCTGCGCCAGCAGCTGCACGACGCCGTCCACGCCTACGCCCGCGGCATCACCATCGACCGCGAGGCGATCGAGCGCGGGCTCAACGACGCGATGGGCTCGATGGGCGGCGGCTTCGACCCCTCCAATCCGGAGGCCATCCAGGAGCTGCTCGGCAGCGGGCTGCTCGAGCCGGAGGAGACGCCGGAGCAGCAGATGGCGCTGCGCCGGCTCGAGACGCTGCTGGCGCTGGTCGAGGGCTGGGTCGACGCCGTCGTCGCGGCCGCGGCCGGCGAGCGGCTGCCCGGGCACGGGGCGCTGGCGGAGACGATGCGCCGCCGCCGCGCCTCGGGCGGCCCGGCCGAGCAGACCTTCGCCACGCTGGTCGGCCTGCAGCTGCGGCCGCGCCGGCTGCGCGACGCCGCCACCGTCTGGGGCGCCATGGCGCAGCAGCACGGCACGGAGGCCCGCGACCGGCTCTGGTCGCACCCGGACCTGCTGCCCACCTCCGACGACCTCGACGAGCCGCTGGACTTCGTCGCCCGCCAGGGCGTCGATGACGAGCTGCGCGCCCTGACCGAGCCGGCCGGGGACACCGACGGCCACAGCGACGGCGGGGACACCGACGGCGGGGACACCGACAGCGAGGGGGAGACCCCCACCCGCTGAGGACGCCCTGCGAGGCGCCGGGAGGAGTGGGGGCCGGAGGCTCCCGCGATCGAGCGGCGGGGTGGGCTCAGCGCAGGGCTCCGCCGCGAGCCAGGTGACGTGCTGGAACGGCCCCCTCGCCGGGTCCTGCCGCGAGCCTGCGAGCGGCGGGGGGCGAGGGGGTCCTCACTCAGTCGACGAGGTCGCCGTCGTCCCCGCCGGCGCCGTCGGCCCGCGCGGACTCGACGCCCTCGAGGAAGCCGCGGGCCCGCTCGGCCCGCGGGTAGCGGCTCACCAGCGCCCAGAAGCGCGCGTCGTGGCTGGCCTCGAGCAGGTGCGCCAGCTCGTGCACCAGCACGTAGTCGACGACGTACTCCGGCATCGACCGCAGCCGGCTCGACAGCCGGATGCTGCCGTCGGCGGGGGTGCACGAGCCCCAGCGGCGCTGCTGGTTGTCCACCCACCGCACGCTGGTCGGCTGCGGCACGCCGTCGAGGTGCGCGGCCGACAGCGCCCGGGCCCGGCTCATGAGCTCCTCGTCGCCGCCCAGGGACCGGCGGCGCCGCTCCTCCCGGGTCTGCAGCTTGGCCACCATCTGGGCCACCCAGCGCCGCTCCTCGGCCGGCGTGAACGCCGCCGGGATGAGCACGATCGTCCGCCCCGACTCGCGGTACGCGGTCACCGTCCGACGGCGGCGCGCGCTGCGGCGCACCTCGACCGGCCCGTCCGTGGACGAGGGGCCGTGCGAGGGGTCGGAGGTCGATCCGGGCACGGGAGGACGGTAGCCACCGGCCGCCGACGACGCGCGGAGGGGAGCCACCCGCTCGGGTACGAGTCGCACGGACGGTGGACACCCGGCACCGGCGGCCGGACGCTCCGTCCACAGCGGGGCGGACGACGTCCGCGCAGGTGACGGCCGGAGAACGGGCCGGCGACGGGCGGGTGGACGCCGGCCCCTCCCCCGGCTGCACACAGCGACACGCCGCCGGGTCCCCACCGTCTCCACAGCCCTGTCCACAGGCTGTGGGCAGCGCCGGGGGACAGGTCCCCCGGTCACACGGGTCGGACGGGACCGTCCGGGTAGCGTTCGCGGAGGCGGCGCCCGGACGGGCGCCGAGCAGTCGACGAGGAGGCACCGTGGCGGACAGCTACAACGGCTACTGCGTGAAGTGCAAGGAGAAGCGGGACTTCGACGGCGAGGTCAAGGTCAGCGAGTCCGGCCGCCGGATGGCCCAGGGCACCTGCCCGGTCTGCGGCACCAAGATGAACCGGATCCTCGGCAAGGCCTAGCCACTGCCCTCCTGACGGCGGCGTCCCGCACGGCGGGCGCCGCCGTCGTCGTCCCGGACCCTGTGGACGACGGCAGCGGGCGCCGGCCCGGTCCTGCCACCCTGCGCGGGTGTCCGACACCGCCCACCCCCTGCTCCCCCCGGGCACGCCGCTGCTGCGCCGCTCCCCCGACGCCGTCCAGGTCGGCGGCGTCGAGCGCGACGGCGTGCTCGTCGGCTCCGCCCCGGCCGCGGTGACCGCCCTGCTGCGCGGCCTCGACGGCCGGCGCAGCCAGCGGACCGTGCTCGCCGACGCCGCCGGCGACGGTCTCGACCCCCGCTCGGTCGCCGCCCTGCTCGAGCACCTGCGGGCCACCGGCACGCTGGTCGACCTCGAGGCCGCGGACCTGCTCGCCTCCGACGCCGGCCCGGCCGCGGCGGCCCGCACCGCCGCGGAGCTGCCCGCCGCACGGGACCCCGACGGCGCGGTGCGCTGGCACGCCCGGCGCGCGGCGACGGTCGTCGTCGAGGGCGCGACCCGGGTCGGCGTCCCCGTGGCGACGCTGCTGGCCGCCAGCGGCGTGGGCCGCGTCGACGTCCGCGACGGCGGCGTCGCGACCGCGGCGGACGCGGTCGCCGGCGGGCTCACCGCGGCCGACGAGGGGCGGGCCCGCTCGCTCGCCGCCGCGGACGCCGTCCGCCGCGCCAGCCCGCTCACCGACCTGCGCCCGCTGCCGCCGGGCGCCGTCCCCGACCTGGTCGTCCTCGCCCGGCCGTGGGCGGCGTCCGACCCGCTGGTCGCCGGGCTGCGGGACGCCGGCGTGGCGCACCTGGTGGCCGCCGTCCGCGGCGACACCGGCGTCGTCGGGCCACTGGTGGTCCCCGGCGTCACCGGCTGCCTGCGGTGCGCCGACCTGCGCCGTCGTGACGCCGACCCGCACTGGCCGGTGCTCGCCGCCCAGCTCACCGCCGCCGACGTCCCCGGCGGGTCCACCCTCACCTGCTGGGCGACCGCGCTGGCCGCGGCGCAGACGGCGCTGGCCTACCTCGACGGCAGCGGCAGCCCGGCGGCGCTGGCGGGCACGGTGGAGCTGGCGCCCCCGGGACTCGTCCCGCGGCTGCGCCGCTGGCCGCCGCACCCGTCCTGCGGGTGCGGCAGGGACGTCCGCCCCTCCGGGTGACGATCACCACGGCTCCGTCAGCGGCCCGGGCTCCGCGTCGGGGACAATGGCACGGTGACCGACGACGCACGGGGGATCCCGAGGGGCTCGATCTCGCGCACCGCGCGGCTGGCCTCGCTCCCCCTGGGTGCGGCCGGCCGCGCCACGCTGGGGATCGGCAAGCGGCTGTCGGGACGGTCCTCCGAGGCGGTCACCGCGGAGCTGCAGCAGCGCACCGCCGAGCAGCTGTTCGCCGTCCTCGGGCAGCTCAAGGGCGGGGCGATGAAGCTCGGCCAGACGCTGTCGGTGTTCGAGGCCGCCGTCCCCGAGGAGGTGGCCGCGCCCTACCGGGAGGCGCTGGTCAAGCTCCAGGAGGAGGCGCCGCCGATGCCGGTGCGCACCGTGCACGCGGTGCTCGCCCAGCAGCTCGGCGGCACGTGGCGCACCCGCTTCCGCGAGTTCGACGACCAGCCCGCCGCGGCCGCCAGCATCGGCCAGGTGCACCGCGCCACCTGGCGCGACGGCCGCGACGTCGCCGTGAAGATCCAGTACCCGGGCGCGGCCACCGCGCTGATGGCCGACCTCAACCAGCTGTCCCGGTTCGCCCGGCTGTTCGCCGCGCTGTTCCCCGGCATGGACGTCAAGCCGCTGATCGCCGAGCTGCGCGCCCGGGTGATCGAGGAGCTCGACTACGGGCTGGAGGCCGACGCGCAGCGGCAGTTCGCCGCCGCCTACGCGGGCGACCCGGAGATCGTCGTGCCGCGTGTGGTGGCCAGCGCGCCCAAGGTGATCGTCTCGGAGTGGCTGGAGGGCCTGCCGCTGTCGCGGGTCATCACCGAAGGCACCCGCGAGCAGCGTGACCGCGCCGGTCACCTCATGGCCGTGCTGCACTTCTCCGCCCCGCAGCGGGCCGGGCTGCTGCACGCCGACCCGCACCCGGGCAACTTCCGGCTCGTCGAGGGCGACCGGCTCGGCGTCATCGACTTCGGCGCCACCGCCCGGCTCCCCGACGGGCTGCCCGAGCCGATCGGCCGCCTGGTCCGCTGGGCGCTGGAGGGCCGCGCCGAGGAGGTGCTGACCGACCTGCGCGCCGAGGGGTTCGTGCGGCCGGGCATCGAGGTCGACGCCCAGGGCGTGCTCGACTACCTGCGGCCGATGCTGGAGCCGGTCGAGAGCCCGGGCTTCCGGTTCACCCGGGCGTGGATGCAGGAGCAGGCCGCGCGCCTCGCCGACCCCCGCACCGAGGCCAGCAAGCTCGGCCGCCAGCTCAACCTGCCGCCGGCCTACCTGCTCATCCACCGGGTGACGATCGGCTCCATCGGCGTGCTGTGCCAGCTCGACGCCGCCGCCGACTACCGCGGCGTCATCGAGGAGTGGCTGCCCGGCTTCAAGGCCTGAGCGGGCCCCACCGGCCCGGGACGACGAGAGGCCGGGGGGGGGGGGGGGGGGGGGGGGGGGGGGGGGGGGGGGGGGGGGGGGGGGGGGGGGGGGGGGGGGGGGGGGGGGGGGGGGGGGGGGGGGGGGGGGG
>NZ_JBJGZB010000054.1:0-5518 GCF_054050295.1 Geodermatophilus sp. SYSU D01045
GCGTCCGCTCCTTGAGAACTCAACAGCGTGCCGAAAGTCAGTGCCAAGTAACAAACCCCCGTGGCCTGGCCGGTGTGTCCGGTCGGGTTGTGGGTTCCTTTGGTTGATGGATGTCGCGATCGGTCAGGTCGCGGTTCTCAGCCGGATGCAAATTCATCTACGGAGAGTTTGATCCTGGCTCAGGACGAACGCTGGCGGCGTGCTTAACACATGCAAGTCGAACGCTGAACCCGCTTCGGTGGGGGATGAGTGGCGAACGGGTGAGTAACACGTGGGCAACCTGCCCCCGGCTTCGGGATAACTCCAAGAAATTGGGGCTAATACCGGATGTGCACCGCTGTCCGCATGGACGGTGGTGAAAAGGGTTTCCGGCCGGGGATGGGCCCGCGGCCTATCAGCTTGTTGGTGGGGTAGTGGCCTACCAAGGCGACGACGGGTAGCCGGCCTGAGAGGGTGACCGGCCACACTGGGACTGAGACACGGCCCAGACTCCTACGGGAGGCAGCAGTGGGGAATATTGCGCAATGGGCGGAAGCCTGACGCAGCGACGCCGCGTGGGGGATGACGGCCTTCGGGTTGTAAACCTCTTTCAGCAGGGACGAAGCCTGTATGGGTGACGGTACCTGCAGAAGAAGCACCGGCCAACTACGTGCCAGCAGCCGCGGTAATACGTAGGGTGCAAGCGTTGTCCGGAATTATTGGGCGTAAAGAGCTCGTAGGCGGTTCGTCGCGTCGGCTGTGAAAACCCGGAGCTCAACTCCGGGCCTGCAGTCGATACGGGCGGACTCGAGTTCGGCAGGGGAGACTGGAATTCCTGGTGTAGCGGTGAAATGCGCAGATATCAGGAGGAACACCGGTGGCGAAGGCGGGTCTCTGGGCCGATACTGACGCTGAGGAGCGAAAGCGTGGGGAGCGAACAGGATTAGATACCCTGGTAGTCCACGCCGTAAACGTTGGGCGCTAGGTGTGGGGGCCATTCCACGGTCTCCGTGCCGCAGCTAACGCATTAAGCGCCCCGCCTGGGGAGTACGGCCGCAAGGCTAAAACTCAAAGGAATTGACGGGGGCCCGCACAAGCGGCGGAGCATGTTGCTTAATTCGATGCAACGCGAAGAACCTTACCTAGGCTTGACATGCACGGAAAAGCCGTAGAGATACGGTGTCCTTCGGGGTCGTGCACAGGTGGTGCATGGTTGTCGTCAGCTCGTGTCGTGAGATGTTGGGTTAAGTCCCGCAACGAGCGCAACCCTCGTTCCATGTTGCCAGCACGTGATGGTGGGGACTCATGGGAGACTGCCGGGGTCAACTCGGAGGAAGGTGGGGATGACGTCAAATCATCATGCCCCTTATGTCTAGGGCTGCAAACATGCTACAATGGCCGGTACAAAGGGCTGCGATACCGCGAGGTGGAGCGAATCCCAAAAAGCCGGTCTCAGTTCGGATTGGGGTCTGCAACTCGACCCCATGAAGTTGGAGTCGCTAGTAATCGCAGATCAGCAACGCTGCGGTGAATACGTTCCCGGGCCTTGTACACACCGCCCGTCACGTCACGAAAGTCGGTAACGCCCGAAGCCGGTGGCCCAACCCCTCGTGGGAGGGAGCCGTCGAAGGCGGGATCGGCGATTGGGACGAAGTCGTAACAAGGTAGCCGTACCGGAAGGTGCGGCTGGATCACCTCCTTTCTAAGGAGCAACTCACTCGGCAGACGTCGTCTGTCGGGTGCAGAGCTGTGCTCGGGCCGTGATGGCCGCCCACGACCGGGTGGTCACGAGTGTTCGAGGCAGTGCTCGAGGGTGGAACGCTGACCAGTTCGGCCGCCGGCCGCGCGCCGGCTCCCAGTACTGCCGGGTGTCCTTCGGGGCGCCGGGTGTGGATCGGAGTCGCGGGTGGTGGGGGTCGTAGGCACGCTGTTGGGTCCTGAGGGAGCGGACCCCGCCGCCGGCCGTGGCCGGTGCGTGGGGGTCGTTGTCTCTGTCCGGGCCCGTCCCGATTCCACATCGCCGCACGTGTGCGGGCCGGTGGGGTCTGTGGGGGCGGGTGACGGGTTGGTCGTTGAGAACTGCACAGTGGACGCGAGCATCTTATGAGCTCCGACCTGCGGGTCGGAGCTTCAGTTCGATGGTTTGTAGGTAAGTGTGGCCAAGATGTTGAGGGCACACGGTGGATGCCTGGGCACCAGGAGCCGATGAAGGACGTGGGAGGCTGCGATAAGCCTCGGGGAGCTGCCAACCGAGCGTTGATCCGAGGGTGTCCGAATGGGGAAACCCCGCACCAGTCATGTGGTGTGACCCGCGCCTGAACACATAGGGCGTGTGGAGGGAACGTGGGGAAGTGAAACATCTCAGTACCCACAGGAGAAGAAAACAACCGTGATTCCGTGAGTAGTGGCGAGCGAAAGCGGATCGAGGCTAAACCGTTTCCATGTGAGACCCGGCAGGGGTTGTGGAGGCGGGGTCGTGGGACGTGTGTGTGCCGGTTCTGCCGGACCGGCGGGAAGTCAGAAAAGATCCGGGTTAGAGGAAGGCCTCTGGAAGGGGTCGCCGTAGAGGGTGAGAGCCCCGTACTCGAAAGCCCGGTCTCTTCCTTTGCAGATGTTCCCAAGTAGCACCGAGCCCGTGGAATTCGGTGTGAATCGGGCGGGACCACCCGCTAAGCCTGAATACTCCCTGGTGACCGATAGCGGACGAGTACCGTGAGGGAAAGGTGAAAAGTACCCCGGGAGGGGAGTGAAATAGTACCTGAAACCGTGTGCCTACAAGCCGTCAGAGCCGGGAATCTCGTCCTCGTGGCGGGCCGGTGATGGCGTGCCTTTTGAAGAATGAGCCTGCGAGTTAGCGGTACGTGGCGAGGTTAACCCGTGAGGGGTAGCCGTAGCGAAAGCGAGTCCGAACAGGGCGTCGTGTGAGTCGCGTGCTCTAGACCCGAAGCCGGGTGATCTACCCATGGCCAGGTTGAAGCGCGGGTAAGACCGCGTGGAGGACCGAACCCACCAGGGTTGAAAACCTGGGGGATGAGCTGTGGGTAGGGGTGAAAGGCCAATCAAACCCGGTGATAGCTGGTTCTCCCCGAAATGCATTTAGGTGCAGCGTCGCGTGTTTCTTGCCGGAGGTAGAGCACTGGATGGCCGATGGGCCCCACAAGGTTACTGACGTCAACCAAACTCCGAATGCCGGTAAGTGAGAGCGCGGCAGTGAGACTGCGGGCGATAAGGTTCGTAGTCGAGAGGGAAACAGCCCAGATCATCGGCTAAGGCCCCTAAGCGTGTGCTAAGTGGAAAAGGATGTGGGATCGCAGTGACAACCAGGAGGTTGGCTTAGAAGCAGCCATCCTTGAAAGAGTGCGTAATAGCTCACTGGTCAAGTGGTTCCGCGCCGACAATGTAGCGGGGCTCAAGCACACCGCCGAAGCCGTGGCACTCCGCCGATACTCCGTCGGGTCTCCTGCGGGAGGGCCGGCCAGGGGGCGGGGTGGGTAGGGGAGCGTCGTGTGGCGGGTGAAGCGGCGGCGGAAGCCAGCCGTGGACGCCACGCGAGTGAGAATGCAGGCATGAGTAGCGAGAGGGGAGTGAGAACCTCCCCCGCCGGAAGACCAAGGGTTCCTGGGCCAGGCTAATCCGCCCAGGGTGAGTCGGGACCTAAGGCGAGGCCGACAGGCGTAGTCGATGGACAACGGGTTGATATTCCCGTACCCGCGAAGGAACGCCCCTGCCGAGGCCAGTGATGCTGACCCACCGAAACCGCTCCGCCCCTTCGGGGTCGGGGTGGGAGTAGCTGGGGACCCGAGCTGGTAGTAGGCAAGCGATGGGGTGACGCAGGAAGGTAGTCGGGCCGGTGAGTGGTGGTACCGGTGCAAGGGTGTGGCCCGCGCCATAGGCAAATCCGTGGCGCATGCAGGGTGAGGCCTGACGCGTAGCCGAATGAGGCGAATCCGATGATCCTATGCTGCCGAGAAAAGCCTCTAGCGAGTTCCGAGCGGCCCGTACCCCAAACCAACTCAGGTGGTCAGGTAGAGAATACCGAGGCGATCGAGCGAACTGTGGTTAAGGAACTCGGCAAAATGCCCCCGTAACTTCGGGAGAAGGGGGGCCCTCGCCCGTGAACACGCACGCCGTGGGCAGCGGGAGGGGGCCGCAGAGACCAGTGAGAAGCGACTGTTTACTAAAAACACAGGTCCGTGCGAAGTCGTAAGACGAGGTATACGGACTGACGCCTGCCCGGTGCTGGAACGTTAAGGGGACGGGTTAGCCGCGAGGCGAAGCTCAGAACTCAAGCGCCAGTAAACGGCGGTGGTAACTATAACCATCCTAAGGTAGCGAAATTCCTTGTCGGGTAAGTTCCGACCTGCACGAATGGCGTAACGACTTCTCAGCTGTCTCAACCACAGGCTCGGCGAAATTGCACTACGAGTAAAGATGCTCGTTACGCGCGGCAGGACGGAAAGACCCCGGGACCTTCACTACAGCTTGATATTGGTGTTCGGTTCGGCTTGTGTAGGATAGGTGGGAGACTGGGAAGCCGGCACGCCAGTGTCGGTGGAGTCGCCGTTGAAATACCACTCTGGTCGAATTGGATGTCTAACCTCGGTCCGTGAGCCGGATCAGGAACAGTGTCAGGTGGGTAGTTTAACTGGGGCGGTTGCCTCCCAAAATGTAACGGAGGCGCCCAAAGGTTCCCTCAGCCTGGTTGGCAATCAGGTGTCGAGTGCAAGTGCACAAGGGAGCTTGACTGTGAGACCGACGGGTCGAGCAGGAGCGAAAGCTGGGACTAGTGACCCGGCACCGGCAGGTGGAAGCGGTGTCGCTCAACGGATAAAAGGTACCCCGGGGATAACAGGCTGATCTTCCCCAAGAGTCCATATCGACGGGATGGTTTGGCACCTCGATGTCGGCTCGTCGCATCCTGGGGCTGGAGTAGGTCCCAAGGGTTGGGCTGTTCGCCCATTAAAGCGGTACGCGAGCTGGGTTTAGAACGTCGTGAGACAGTTCGGTCCCTATCCGCCGTGCGCGTAAGAGACTTGCGAAGAGCTGTCCCTAGTACGAGAGGACCGGGACGGACGAACCTCTGGTGTGCCAGTTGTACCGCCAGGTGCACTGCTGGTTGGCTACGTTCGGCAGGGATAACCGCTGAAAGCATCTAAGCGGGAAGCTCGCTTCAAGATGAGGTCTCTCACCGGGAGCAACCGGGTAAGGCCCCCGCCCAGACCAGCGGGTTGATAGGCCGGAAGTGGAAGCGCCGCAAGGCGTGCGAGCTGACCGGTACTAACAGGCCGAGGGCTTGACCACACACTCCTCCAAGCTTTGCTGTCTCGCGTCCACTGTGCGGTTCTGAACGCACCCGACCCCCCACCCCCTCAGCAACACACCGGGGGATGGGCCGGGGACATGTTCACAGTGTTACGGCGGCCATGGCGAGAGGGAAACGCCCGGACCCATTCCGAACCCGGAAGCTAAGCCTCTCAGCGCCGATGGTACTGCCCCGGAGACGGGGTGGGAGAGTAGGACGCCGCCGGACAACCATTCA
>NZ_JBJGZB010000055.1:0-3493 GCF_054050295.1 Geodermatophilus sp. SYSU D01045
GGCGTCATCACCCCGGGGGGGCGGGCACGAGCCCCCGCGCCGGCAGGAGGAGTCCCGCTGGGCGCCCACCCGGGCCCGGGTGCCGTCCCGGGTGGACCCGTGCTCTGCACCCACCCGTGTGCAGAGCACGAGCGCGTGACGGGGAGGTGGCGCCCCCCCGGGGAACGGCACCGGGAACGACGGAGCCCGCGTCCCCTCGAACGGGACGCGGGCTCCGGGCCTGCGGGGGAGCGGGACTCAGAGCGCCCCGGGGCGGGCGGCGATGCCGGCCAGGGTCTCGTCCATGTCGCGGTCGCTGTCGGCCGTGCCGGCGTGCACCAGCAGGATCGGCGTCAGGTCGTCGGCGGCCGGGACCGGACCCGCACCGGCCGGGGCGAGCAGCAGGGCGGGCAGCGTCTCGGTCTCCGCGGCGACCTGGACGCCGGCCTTGCGCAGCGAGTCGGCCACGTTGCGCCGGACGCCCCGCCGGCCCTCCGCGGCCCGCAGCTGCAGCGGCACCCGGCGACCCACGGCGGCGTGCGCGGCCAGCCGGAGCGCGGCCCGCCCGGAGGCGTCGCCGTCCTGCAGCACCGCGACCGGCCCGCCCGGCTGCAGGCCCGCCTCGCCCAGCTCGCCCGAGACGGTGACCACCGAGCCGCGCAGGGACGGCGGCCAGGGGGTGCCGGCGCCGTCTGCCGCGAGCGCGCCCTCGACGATGCCCCAGCCGCTGCGGACCAGGACGACGTCGGCCTGGCTGCTGCCGGCCAGGTCGGCCACCTCCGCCCACGGGTCCTCGCTGAACCGCGACGCGACCGATGCCTTCAGCCCTCGCGCCTCGACGATCCGGGCGAGGGTCCGCAGCTCGTCGGCCACGGTGGCCATCAGCTCGAGGTCGGCGCCGAGACCGGTGGACACCTCGGGCTTGGGACGGGACCGGCGGACCACGCGGGTCAGCACGACCTGCGCGGGCGACTCGCGGCCCACCAGGTCGCAGGCCAGGTCCACCAGGGCGGCGTCCCGGTCGGGCTCGTCCACGACGACCAGGACGGTGTAGGCCTCGGTGAGCCCCAGCTCGGCCCGCTCCGCCGCGGCGATGTCCCGGTCGAGGATGCGCTTGGGGTAGACGAGGTTGAGCAGCGGCGTGGCCATGCCCGTCGTCACCAGCGCCATGATCACCATGAGCGTGAACATCTCGCCGTCGAGCACGCCCTGCTGGACGCCGATGTTGAGGATGACCAGCTCGGTCAGCCCGCGGGTGTTCATCAGCGTGGCCAGGGCGGTGGACTGGCGCCGCGGGACCCGCATCGCCCGGGCGGCGGCGAACGCGCCGACGAACTTGCCGGAGATGGCGACCAGCAGGATGAGGCCGAGCTCGCCGAGGCCGGCCAGGTCGATCGCGCCGACGTCGACGTTGAGGCCGGTGATGACGAAGAAGACCGGCAGCAGCAGGAGCACGCTGACCTGCTCGAGCCGGTCGATGATCTCGTGGTTGAGCCGGGCGGCGCCCTTGCGCGGCATGACGACGCCGAAGAGGAACGCGCCGAAGATGAAGTGGATGCCGATCTCCTCGGCCACCCAGGCGCTGGCGAGGATGCCGATGAGGACGCCGGCGAGCATCTCCGGGGTGAGCTGCCCGAGCCGCTCGTAGCGGGTGACGAGGACCCGCAGCAGCGGCCTGACCACCAGGAACATCACCAGGGCGAACGCCACCGACAGGCCGAGGATCAGCACCACGCCGCTGAACGAGGAGGCGGCCACGATCGCCACGACGACGGCCAGCAGGCACCAGGCCAGGACGTCGTCGACGGCGGCGCAGGCCAGCGCGAGGACGCCCGTGGGGACGCGGTGCATCTGCCGCTCGGCGAGGATCCGCGCGAGCACGGGGAACGCGGTGATGGACATGGCCACGCCCATGAACAGCGCGAACCCGAGGAAGGGGATCGCCGAGGTCGACCCGTCGGTGGCGGTGAAGACGTCGTGCTGGGTGTGCAGGTAGGTCGCCAGCAGCACGCCCAGCGCGAACGGCAGCAGGATCGACGCCAGCGACACCGACACGGCCACCTTCTCCCGGCCGCGCATGAACGACAGGTCCACCTCGAGACCGACCAGGAACATGAACAGCACCAGGCCGAGCTGGGCCAGCACGTTGAGGAAGGGCCGGATGTCGGTCGGGAACAGCAGCAGGTCCAGGTCGCCCGGCAGGGCGCCGAGCAGCGTCGGGCCGAGGAGGATGCCGGCGACGATCTCACCGACGACGGCCGGCTGACCCACCTTGACGGCCAGCCGCCCCATCAGCCGGGCGATGACCATGATCACCGCGAGGTCGACGAAGACGTAGGCGATGATCTCTGCGACGGGGCGCGCTTCCACGTGTTCTCCGGGCGTAGCTGTCCGCGCCGCGTGGGACCGCGCGGGGGTCGGGTGGGATGGCGGGAACCGGGCACCCGGGGCCACGCCGGGCGCGGATGCTAGCCGCGGCGGTCCGGCCGTAGGGGTCCCGCGCGCGCGGCTTCTCGGCAGGCGCGAACCGGTTCCCGGACGGCGGGTCCCCCGGCACACTGTGCCGCTGCCGCGCACCGCGGCGTCCCGGCGCGGCCGGGGAGACAGCGTTTCAGGAGGACATGCATGGATGCCGTCGGCCTGGTGGGCGCGGCGCCTGCCACCATCGCGGACTACCAGGTGGTCCGCGTGCTCGGTGAGGGCAACAACGGCCGCTTCTACCTCGCCCGCCCACCGGCACGGCTCGGCCTGCCCGACGAGTACGTCGCGGTCAAGGTCTTCACCGGCACCCACAGCGAGCAGGCCTACGAGCGGGGCGTGCGGGAGCTGCGCGCGTTCGCGCAGGTGGCCTCGCCGTACCTGGTCCGGGTCTACGACGCCGTGCTGCAGGACAGCTTCCTGTACGCGATGGAGTACTGCCCCCTCGGCTCGCTGGCCGCCCCGGCGCGGCCGCTGAGCCGCGGCGAGGTGCTGCGCGCGGTGGCGCACGCCGCGCACGCCGCGCACGCGCTGCACGAGGCGGGCCTGACCCACGGTGACATCAAGCCGGCCAACGTCCTGCTCACCGAGGACGGCGGCAAGCTCTCCGACCTCGGCCTGGCGCGCTACCTCGCGCCGGGCGTCACGCTGACCGGCATGGCCAGCGCCGCCTCGGTCGAGTTCCTGGACCCGGCGCTGCTGCGCGGCGACCGGCCCTCGCGGGCGACCGAGGTGTTCGCGCTGGGCGCCACCCTCAACCGGGCGCTCACCGGCACCGGCCTGTACGGCGAGCTGCCCGACGGCGAGCCGCTGCTGGCCATCCGCCGGGTGATGAGCGCCGAGCCCGCGATCGCCCCCGGCCTGACCGACGAGGAGGCCGCGCTGGTCTCGGCGTGCCTCGCCCCGGTGGGGCAGCGCCCGGTGACCGCGCTGCAGGTGGCCGAGCGGCTGGACCGGATGGCCGCCGAGGCGCTGGGCGCCGCCCGCGCCTGACCGGTACCCGACGCGACGAGGGTCCCGTCCCCACCGGCCGGTG
>NZ_JBJGZB010000056.1:0-3201 GCF_054050295.1 Geodermatophilus sp. SYSU D01045
CCCCGCCGGCGGCCCCCCGCCGCGCGCCCGCGCCCGCCACCCCCCCCCCCCCCCCCCCCCCCCCCCCCCCCCCCCCCCCCCCCCCCCCCCCCCCCCCCCCCCCCACCGCGACGTGCCAGGGCTGGTCGGGCACCGCGCCGAGCAGGGCGGCGAGGGTCTCGTCGTCGGGCCGGCGGTCGACGCCGGGCAGCGGCGCGGGGGTGCGCCGGTCGCCCGGGAAGACCGCGCCGTGCTCGAACAGGGCGACGTCGCGCCGGCCGCGGGAGAGGTTGCGGGCCAGCGTCGCCAGCAGGCCGGGCAGCAGCGTGGTGCGCAGCGCCGGCTCCTCCTCCGACAGCGGGTTGCGCACGAGCACGACCCGGCGGCGCGGGTCGTCGTCGGCGAGGCCGAGGGCGTCCAGCGCCGGGGCGCCGACGAACGGGTAGGACGGCGCCTCGACGTAGCCGGCCTCGGCCAGCGCCCGGCCGACCGCGCGGCGGCGGCGCTGGGTCTCGGTGAGCCCGCGGCCGGGCGGGGCGGTCGGCAGCACCGAGGGGACGTCGTCGTAGCCGGCCAGCCGGACGACCTCCTCGACCAGGTCGGCCGGGTCGGTGAGGTCCGGGCGCCAGGACGGCGGGGTGACGGTCAGCGAGCCGCCGTCGGCCTCCACCGCGCAGCCGACGGCCTCCAGCAGCTCGACCACCCGGGCCGGCGCGTACGGGACGCCGGAGACCCGGCCGGGCTTCGCGGCGTCCAGCGCGATCGACGGGCGCGGGCCGCGGGTGTCGACGTCGACGAGCGCGCCGACGACGCGGGCGCCGCCGTACTCGCCGAGCAGCTGCGCGGCGCGGGCCAGCGCGGCGACGGTCATCTCCGGGTCGACGCCGCGCTCGAAGCGGCGGGCGGCCTCGCTGGGCAGCCGGTGCCGGCGGGCGGTGCGCGCGACGCCGGTGGGCTCCCAGTGCGCGGCCTCGAGCAGTACGTTCGTGGTGCCGTCGCCGATCTCGGTGGAGGCGCCGCCCATCACCGCGGCCAGCCCGATCGGGCCCGTGTCGTCGGTGATGAGCAGGTCGTCGCCGGACAGCGCCCGGTCGGCGCCGTCGAGGGTGGTCAGCCGCTCGCCCTCGCGGGCCCGCCGCACGACGATCGGGCCGGTCACCGCGTCCCGGTCGAAGGCGTGCATCGGCTGGCCGAGCTCGAGCATCACGTAGTTGGTGACGTCCACGGCCAGGGAGATCGAGCGGACCCCCGACTGCGCGAGCCGGCGGCGCATCCACCACGGGCTGGGCGCGGTCGGGTCCAGGCCCTCCAGCGCGACCATCGAGAACCGGTCGCAGCGGTCGGCGTCGGCGACGGTCACCTCCCAGGCCGGCTCGCCGGACCAGGCGGGCGGCGCCGCCGCGGCCGGGTCGCGCCACGGGACGCCGAGGCCGGTGCCCATCTCGCGGGCGACGCCGCGCATCGACAGGCAGTAGCCGCGGTCGGGGGTGACGTTGAGCTCGATGACGACGTCGTCGAGGCCCACGACGGGGCGGGCGTCCGCGCCGGGCTCGACGCCCTCGCCCAGCACCAGGATCCCGGCGTGGTCCTCGCCGATGCCCAGCTCGCGGACCGAGCAGATCATCCCGTCGGAGACGTGGTCGTAGGTCTTCCGCGCGGCGATCTCGAACCCGCCGGGCAGCACGGCACCGGGCAGCGCGACGACGACGCTGTCCCCCACCGCGAAGTTGCTCGCCCCGCAGACGATCCCGCGCGGGGTGCCCTCGCCGACGTCGACCTGGCACCAGCGGATCGGCTTCTTGAAGCCGGTGAGCTCCTCGATCTCCAGCACCCGGCCGACCACGAGCGGGCCGGTGACCTCGGCCGGGGTGTGGACCTCCTCGACCTCCAGGCCGAGCCGGACGAAGGCGGCGTCGAGGTCCTCGACGGTGGTCCCGGCGGGGACGTCGACGTACTCGGCCAGCCAGCCGACGGGGACCCGCATCTACAGCTCCACTCCGAACGCGCTCGTGAACCGGACGTCGCCCTCGACGATGTCGCGCATGTCGCCGACGCCGGCGCGGAACTGCAGCGCCCGCTCGATGCCCATGCCGAAGGCGAAGCCGCTGTACTCCTCCGGGTCGACGCCGCAGGCGACGAGCACCCGCGGGTTGACCATCCCGCAGCCGCCCCACTCGACCCAGCGCGGGCCGTCGCGGTGCTCGGGGAACCAGACGTCGAACTCCGCCGAGGGCTCGGTGAACGGGAAGTACGACGGCCGCCAGCGGGTGACCGCCTCGGGGCCGAACAGCGCCCGCGCGAGGTGGTCGAGGGTGCCGCGCAGGTGCGCCATCGTCAGCCCGCGGTCGACGGCCAGGCCCTCGACCTGGTGGAAGACCGGGGTGTGCGTCGCGTCGAGCTCGTCGGTGCGGTAGACCCGCCCGGGCGCGACGACGTACACCGGCGGCGTGCGCGACAGCAGCGTGCGGGCCTGCACCGGGCTGGTGTGCGTGCGCAGCACCAGGCCGGAGTCCTCGGGGGCGACGAACAGGGTGTCCATCATCGTGCGCGCCGGGTGGTCGCGGCCGATGTTGAGCGCGTCGAAGTTGAACCACTCGGCCTCGAGCTCCGGGCCGTCGGCCACCTCGTAGCCCATGCCGACGAACACGTCGGCGATCCGCTCCTGCAGCGTGGTCAGCGGGTGGCGGGCGCCGCGCGGGGTGCGGTCCCAGGGCAGGGTGACGTCGACCCGCTCCTCGGCCAGCGCCCGGGCGTCGCGCTCGGCCTCGAGCTCGGCCCGGCGCGTCTCGTAGGCCGCGGTGACGGCGACCCGCGCCGCGTTCACCCGCTTGCCGGCGTCGGCGCGGGCGGCCGGCGGCAGCGCGCCGAGCTCGCGGCGGGCCAGCGGCACGGGCGCGCGGTCGCCGAGGTGGGCCGGGCGGACGGCGGCCAGCGCCTCGAGGTCGCCCGCTCCCGCGAAGGCCTCGCGGGCCGCGGCGACGGCGGCGTCGAGGGCCTCGGCGGACAGGGCCGCGACCTGCTTGGGGTCGTAGGGGTCGTTGGCGCCGGACACGGGAGGCCATTCTGCCCGGCAGCCCGTCCGCTCCGCCCGCGGGTTCTCCGAGGTGACCCGATCGCCGCCCACCCTCCGGGGGGGGGGGGGGGGGGGGGGGGGGGGGGGGGGGGGGGGGGGGGGGGGGGGGGGGGGGGGGGGGGGGGGGGGGGGGGGGGGGGGGGGGGGGG
>NZ_JBJGZB010000057.1:0-1011 GCF_054050295.1 Geodermatophilus sp. SYSU D01045
GAGGCGCTGCTGCAGGTGGTGCAGCCGGGGGACCTGGTGGTGGGCAAGTCCACGGTCCCGGTGGGGACCGCGGCCGGGCTCGCCGCCCTGTTCGGTGAGAAGGTGCCCGGGGTGCTGCTGGCGTGGAACCCGGAGTTCCTGCGGGAGGGGTTCGCCGTGGCCGACACCCTGCGGCCGGACCGGCTGGTCTACGGCCTGCCCGCCGACGGCGCCGGGCAGATCGCCGAGGCCCTGCTCGACGAGGTCTACGCCCCCATCGTGGCCCGCGGCACCCCGAAGGTGAGCACCGACCACGCCACCGCCGAGATGGTCAAGACCGCCGCCAACAGCTTCCTGGCCACCAAGATCTCCTTCATCAACGCGATGGCCGAGCTGTGCGAGGCCACCGGCGCCGACGTGAAACTGCTGGCCGACGCGATCGGCCACGACGACCGGATCGGCCGGAAGTTCCTCAACGCCGGCCTGGGCTTCGGCGGCGGCTGCCTGCCCAAGGACATCCGCGCGTTCATGGCCCGCGCCGGCGAACTGGGCGCGGACCAGGCGCTGACCTTCCTGCGCGAGGTCGACAACATCAACATGCGCCGCCGGATCCGGATGGTGGAGCTGGCCCGCGAGGTCTGCGACGGGTCGCTGCTGGGCAAGAAGGTCGCCGTGCTGGGCGCGGCGTTCAAGCCCGACTCCGACGACATCCGCGACTCCCCGGCGCTGAACGTGGCCGCCCAGCTGCAGCTCCAGGGCGCGGTGGTGTGCGTGACCGACCCGGCGGCGATCGACAACGCCCGCCGGGAGTGGCCGCAGCTGGACTACGCGGCCACGCCGGAGCAGGCCGCCGCCGGCGCCGACGCGGTGCTGGTGCTCACCGAGTGGCGGCAGTACCGCGAGCTGGACCCGGTCACCTTCGGGCAGGTCGTGCAGCAGAAGCGGGTGCTCGACGGCCGCAACGCCCTGGACCGGGAGGCCTGGACCGCCGCCGGCTGGACCCACCGCGCCCTCGGCCGCCGCGCCGGCTGA